>QHYR01000048.1 GCA_003223315.1 Acidobacteriota bacterium | reverse complement strand
CGGATGCGCGGCGGATGCGGAAGCGGCAGTCATTGCCGGCGGGAACGATAGCAGAGTTTCCGCCGGTTTGTAGCGCCGACGTTTAGGTCGGTCTTCGTATCTGCATCGGCGGCTTTCAGGTCGGCTGCGAGATCGTGAAACTGACTATATCGTCGCGTCGAGAGCCGGGATGAGCTCGTCCTGCAGGCGGAAATTGCGGAGGAAAGGATCCTCGGAAGCCTCGAACTCCTCCCAGGGTCCGAAAAACGCGACCTTGCCTTCCTGCAAAAAAACGAGCTTATCGGCGATCTTTTTGCCGAGATGCGTATCGTGCGTGACCACGACGGAAGTTTTATGCATGGCCTCTTTGAGCTTGAGGATCAGGTTGCTGGTGTGCGCGGCCATCAAGGGATCGACCATCGTGGTGGGCTCGTCGTACAGAATCGCCTCAGGATCCTGTGCCAGAGCGCGGGCGATGGCCACGGCGCGTTTCATGCCCGTGCTGAGCTCATCGGGCAGTTTATCGAGGAACTCGCTGATTTCCAGCATCTCGGCCAACTCGGCCACGCGCGCGTCGATTGCTTCCGGAGAGAGGTCCGGGCGCTCGTCGAGAGGAAACTCGATGTTTTCGCGCACCGTGAGCGAATCGAAAAGCGCGCCGGACTGAAAGACCATGGTTACGCGCCGGCGAATCTGCACCAATTGCCGCTCGGTCCAATCGGTGATGTCCTGGCCGGCCACGATCACGCGTCCCGAATCAGGCTTCAGGAATCCGAGGATGTGCTTCAGCGTGACGGATTTGCCTACGCCGCTGCGCCCCATGATCACGCAGGTCTCGCCGGGATCAACCGTAAAGCTGACGTGATCGAGCACCACATGATCGTCGAAGGATTTGCTGACTTCGCGGAACTCGATGTAGTGATCCATTGCGCAGTCTTGCCAGCGGCGAAGCTTATTTTACGGCGGAAGCTTGAAACCTGATCAAGGCAAATATGATGAAGGCCGCCGAGGTCAAAAGCGCAAGCATAAGTCACTTGTTTGCATGACGTTGCATGAGAAATGGGCAGCTCCTGCCGCCCATGAGAGGACCCGGAAATCCACAGGTCCATTCTTTCCTCCTGAGACTCTAGACTTGACAGGGGGCGTAAGACTGCATATATTAGCAGTCGCCTAAGAGGAGTGCTAAAGGCAGTCCTCTGAGGTCACCCGAATATCGCACGGAGGACAACTTACGATGGCAGTCAACGTGACTCCCCTGCACGACCGCGTGCTGATCAAGCGCATCGAGGAGAAAGAGACCGTCAAGGGCGGGATCATCATCCCCGATACCGCAAAAGAGAAGCCCCAGGAAGGCGAAGTCATCGCCGTGGGCGCCGGCAAGATCGAGAAGGGCGAGCGGGTTCCCCTCGACGTGAAAGCAGGCGACCGCATTCTTTTTGGCAAGTACAGCGGAACGGAAATCAAGATCGAGGACCAGGAGTACCTGATTTTGCGTGAGGAAGAAATTCTGGCCAAGCTGGGCGGGGCGGCCAAGGCCGCAACGTCGAGGCGTTGATCGCTGCACCCTTTGGGTAAAGCGAGAGCAGTAAACTCGGAGCAAAAATTCTTAGGAGGATGCAATGGCAAAGCAGATCGTGACTGGGGAAAATTCCCGCCAGTCCATTTTGCGCGGCGTCAATTTGCTGGCTGACGCCGTGAAGATCACGCTTGGCCCCAAGGGGCGCAACGCTGTGATCGAGAAGAAGTTTGGTGCGCCGGTCATTACCAAGGACGGAGTGACGGTGGCCAAGGAGATCGAACTGAGGGATCCGTTGGAGAACATGGGCGCGCAGATGGTGCGGGAGGTGGCCTCGAAGACCTCCGACGTCGCCGGCGACGGCACCACCACCGCTACCGTGCTGGCGCAAGCCATCTTCCGTGAAGGCGTAAGGACCGTCGCGGCAGGGGCGAGCCCGACCGGACTCAAGCGCGGCATCGAACGCGCCGTGGAAGCTTGCATCGACGAGATTCGCAAGCTGCACCGCGACGTCAAAGGCGAGATGATCGCGCAAGTCGGCACCATCAGCGCCAATAACGACAAGCAGATCGGCGGCATCATCGCCGAGGCCATGAAGAAAGTGGGCAAGGACGGCGTGATCACCGTGGAAGAGAGCCGCACCATGGAAACCACGCTGGAAGTCGTGGAAGGCATGCAATTCGACCGCGGCTACCTCTCGCCCTACTTCGTCACCGATCCCGAGCGCATGGAGTGCGTGCTCGAGGATGTCCGCATTCTGATCCACGAAAAAAAGATCAGCTCGATGAAGGACCTGCTGCCGCTGCTCGAGCAGATTGCCAAGATGGGCAAGCCGCTCGTGATCGTGGCGGAAGACGTGGAAGGCGAAGCGCTCGCCACCCTGGTGGTCAACAAGTTGCGCGGCACTCTTCAATGCGCGGCCGTGAAGGCGCCGGGCTTTGGCGATCGCCGCAAGGCCATGCTGGAAGACATCGCCACACTGACCGGCGGCAAGGCCATCACCGAAGACCTGGGCATCAAGCTCGAAAACGTGAAGGTGGAAGACCTCGGGCGAGCCAAGAAAGTCACCATCGATAAGGACAACACCACCCTCGTCGAGGGAGGCGGCAAGACCTCCGAGATCGAGGGGCGCGTGAAGCAGATCCGCACGCAGATCGACGACACTACTTCCGACTACGACCGCGAGAAGCTGCAGGAGCGCCTCGCCAAGCTCGTGGGCGGCGTGGCCGTGATCAAGGTGGGCGCGGCGACCGAAACCGAGCTCAAGGAAAAGAAAGCTCGCGTGGAAGACGCCATGCACGCCACGCGCGCGGCGGTCGAGGAAGGCATCGTGCCCGGAGGCGGCGTGGCCCTGCTGCGCTGCATCCCCGCGCTCGACAAGCTGAAGGCCGATGGCGACGAGGCCACCGGCATCAACATCGTCAAGCGCGCGCTCGAAGAGCCGCTGCGGCAGATTGCTTATAACGCGGGGTTCGAAGGCGCGGTGGTAATCGGCAAGGTCCGCGACTCCAAGGAAGACAACTTCGGCTTCAACGCGGAAAGCGACGAATATGGCGACATGGTCAAGATGGGCGTGATCGATCCCGCGAAGGTCACCCGTCTGGCCCTGCAAAACGCCGCTTCCATCGCGGGACTGATGCTGACCACGGAAGCTCTGGTGGCCGACATCCGCGAGGACGAAAAGAAGGCCGCCAGCGCGGGACCGCACGGCGGAGGCATGGGCGGCGGCATGTACTAAAACGCCGAGGCAATTTCGGGCGAAAACAGAAGGCGGTCCGACTCGAGCCGGACCGCCTTGTGTTCTCCATACCACTGCAGCAGGGCGGCCTAGCCGGCCGGTCTAAAGGCCGCCTCTAACAAACCCGCTGTTAAACGAGCCGGTTGTAGTGGCCGCCCCCCCAGCGACTCCAGTTTCTCTATTCCTCCCTCGCTTTCCGGCTATATAATGCTCGACCAAGCTGCGGGGAGATTCTTTCGCGCCGGCCTCTCCGGCATGGGACGGAGTTCCGCAGTCCTGGAATGCCGAAAGCAATCGCGGCATCCAAACGCCGGACCGCATCGGAGACGACGGCGCTACTACTGGAGGTGAAACCGTGGGCAGAAAACTATCTTTGAGCTTTGCGCTGTACTTCGGGCTTTTGCTGGGCTTGTGCTTCTCGGCAAGCGCTCAGGACGCCAAGAGCGTTTTGCAATCGGCCAGCAAGGCCATGGGCGACGTCAAATCGATTCAATATTCGGGCAGCGGACATGTGGGCGCTCTGGGACAGGCCTTTACGCCGGGCGGGGCATGGCCCATAAACGACATCAAGTCTTATACGCGCACGATTGACTATGGCTCCAAATCCGCTAAGGAAGAGATGACCCTGGTTGAGCCGACTCCCATCCGCAACGGCGGCGGAGGACCGTTCGCAGGCGAACAGAAGCAGGTGAATCTGGTGAGCGGCCAATCTGCCTGGAACCAGCCCGGCAATGCTGCCCAACCCGCGGTCGCCGCGGCGGAAGAGCGCCAGCTCCAGATCTGGCTCACTCCGCACGGCTTCCTGAAAGCAGCCATGGAAAACAACGCCACCGCGAAAAAGGGCAAGGGTGGCACTGTGGTGTCGTTCAGCGAAGGCAAATTCAAACTGGACGGCACGATCGATAGCCAGGGGATGGTCACCAGGACGGAAACCTGGCTTCCGAACCCGGTCCTCGGTGATATGCCGGTGGAAACCGATTACTCGGGCTACAAAGACTTCAACGGTGTGAAGTTCCCCACCACGATCGTGCAAAAGCAGGGCGGATCGCCGGTGCTGAATCTCACCGTCACGGATGTGCGAGCCAATCCCGACCTCGCCCTTACGGTTCCTGACAACGTCAAGGCTGCCAGGATCCCGCCAGTGAATGTCACGAACCAGAAACTCGCCGACGGAGTCTGGTTCCTGGCCGGCGGCACTCACAATAGCGTGCTGGTGGAGTTTCCAAACTATGCGGTCATGGTCGAAAGTCCGCTCAACGATGCGCGAGCCGCGGGCGTACTCGCGGAGGCGAGGAAGCTGATCCCGGAGAAGCCCATAAAGTATCTGATCAATACGCACGACCACTTCGACCACGCGGGCGGCGTGCGTTACTTTGTCGCCGAGGGCGCGACCCTGATCACGCAGGAGATGAACAAGGGCTTCTACGAACAGGCCTGGAAGGCGCCGCGCACGTTGGATCCGGACCACCTGGCGCAGAGTCCCAAGAAGGCCACGTTCGTTACGTTCAAAGACAAGTATGTTCTCAGCGATGGAGGACGCGAGCTCGATATTTATCGCCTCCCTGGCGACATTCACAATGTTGTCATGTCCATGGTGTACCTGCCGAAGGAAAAAATCCTGATCGAGGCAGATGACTTCACGCCGCCTCCTCCGAATGCGCCGTCGGCGGGTCCTCGATCTCACGCCGGCACGGTGCTGTTGTACCAGGATTTGCAGCAGATGAAGCTGGATGTGGCCACTATCGCGCCGCTGCACGGCTTTGTGGTGCCGTTCTCGGAGCTGCAAAAGGCCGCTTCGACCGAAGTGAGCAGCGCGTCGAAGTAAGGTTCACGCAACAGTTGCAGCTCAGGTAAAGCTCGGGGCGCTCGGCCAGTCCCGCGCCCTGAGCTCTTCGTCTGCTACGATAATAGTGATGTCCATCGAATTCGCAACCGTAGAAGAAGCCGCGGAAGAATTTCGGCAGGGCCGCCAGATCGTTCTGGTGGATGACGAAGACCGCGAGAACGAAGGCGATCTCGCGGTGGCGGCGGAGAAAATAACCCCCGCGGCAATCAACTTCATGGCCAAGTATGGGCGCGGCCTGATCTGCCTGGCGCTCACCGAAGAGCGCTGCGACGAGCTGAACCTGCCGCCCATGTCGCCGGTGAATACTTCCGCGCTGGGTACCGCGTTCACTGAATCGATCGATGCGCGCCGCGGAACCACTACCGGCATCAGCGCCTCCGATCGCGCCATCACCATCCTGGCGGCCATCGATCCGGGCACGCGCGCGGCCGATCTGGCGCGTCCTGGCCACGTCTTCCCCCTGCGAGCGCGCCGCGGCGGCGTGCTGGTTCGCGCCGGGCAGACGGAAGCGTCCGTGGACCTAGCGCGCATCGCCGGCCTTTATCCCGCCGGCGTGATCTGCGAAATCATGAGCGATGACGGCAGCATGGCGCGCCTGCCGCAGCTCGCCGAATTTTGCCGCACGCATGGCCTGAAGCTGCTGACCGTGGCGGAGCTGATCCGCTACCGCATGCGCCACGAGCGCTACGTGCGGCGGGTCGCGGAAACCGTTCTGGGCACGCGCTTCGGCGATTTCCGCATGATCGTTTTTTCGAGCGACGTAGACCGCGAACAGCACATCGCGCTGGTGCGCGGCGATTTGTCCGGCCCTCCGCCGCTGGTGCGCGTGCATTCGCATTGCCTGACGGGAGACGTTTTCGGCTCGAGCTCTTGTGATTGCTACGAAATCGTGGCGCGTTCGCTCGAGGCCATCGTGCGCGAAGATCGCGGCGTTTTTGTCTATTTGCACCACACCGGTAGAGGCTTCGGCTTGGAACAGCCGCCGGCGGGATCGGGTGAGATGGCGCGCGTGCTCTATCACACTCGCGGGCAGCTCGATCAGGATGCCGCGCGGCAGCGCCTCTTGCAGCATGAAAGCGGCATCGGCGCGCAAATTCTGATCGACCTCGGGCTCAAGCGCCTGCGCGTGCTCACCAATCATCCGCGCAAGGTGGTGGCGCTCGAAGCCTACGGGCTCACGATTGCCGATCAGGAGCCGCTGCCCATCGCGACGGGACGCGCCACCCATCAGCGCTTCTGACGTTTTCCTCCCGGTTGCTTTATATGCCGACCTTAAGCGTCGTCGCTACAACCGCGCTACGTTGCCACATCTTGTAGCGGCCGCCTTCAGGCGGGCCCGTTGCTCTCGATGGCAGCGTTGAGGATTTCTGATCCGCGAGAACTGCTGGGCTTTCGGGGCCCCGGTTTGGAGACACTGACGTAGGGGCGAATCTGCTCGAGCTTCCGCGCGCTGACGCCCCGAATCGCCAGCAAATCTTCGACGCGCTCGAAGGGGCCGCTTTTCTCCCGGAACTGCACGATGGCCCTGGCTGTAGCGGCGCCGATGCCGGGCACCTGCGCGAGCTGCGCGGCCGTAGCCGTATTCAGATCGAGCGGTGCGCTTGGCGGAATTTTCTTGCCGATCGCCGCGCGAGCGACAAGCAAAGCGCAGCAAAGCAGCAGAAGCGAGCATGCCCGAAGGCGGAGCTTCATCGCGCGGCCCTCTGCGCGCGGCGCGCGATCACGAATGCGGCCACGCATGGCCCCGCCGCCAGACCTCGCACCAGGTCGGCGGTCAAACGAGAAATCTTGAGCTTGCCCAATGCGACCAGAAGCATAAAGCCCGGCAGAAACAAAACGAACGGGACTCCCCAGGGCTGAGCATTTCGGCGGCGGTCGGATTGAGCGCCAGACGAATTTCCGGCGGCGCTTTCGCCGTGGTGCGATTCACCACGGCGCAATTCCTCGCGGCGCGATTCCCCATTCGCGCCCGGCTCATTTTGGCTCTGCATCGTATTCGGTGACCTGCCCGAAGAGCCTGGCCTGATCGGCAACCTGCCCGCGGTCTCCCACGACGACCACCTGCGCATTTGCCGAATCGAAATAGGCGCGCGCCGCCGCCAGCACATCCAAAGCCGTGAGGGCACGGATGCGCTGGCGATAGGTCTCCAGTTCGTCCTCGGGAAGCTCGTGCAGATATACGGTCGAGAGCTGCGAGGCCAGGCCTTCCTGCGTGGCCAGGCCCAGCGAGAAAACGCCGCTCATGTAAGTGCGGGCGTCGGAGAGCTCGTCTTCGGCGACGGCGAGCGAGCGCATGCGATCGAGCTCATAGAAAATTTCCGTGAGCGTGGCGGCAACGACGTCGTTGCGCACGGCGGCATTCACGGAGAAATATCCGTGCTGGCGCAAGGCATGCACGCCGCTGCGCGGGCTGTAGGTGTAGCCCTTCTGCTCGCGGATATTCATGATCAGCCGCGAATTGAAGGCGCCTCCATAGATGGAATTGGCGAGCGCCAGGCGCAGCCAATCGGGATGCTTGCGCGTGATGGCGTGATTCGCTACCAGAACTTGCGTCTGCACCGATTCCGGCAAATGTACCAGATGCACCTGCCGGCCGCGCAGTTCCGGCAGGCCCGCAGCCGGAATCGCGGGGACCTCCGCCGGCTTCCACGAGCCGAAAATGCGCTCGATCTGCTCCATCATTTGCGTCGAGGCAAAATCGCCGGCGGCGATGAGCAGGGCGTTGCCGGGGCGGTAGTGGGAGCGATAAAACTCGGCCAGCTGCGTGAGGCGATACTCCTTCACCTGCGTTTCCGTGGGCGCGATGATGGCGTAGGGATGCGCGCCAAAGAGGACGCGGCGCATACGTTCGTTCGCCAGGAAGGAAGGCGTGGTGCGCGCGATGCGCAGCCCCTCGATCATCTGGCGGCGTTCGCGCTCAAACTCCTCTTCGGGAAAGGAAGCCTGCTGCGCCAGCTCGGCCACCAGCTTCAGCAAATCCGCGGAGAACTCCACCAGGCCGTTGAAGCCGATGGCGCTGGTGTCCGCGCCGGCGCTCGTGCCGATATCCGCTCCGATGCGCCGCAAATCTTCTTCGATTTGGCGGCTGGAGCGCGCTTCGGTGCCTGTGCGAACCACCGTAGCCGTGATTTCCGCGAGCCCCGGCGCCTGCGCGGCGGCCGACGCATTGCCGCTGCGGAAATAAAGCTCGCCGGTAAATTTGGGAATGGTGTGCGATTCAACGAGAACGACTTCGAGACCGTTGGCGAGCTTGCGGCGCATGCGAGCCGGCCAGACCACCGGCCGTTCGGGGCCGAGCGACGGAACGTGTGCGAAAGGATCGGGGATCGCCACGGTGGCCATCATGCCGCTCCTTTTTTCGACGGCTGCCGGAACACGATGGCGCGCCGTTTGGGATCGAGGTAGCGCTGCGCGGCTTCGCGAGCCTGCTCCCGGCTGACCTGGAGAAAGCCGTCGAGAATGGAATTCACGAGCGACGCGTCGTTATCAAACAGCGTGAAGCAGGCCAGATAATGCATCAAGCCGTAGCGCGGAATGGAAGCTCCATGCCCGCCTTCGAGTGACGACACATATTCGGAGCGAAACTTCACCTTCACCTGTTCGAGTTCGTCCTGCTCGAGACCCTGCTGGCACGCGGCGTCGATGACCGCATCGTAGGCCTCGAGCGCTTGCTCGGAGTTGTATTCGGGCTTGTGCAGCACGCGCGAGACGAGCAGCGTGGGGCCGTTGTAGTCAAATAAATCGCCGACGGGATAGTGAATCCCGCCGGCGGTATCGACGGCGATCTGTTGCTCGAGTACCAGCCGGCGATAGACGCGGCCGGCGCGGCCGCCGTGCAGAGCATGATCGAGCATGGCCAAGGCGTACCAGTCGGGCGTTCGGCGCTCGGGCGCGCGGTAGCCCACAGCGAACGCGGGCAGTGTGCCGAATTTTTCCTCCACCTCGCCGCGACGCACGCCCTCGAAGCGAGCTTCGCTGACGTCGGCCTTCGGCTGCGGCGGGCCGGCAGGAATGCTTCCGAAATAGCGCAGCGCGAGCGCGAAGCCTTCGTCGGGAGTGAGGTCGCCGATCATGAGCAAGACCGCATTGGAGGGCGAATAGTAGGTGCGGAAAAACTGCTGCACGTCATCGAGCGTGGCGGCATCGAGATCGGCGAAATCGCCGTAAAAATTGTGCGCGTTGGGCCAGTTGCGGAAGGCGATCGGCGGCAAATCGAGCCAGGGGAAACCGCCGTACGGCTGATTGAGGACGTTGACGCGAACTTCCTCTTTCACGACGTCGCGCTGATTGCGCAGATTTTCATCGTCCACTTTCAGGGCGCGCATGCGGTCGGCCTCGAGCCAGAGCGCGCGTTCGAGAGCGTTCGAGGGAATCGATTCGTAATAGTTGGTGACATCGTAGTGCGTCGAGCCGTTGAGAACGCCGCCGGAGGAATTGATCAGCTTGATATGCATCATCTTCCCGGCGTGCTCGGAACCCTGGAACATCATGTGTTCAAAAAGATGCGCGAAGCCGCTGCGGCCGCGCGGCTCGAGGCGAAAGCCGATGTTGTAGTAGACGCCCAGAGTTGCCACCGGCGCCGTGCGATCGGGGGAAACAACGACGCGCAGTCCGTTGTCGAGTTCGGTGCTTTCCAGAGGAACGTGCAGTTGGTTCAATTTCGCTCCTTATTTACGCCGTCGCATTCGCGACGGGGGGCGTTTATGCCGTCGCTTCTCCCGCGGGAAAATCGTACTCGGCGGGTGTGCTATTTGATTCGCGCCAACGTGCGCTCGAGTTGCTGCTTTCTCGAGTCGCCGCGATTTCCCAGCACATTCACGCCGAGTCTCGAGAGCGCATCATAGGCTCCGCGATACTCTCGCGGAAAATGCCGCAATGCCTCAAGGTGCCGCTCGATGACGGCAAAATCGCCGCGGCTCAGCGGCCCCGTCCACGCGGCGCGAGCGCCCACGCGCTCGTAATTCGCGAGCGTTTGCCGCGTGAGCGGCACGAGAGCGCGCACCGCGGCTTTCCGGGAGAACCCCACGCTCACCAGGATGCGCACCGCCGCCTCGATCACGGCGAGAACGTGTCCCGCGGCCAAAGCCGCGGCAGCATGATACGCGGCCTTACGGCGCGGCGGGAGTACCACCGGAACGCCGCCCAGTTCGCGGCAAATTCGGCGCGCCGCGCGCAACGCGTCGGCGCTTCCCTCGATCGCACAGGTGGAGCCGGGGAGCCCAGGGATGGTTCGCCCGCTGAACGTCTGCAGCGGGTGCAGCGAGCCGATGGCCGCGCCTCGAAGCGCCAGCGGCCTCAGAACATCGCTGCCCAGGGCACCACTGGTGTGCAGAACGATTTTCCCGCGCCAGGCCCCGCTGCCAGACTTTTTTTTACCCTGCCGCGCCCGCCTGGCGCCGGAACGATGGTATTTGTCATTGCGCCGCGCAACAGAGCGCGGCCCAGCGCCAATTCGGGCCAGAGCATCCGCTGTTTCGGCGATCGCGCGATCGGGCGTGGCGATCAGGATCAGATCAGCCGCAAGCACGGCTTCCGACAAGCCCGCCTGCGGCTTGCCGCTCCCGATACGCCGCCGCGCAGCACGCGCGGTTCGCATCGAGCGCGTGATCACCGGCCCGATGCGCCAGCCCTTTTGATGCAAGCGCTTTCCCAACGCACAGCCTACGCGCCCGGCCCCGACGATGGCCACGACGGGTGGGCTGCCCTGCGATCGCTTAATCAGAATCGCTAGCCGCCCTTCGACTTCGCCGGCTGCACGGCTTCGGGTGTTGCCACAGGCATTGGCGGCGCCGCGGCATCCACCGCCGCGAATAGGCCGCCGAGTTCATGCTGCTGCAGAGCGCGAATTCTGTCCCGCAGGCCGGCGGCTCGCTCAAACTCAAATTTTTTGGCAGCTTCGCGCATCTGCGTTTCGAGTTGCGCGATCACCTGGCGCAATTCGTCTTCGCTGTGAATCTTTTCGGGCAGCACGTCCTCCGTGGGCACGGTGACGTAATCGGCTTCCACGATCGCGGCGAGCTTCATATCCACGCTCTTGACGATGCTTTGCGGTGTGATGCTGTTGGCTTCGTTGTAAGCGAGCTGCTTGGCGCGGCGCCGATTGGTCTCGTCGATGGCCTGCCGCATGGAGCCTGTCATTACATCCGCGTAGAGGATGGCCCGGCCGCTGATGTGGCGCGCGCAGCGGCCGATGGTCTGAATCAATGCCGTAGCGCTGCGCAGATAGCCTTCCTTATCCGCATCAAGAACGGCGACAAGCGAAACTTCCGGCAAATCCAGCCCCTCGCGCAAGAGATTGATGCCGATCAGCACGTCGAATACGCCGCGGCGGAGGTCGCGCAGAATGCGCACCCGCTCGAGCGTCTCGATTTCCGAATGCAAATAGCGGCAGCGCACGCCCACTTCGCCGAAATATTCGGCGAGGTCCTCAGACATGCGTTTGGTGAGCGTCGTGACCAGGACGCGCTCGCCCTTCTCGGCGCGAGCGTGAATCTCCTCGAGCAGGTCATCGACCTGGCCCTTCACCGGGCGCACCTCGACTTCCGGATCGATCAGGCCCGTGGGGCGAATCACCTGCTCCACGACGACGCCGGCCGAGCGCGTCAGTTCGTAGGGACCGGGAGTGGCGGACACATAGATCACCTGATTGGTGCGATGCTCGAACTCCTCGAAATTGAGAGGGCGATTATCCAGAGCGGAGGGCATGCGAAAACCGAAGTCGACCAGAGTTTGCTTGCGGGAGCGGTCGCCATGATACATCCCGCGCACCTGCGGAATGGTTTGGTGCGATTCGTCCACGAACAACAAATAGTCCTGCGGCACGTAATCGAGCAAAGTGGGCGGCGCTTCGCCGGGAAGGCGGCCCGACATGTGACGGGAGTAATTCTCGATGCCGTGGCAGTATCCGATGGTGCGCATCATCTCCACGTCGAACATGGTCCGCTGCCACACGCGCTGCGCCTCAATATATTTGCCCTGCTTTTCGAGTTCCGGCTTCCACCACGCCAGTTCTTCGAGAATGCCGCCGATGGCGCGCTCTTTCTGTTCCGCGGGCAAGACGTAGTGCGACTTGGGGTAGATGGGCAAACGCGTGAGCGGCTCGCCGCGAATTTCGCCGGTCAGCGGATCGATGGCGCGTAGACGATCGATCTGATCGCCCCACATCTCGATGCGAAAGGCGTGGTCTTCGTAGGGAGGATGAATTTCGATCATATCCCCGCGGACGCGAAACGTGCCCCGGCGCAGGTCCTCGCCGCGCTCGTACTGAATCTCCACGAAGCGGCGCAGGAGCGCCTCGCGGGAAATCCTCTGCCCCGCTTCCAGCATCACCAGCATGCCGTAATAGGCTTCCGGCGAACCCAAGCCGTAAATGCAGGAGACCGAAGCCACGATGACGACGTCGCGGCGCTCGAAAAGCGAACGGGTGGCGCTCATGCGCAACTTATCCAATTCGTCGTTGATGGTGGATTCCTTTTCGATGTAGGTGTCGGAAGCCGGTATGTAGGCTTCGGGCTGGTAATAATCGTAGTAGCTGACGAAATATTCGACCGCATTCTTCGGGAAGAAATTGCGAAATTCGTGGAAGAGCTGGGCGGCCAGCGTTTTGTTGTGCGCAAGCACCAGGGCCGGCCTATCCACCTGCTCGATGATCTTGGCCATGGTGAAAGTCTTGCCCGAGCCCGTCACTCCCAGCAGCACCTGGTGCTTTTCGCCACTCTCCACGCCGTGCACCAGTTCCCGAATGGCCTCGGGCTGGTCGCCGCAAGGCTGGTAATCGCTGGCGAGATGAAAAGCGTGAGAGTTCATCGTTCTCGGAAAGGACAGCGGAGAATTCGCGCTGGCGCTCAAACCAGGAATTATACCGCAGCGCGAGTGGACGCGGCGCCGGGCCGCTTGCTAATGAGAATCGGCCGCGTCCGGCGGCAGGAGTTTGACTCGGGAGTGCGTCTCGATGTTTCCGGCGTAACGAATAGACCGGCCGGAGGAATTTGTAACCGTGAAATCGATCCGCTGAGCGCTGTCTTGGGTAACGCTCACGGCCGAATGCGTTTGCAGGGAGATATAGCTAAGGCTTTCTCCGGAACCAGTCCAGCGGCCCGAGGTGCGCAATCCATTGCGGCGATAGTCCTCGGGTGTGGGATCACGGAGTTGTTTTTGAGGAAGAACGGATTGGCGGGTAAGAATGACAGCGCAAAGTTCCCCGGAGGAACCGGATTCCGTGGGTTCAGCAGGCTGGCAAGGCTCGTTGCGCAAATACGTGGAGTTGCTGCGCCAGATCATGCCGGCGAGCGGCATGGACGTAGCCGGCTGCGCGGAATTCCAGCTTTGGCCGAGGGCCACACCCTGTACAGCGATAGCCGGTCCGGAAACCTGCGCCATCCATTGCTCGGCGGCCTGGCGAACCCGATCGTCGTCGATTACGCCTTCCAGCCCACGAACATCCGAAACGTGGCCGTCCGTGCTGACCGTGAATTCGATGGCTTGACCTTCCAGCCGCTTGTACCTCTGCTCGACCTCTTCACCCTCCGGGTCGGGGCTATCGCTTTTTACGTTGGCGGTGGAATGCTCATAGGTAGTGTGGATGCGCATGGACGCGGCGGGGGCATTCGATTTCGCGCCGGGCATCTTGCCGCGAGGAGCTTTCGGGGCGAGGGAAGTGGCGGCCGGAAAGCCGGTCTCCCCAAGAACTTCTAATTTAATCGTAGCGTCCCAGGTGACGGCTAGCCGAGAAGGACCCTGCGGATCAGAAACCGCTCCGGTACGCTTTGTGTCCGTGACGGTCTGCAGCTGCACCTGATAGCGGAGCACTTCGCCGGGTACGAGCTTGGGCCGAAGGTCAATGCGCGGCGTCGAAGACGCAGCTTTCGAGCGAGACTGCGCCCGCAAGCCGGAGTTTGCGGAATACGCGAGTATCGCCCCGGCCGCGACCAGACATAAGCGTGCGGCGCGGCGCCAACGAGTAGCCAAACAGGAAATTGCGCGCCTGCTCATATCTTGAGAGGAACCATGTGAGTTCGATGCAAAACGGCGAGATAGCGCCGTCCGGTTCAGTGCCGGCCGGTGCGCACTATGGTTTGGTTACCGGCCGAAACCCGCTCTTCGCGAATGATCTGCGGCGCATCCAACGTGCCGCCGATCACCCAAACGTCATCGCCGGCCGGCGAGTCGGAGGCCGCGCTCAAGCGATCCGCTGGGGAGATCGATCGCACTTGCAGATCAAGACGGCGGCTGAAATCAATGTTGCCCACGATCTCCAACTGTCGCTGCCGTCCTGAGAGCAACCACGGATCAACGCGAATTGCGCCATCTTGCACGCGGAAGCTCACCGTGCTGCTTCTAAACAAATTGCCTGCGATATCCCGAAAGCCGCTCTCCGTCGACTCTAAGGGCAAATCCAAAAGATCGATTGCGGCGTCTTGGACGTGAAGAAAGCCTTCGCCCTTGAGGGAGGCAAGGAAGGCTTGCCGTCCCAGACCGCGCGCGGAAAGCTCCACTTCGCCCGATCCAATGCCTCCGAAACCATTCCTTATTGAGGTAAGGGAGGCCAGCGCGGACAAATCCGTCCGGTCGACTTGACCTCGCAAGCTGTAGTGCAGCTCGGTTCCCAATTGAGCGCGGAACCCGCCCCTCACGCGACCTCCGTAGAGATCGGCTTGGGCCCGGCGCAGAGCGAGACCGCCACGTTCCAAATCCGCTGTCGCCTCGAGGCTTTCCAAGCGCAAGGCTCCAAGCGTGAGTTCGTCTATATGCAGACGGCCATGTGCGTTGATCCGTGCAATCGCAGTTGCCGTTTGTGGCGCCAGTTCCGCAGATCCGGCAAACGGCAACAGGCGGTAAAGCAAACCCTGCCGGCTTTGCCCGAGCTCTCGACCGATATCCTCGAGATTCAACCGATCGGCGGAAACATCGAAGGTCCAATCTGCGCCTGCGGCTTTCCGTTCGAGGCTGCCCTTCCATCGCGCGCCCGCTGCCTGAGCGCCGCCGATTTCCACTCGCCGCTCACCCGGCGAAAACTCTATGCTCGCTGCCGACACGCGAATCGGTTGGGTGATCGCACTGCTCGTCAGGAGCAGATCGCGAAGATCTACTCGCCCATGAACAAGCGAGGCGCCAGGCCGCAGCGCACCGGAACAGACAAGCTGCAGGGAGGCCGGGCCTTCGATGTTCCAATTGGATCCGAATTGCCAGCCAAGCGCGGCCAGGGCTGCGCGCAAGTCCTGCAATCGCCCCGTCTGGCCGGAAATCGTCAGCCGGTAAGGCCAATCGCGCAAGCGGTCACCGGCACGAATCGGCCCCAGTGAACCGTCGATATGGAAGAGCCCTTCGGCAACCGCTCCTGATTGCACGCCACGCGGCTCCCGGGCCGGTGCTGGGGAGGAGAGACGCACAGCGACTGGCGCGAGGACCAAAGACGAGCGGCCCCAGTACGCCTGCATGGGGCCGATGCGAATGGGAGTTAGCCTCGCATTCTCGCTCCGGACAGTGGCACCTGTGCCTTCGAGATTTAAATCCTCGATGCGCAGCGGCCAGCCGGCGAATTTCGCTTCCAGACCCAAACTGCCGGCGATGTCAAGATTGTCGGCACGGCCGGGAAAAAAAGCGCGGCTCCAATTTACGAGATCAGGGAAACCGATTTGCGAGTCGAGCAGGCGCACCTCTGGATTAAATCCGTAGGACCAATCGATGCTGGCATCGCCATCGAGATTCGAGTGCGGCGCCTCCACGAGCCAGTGCTCCATCTCTAACCGCGACTCAGCAGGGTACAAAGCTGCCGTGAGCTTAACGTTTACAGCTGGATTATCAGCCCGCCCGACAAGATCCCACCGATGGATAGCCTGGAGACGAAGCCGTCCCTCGATTTTCCAGAGACCGCCCGTCTCATCGCCGTCCGCGTGATCGATGCGGGCAGCGAAGTGAGCGTCGAGCAGGCCGCGCAGGCCATAATCCGTTCCGCGCGCCAGGCGCGCGGCGTCCGCAAGCGATGCGCCTTCCCAACTCAGCCTCAGGTCCGCCGGCTGCAAACGCGCTGAGGTCCCTCCGATGGTTCCCCGCAGGCGCAGTGTCCCGGGCCTCTGCAAGACGACTGCGGCCCGCATCGGGTGAGCCTCGAGATCCAAAGACCAGCGGCCCGCGCTTTGCAGATTCAAGCTGCCGGCCACCTCAATCAAAGCGAAGGGAAGCTTTTCCGTGCCGCGCTTGAAATTGATCCTTCCCCCTTGAATATCAATTCGGGAGACGTGAGCCGGCACCTCAACCACAGAGCGATAAAATTGCAGCGATGTCTGCGTGTTCGCGGGCGGAAGCCATGTTTCGACATTCCATTTGCCGTCTGACGACCGCACCAGATTCAGGCTTGGGCGGCTCAGCGACAGCCGGTCAAACTCCATCCGCCCGTGGAGCAAAGCTGCCCATCGCAGGCTGGCGGTCAGCCGGTCGGCGCGAAGGAAATATTCCTGGCCCAAGCGCGCGTCCTCGGCGACCGTAACCGAATCCGCCTCGAATTTGGGGCCGCCCAAAATCGTGAATCCGAAGTGCGCCACTTCGACTGGGCGCCCAAACGTCGCCGCGAGCCGCGCTGAGATTGAGCGACGCAACCAACCGCCTCGCAGGGCGAGCGAAAAAGACCAACTCGCGACGACGATGCAAACGATCGGCAGAGCCAACCACCAGACAAGGTGTTTGCGCCGCATGGCTGAGGATTGTCGCAGATCAAAAGGCTGAAGCAAAGAGACAACCGGGGTCCCCAACACACGCCGCTTTTGCGTCTGTTGGGGTGGGGCAGCGATCAGTGAACCGTGCGCAGCATGCGGTTCCAGCGGGTTCGCGTGGGTATTTCAATCAAGGTACGCAAGATGCCAACCAGACCGCCCCCGAAGGAACGTTCGCTGTATTCCTCTTCGGAACTTTGAATGGACCAGTAAATCACCACGGGCCCGCCCATAATCGCCTCGCGATTGACGAAGCCCCAGTAGCGGCTGTCCCAGCTGTGGTCCCGATTGTCTCCCATGGCGAAATAGTTGCCGGCAGGAACCACGATTTCTCCATTTTGAATGTACTTGAAAATCTGATCGGCCCATTCCGGTTGCATGCTGGAAATTAATTCCTCGTGGCCGGCCGGCGGAAAATTGTAAAGAAAAGGATCGTAAGGAGCCGCGGCGTCGTGATAGGCGTACGGCTCAATCAGGCGCTCGCCGTTACGATAAACTTGCTGGTCCACGATTTTGATCCGATCGCCCGGCACTCCGATGACGCGCTTGACGTAATGCGGATGATCCTGGAAGGGAAATTTGAATACGATGATGTTGCCCCGGCGAACGGCACGATAGGGCAGGAATTTTTCGTACCAGGAATCTCGGCCGCCAAAGATAAATTTGTTTACGAGCAGATGGTCGCCGACCAGCAAAGTGGGTTCCATCGATTGTGATGGAATTTTAAAAGCCTGGACGACGAAGGTCGTCCCAAAAAGCGCCAGAATTACCGTCACCAGTAGCGACTCAATGTATTCGCGCACGGAGGTGTGGGCGCGTTCATCGGCTTTGGCCGCCTCTGTGCGGTGCTCGGCAACTGGCGCTACTTCGGTCACGCTCTGAACTACCTCACTTTACTTCGTCCGCGCGGAGCAGCTCGAGCGCCTGCGCCGCCGCGGATTGCTCGGCTTCTTTCTTATTGAGACCCGTGCCCGTCGCGTTCACCAGCCCCGGAACATGTACTTGTATCCAAAAAGTCTTCTGGTGATCGGGCCCAGCTTCGTGGACGACGGCATAGCGCGCCGGGGGCAAACCTCTGGCCTGCAGAAATTCCTGGAGCGCGGATTTATGATCGGATGACTCCAGCCGGCTCCCTTCCACCTCAATCGCGGTGTCCAGCAGAGCCCGCTTCACAAACTCCCGCGCCGCAGGCAGACCTGCGTCCAGATAGATCGCCGCCACCACGGCTTCAAAAGCGTCGGCGAGCAGCGCGGGCTTGTCTCGCCCGCCGGTCTTCTCCTCGCCTTTGCCAAGCCGGAGGTAATTTCCCAAATTCAGGCGGCGCGCCGCAATACAGAGTGACGCCGCGTTTACTAGCCGTGCGCGGCTCTTGGACAATTGCCCCTCGCTCCAGTGCGCGAACGTGCCGATGAGATATTCGCTGACGAGCATGCCCAGCACGGCGTCTCCCAGATATTCGAGCTGCTCGTTATCGGCACGGACCCGCGTGCTAGCACCTTCGGGCGCAGCGGAGCGATGAGTGAGCGCCCGCTCCAGGAGTACCGGCTGGCGGAAGCGGTAGCCAATGGCCCGCTCCAATTCCTCCAGCCGATTTTCACGCATC
>QHYR01000149.1 GCA_003223315.1 Acidobacteriota bacterium | reverse complement strand
TCCGCCCGCGCCCCCTCCAAATCTCCCCCCGTCAGCGGCATCAGCGGCACCGGTTTGTCCACCGCCGCCACCCAAGCCTGCTGTCCGTCATAGGTCGTGGTGTTGTCTCCGGCCAGCGTATGCACCACCGTGGTGCGCCGCCCCGGCGCCTGGGCATAAATATCCACCGGCACCTTGGCAAAATCGGTGTCGAATCCCGTGTAGGTCCCCTTGGCCACAAAACTGGTCAGCTTGGCCAACTGCTGCGCCCCGCCCAGCGCCTGAATGTATTTGTCCAGAATTTGCTCCGCACTCGGCTGGTTGGCTCCATTCGCATTGAGTATCTCTATCTTGTCCGGATCTTCCGGTGGCGGTGTGCCGTATTGTTCGGCCAAACTCGGCGTCACCTCCGGCCGCTGGCTGCCCCGATGGCAGGTGTAGCAGGTCACCTTGCGCTCCCCCCCAAAATCCGCCTTGTTGATGGAGTTCACCATCACCACCATGCGCCGCGCCGTATTCTTCAATGGCGTATCGTCGGCATAGCGCGCCCAACTGCCCCCGCTTTCCGCGGTGTGGCAATCGGTGCAGTTCAAGCTCAGCGAGGCGGCGAAGAAACCCATGGTCCCCAGAAATTGGTCCACCGAAATGCCCCGCAGCACCTGCACGTTCTTGAACGCCTCCTCCGACATCTGCGGCTTCTGTTCCGTACCAGCCTGACCCCCCTGGCCGCGTGCCCCGCCCATCCCCAATAGGCACACCACCACCGTTGCTAACCCACCACGGATCGCTCCCCTCGATCCGAATTTCATGTCCCCTCCCTCTTTGCCGTGACTCCCACAGGCCCTGGCCTGCCGACCGAACGGGTGGGAAGTCGCACTCTCTCCTCCAGTTTTGGATTTAACCGGAGGTGTTGCAATTTTTTTTCTGCTGCCGGCCGACACTATACACTCGGCTGCTCCCACACGCAATCCGCCGACGCCGTCGAGGTTTTCGATTGACCCTCGGGTAGGAGTGTGTTATCACGCGCTCACAGTTTTTAGGTTCCAGCAAACGGAAAGGATGGATTCTATGGGCGCTAGCATGTGTGAGTGGGTGTGCACCAATATAAAAAGAGTTCTGCAACTGCTGGGAACAACCGCGGTGTTGTTTCTGATTTCTCTGCCTCTGTTTTCGCAGGGTAACCAGGGCACCATCCAAGGTACGGTTTTCGACCAAACTGGCGGCGCCATTGCCGGTGCCACAGTGAGCGTAATCGACGTGGCGCGCGGCGTCACACGAGCCCTGACCACTGACGCTGCGGGGGAATACGTCGCCCCTAGCTTGCTTCCCGGCACGTACACGGTCCGTGCCGAGACCAAGGGCTTCCGGACGATAGAGCACAGCGGTGTGCTAGTGGAAGTTGGCAAGACGATTCGCGTGGACTTGACGGTTCAGCCCGGCGAGCAAACCCAGACCGTTACCGTCACCGGGGAGATCCCTGAAATCGACACCACCGATTCGACTTTGGGCGGCACTGTGAGCAACCAGGCGATTAATGCGTTACCTCTGAATGGCCGGAACTTCCAGCGGCTGCTGCAATTGCGCCCGGGAGTGGTCACGAATCCAGGAGCCGGTGCAGGGAACGCAAGTACGAACGGCCGGCGCACCGGAAACGATCTCTTGCTGGTGGAAGGCATCGCCCAGATCGGACCTAGCAACGGCACGACAACCCTCAATAGCGTATACCGCACGGGAGATGCGAATTCGCTGGTGCCCATAGATGCCATCCAGGAATTCAATACCCAGCAAAATTACAAAGCGGAATACGGGTGGCGGGACGGCTCGGTCGTAAACGTAGGAGTAAAATCGGGCACCAATAGTATTCATGGCGCGGCTTTCGCCTTCGGGCGCGACTCCAGCGCTACCGATGCCCACAACTTCTTCACTCCCGGCGTCGCCACCGACGCCACCGTGGAACAGTTTGGTGCCGTGGCGGGAGGGCCGATCATCAAGGACAAGCTCTTCTGGTTTATGGGCTACGAGGGGTTGCGGACAACGCTGACGAACCCCGCGCTGGACACGATCCCGGCGGATGTGGCGATGCCGAGCTTCGGCGGAAAGGCGGCCGGGTTGTGCTCCGTGATTGCGGCCGGCAATTGCAATTTCAGCATGGTGGACGCGTGCAACGATTTGAATGCTGCGGGAACTCCCATTTCGGCGCTGAGTGCACGGTTGGCTGGACTGAATACCGCAACGTGCACCGTTGCGCCGTCTTCCTCCACATTTGAGAATCTATTTCCGTTTACTACGAACACGAATACGGCGGGAAACTTTCGCCCCGGGCTGGTGACTACGGGCCCCCTCAATAATGGTTTTATCAAAGGCGACTATGTCCTTGGTCCGCACCACCATGTGAGTGGCTTCTACTTTGTCTCCAAGTCATATCAGCACGTTGGCTACGATAACAAGCAACTGCTGCCGCAGTGGCAAGCGAATGTTCCCTCGAAAGTCCAGATGTTTAATGGAGCGTGGACCTGGACTCCCAATTCCACTTGGGTGAACGACGCGCGGGCGGGCTACTCCTATCTCTTTGCGAAAACTCTCTCGGGAGACACGAACATGATCCCGTCGGATCCCTGGCCCACCGGCTACGGATTGAATACCGGCGTGACCAATCCACTGTACGGTGGATTGCCGGAAATCGACATTGGCGGTTTGAACATGTATTTGGGCGCGGGGAGGCGGACGGGCTGGCGCGGGCCGGAAGGCAACTTCAGCTTCGTGGACAGCGTCTCGTATCTGCGCGGCAAGCATGCCTTCAAGTTTGGCTTTGACTTCGTGGACGTGGTCTACGACAACAACGCGTACAACCGAGCCAACGGCCGAATTCAATTTCCGGACTTGCCAAGTTTCTTGACTGGCACACCCAAGAGCGGGACGATTCTCGTGGGCGATCCTAATCTGTTTGCGCGCGCTCACTGGTACGCAGCTTTCCTTCAGGACGATTGGCGTCTAACCACGCGAGTGACGGTGAATCTCGGCCTTCGCTGGGAGTACAACGGATCTCCTGTGGAAAAGCATAACTACGACGGCAGTTTCAATCCCAACGTCAACCCGGCAACGACTTATGCCGTACAACAGGTGGGCCCGGGCGCGCCGCTCACGTCCTTCTATAAGGCCGACTACAAAGACTTTTCTCCGCGCCTGGGCGTGGCCTGGGACGTCCGAGGCAACGGCAAGACCGTGGTTCGCGCTGGAGCCAGCATCTTGAGAAACCCCGTAGTCGCGGGCCAGTACATCGGTCTATCTCCCTTCGGGGCGAATGTTCCTGCCATCGGTCTGAATAACAGCGGCACGGACGTAAACCTTCACACGCCCCTCCAGTTAGCGCTACAGTCCAATCAATTGACGCCAGGTTGGAACCTCATTGGGCCGGTATTCCCGGGTAACTCTCCTCTAACCACCACCGGCACCTTTGCTGGCACCTATACCGGACCTACGTGTACTTTCGTTGGTGAGGCTGGTCTGCCTTCTGCCAAAGTCTACACTCCTACGCCCTGCACCACTCAAGCGGTGAACCCCGACTTCCGTCAACCTTACTCCGCGCAATGGAATCTGGATATCCAGCGTGCCATCACCAATAGCTTGACGCTGGACTTGGCCTATGTCGGCGTTCGCGGCGTTCACGAAGCCACTTGGACTGACATCAACCAACCGCCGATTGGCGCTGGGTGGAACCTCCCGGTTGCCGCCGCACCGTTCAGTGGGTTAACTCCCGCTCAATACTGCGTATTAAACCCTGCCACGAACTGCGGCATTCTCGGTAGCAGGCCTCAAAAGAATACTGTAAACGGGGCGCTTGCGGCCAATGAGGCGGCGAGTTCGCCGTATTACAGCAAATTCCCTTACCTCAATGAAATAGTGCAACTAGGTAACCAGGACTTTTCCAACTACGATGGCCTGCAGGTCACCGTGAACGAGCGGACCTCCCATGGACTGTCTTTCCTTGCGGGTTATACTTTTGCCCATGCCCTGGACATCGTCTCGGCCGATGCGACAGACCAGCAGCCTTATCCCACCAACGCCTATAACGTGCGTCTAAACTACGGAAACAGCGATTACGATATCCGGCATCGCTTTACTTTCTCGCCGACGTACCTCATTCCAGGGATGAAGTCCCCGGCACAAATGCTCCGAGGTTGGTCTGTAAGTAGCATCGTCACTTTGCAGAGAGGACTGCCGTGGTCTAATTCCGATGTCACAAACGACATAATCGGAACTGGGGAGTTCGTCGGCACTATTTCCGCTGCCCTGCAGCCGTGGAATTACAGCGGGCCTCGCTCTGCATTTAGGGCCGGTCCGCAAGCCATTCCTCAGCTAAAGGGAAGCGCCGCCACGGCAACGTGCCAGACGGCCGCCGAGGCTCCTTACGCTGGCAATGCCCAGCTCACGGCGCTGGCCGACGCCGCGCTCGCAGACCTGGGCTGCTACGCACAGGGCGGGGGCATTCTGACGCCGCCCGCTTTCGGAACCGTAGGTAACGCCGGCCGCAACATTTTCCGCGTTCCGAACTACTACAACGTGGATCTATCGGTCGGCAAGGAATGGAAGTTTAAGGAACGGTACTCGGCGCAGTTCCGGGCGGAGTTCTTCAATATACTTAACCGCGCCGACTTCGCAGTTCCCGCCGCGAACAATTCGGGATTGGATCCGGGCGCAGCCAGCCAGTTCGGGTGTGCCTGTAACACGCCCGACGTGCAGGGCAATAACCCAGTGCTCGGCTCGGGCGGCCCGCGCCACATCCAGTTCGGCTTGAAGTTGCTCTTCTAAGAGAAACGCCGCTGGAAAACAGAAAAGGGACCGGAGGCATCCGGTCCCTTTTTCTTCTGCGTCAAAGATAACTGAATCAGCGCAAATGCCCGCGTTTACCTTACATCATTATCGGCGCGCCCACCGTTATCCGCGCCGGTCTGGCTATCCCGCAGCAGCGTGCCGTCGGCAAGAACGATCTTATTAATGCGCCCCACAGGATTGCCGTTCTTGGCCGGGAACATGTAAACCGTGACCACGTCGCCGGGCTTGAGGGAAGTTCTGTTCCAGCCCATCAGGGCAATCGCGGACGGACTGCCGAGCTCTACCGACCAATGTGTCGTGCCTCCCTTATCATCCTTGGCGTCGAAAAAAACCAGAGTGTGGGGATTTGCCCATATATATTTCGTTACGACGGCCCCCTTCATGACGACGGGCTTACTCATATCGTATGCGGCAGCTCCGTGATGCGCGAAGAGAGCAGTACAAATCGTTAGGAAAGAAATGACTGAAAGGATTAGCTTAGTTCGCATGCGCCGCCTCGCGAGCTGGATTTGCGGTGATCAGACTGGGACTCAGAATATAAAACTCAATGGGCCCAGTCAATCGCCCCAATCAATCGACCCGCCAGCAAATGAGCCGGCGTCCTAAAAATATCCAGCTGCTTGCTTTAAACTATCTGGCGGATACGTCGCTGCCGGCGGGATCGCCCACCGATTTCAGGTACTCGATCGTCTCTGACGGTATACAAAGCCGCTCATTGAAGATCTGGTTTGGAATCCATTTCAAATAAACGGTCCCGAGCGAAAAGGGCTTGGTATAAATTTTCGGATCATCCACTGTAATCGTCAGTTCCAAATTGTTGTGGTCCGTGCGGGTGAAGCGTTCCTGCACGTGCGCTTGAACCGTATGCGGATGTCCCTCGCGGTCGAGCCAGCTCCTGTCATCGAGCCCAGTGGTATCCACAACGAGCGTGTTATCGCCTTCCCAGTGACCCACCGAGTACCCGAAGTATCGGGGATCAGGCGCGCCTCTTTCCTCTGCACCGGCATTCTTCGGAAGCTCTCGCCCGTCCATCCAGATTTCGCGCCAGACCTGCTGAAATTGGTAGAGCACCACGATGCGATCCCGCATCGTCGCGAACGAAATTCCTCTGATTTCGTCAACGTCGGCGCGTGGAAACCCCAAAGGATCACAGGTTCGCACAAAAG
>QHYR01000148.1 GCA_003223315.1 Acidobacteriota bacterium | reverse complement strand
GGAAAAAGTGGGGCACGTGTATGCCGGCCCGATGGAAGCGGAGACAATTCATTTTCTGGAATGCGTAGCCACCGGGCGGCAGCCGCTGGTAACTCCGGGGCAGGCGAGAATGGTCATGCAGGTGTACCAAGCGGCAGATCAGTCTGCGGAAGAGGGCCGGCCCGTAGACATCGCGGTCGAAGCAGTTCCGGCAGCCCTCGCGCGCTGAGCCGCGCACCAATTTCATCCGTCCTAGCGCGGAGTCAATTTGGGTGCCGATAGCACGCCCGTTGCCGAGTATGCCGGTGTAGCCTCCGCGGCTGCCCAACCCACAAAAACACGCTGGGTGGTCCTGTTTCTGATCAGCCTGATGTACTTGATCTGTTACATGGACCGCAGCAATATCTCGGTCGCGCAGCCGGAAATCGCCAAACAGTTTGGTCTCAGCAAAAGCGCTATGGGCCTCGTCCTCGCCGCCTTCACGTGGGCCTATGCGCTAGGACAGGTTCCCGCCGGGTGGTTTGGTGACCGCTTTGGCCCCAAGCGCGTGCTCACGGTCATCATGACACTGTGGTCCGCCACCGCCATGATGACCGGCGCGGCCCTCGGCTTCGGTTCTCTCTTCGGCGCGCGCTTCCTTCTAGGACTGAGCGAAGCCGGCGCATTTCCGGTCGCCAGCCGCGGCATGCAACTGTGGTTTCCGCGCGTCGAACGCGGCCGCATCCAGGGCACGACGCATTTCTTCAGCCGCTTCGCCGTTGCCATCACCCCATTTATTGCCGGCAGCATTCTGCTGGCCTTCGGTTGGCGCGCGATTTTTTACGTCTTCGGCTCGCTGGGAATTGTGTGGGCCGTGGCCTTCAACCTCTTCTACCGCAACCTTCCCGAGGATCACAAAGGCGTCAATCGCGCGGAATTGGCCCGCATCCGCGGCCTCAACCCGGACGGAAGCATAAAGCCGCCTGCCATCGCCCAGCTCGGGACTCCCTGGAAGCGAATTCTCCTCTCGCCCAACATGTGGTTCATCTCTCTCGGCTATTTCTGCTTCTTCTTTGGAACGAACTTCTACCTCACCTGGTATCCCACCTATCTGCGAGAGCATCTTCACATGTCCATCCGCTCGCTGGGCATTTGGGGATCCGTTCCTCTGTTTGCCGGGATGGCCGGAGACGTAGTCGGCGGCTCGCTCTCCGATCTGATCTTTAAGACCACGGGCAAGGCCAAGTTGGCGCGCCGCGTCGTTGCCGCTCCCGGCTTTATTCTTGCGGGTGCGTTCGTAATTCCCGCCGCGCTGATCCCGAACACACTCAGTTCGATTCTTTGCTTGGCCGCATCTTTCTTTTTTCTCGAATGGGTAATCGGTCCGGCGTGGGCCGTTCCTATGGATGTGGGCGGTCAGTTTAGCGGCACGGTTACGGGCGTGATGAACATGGTCGGCGCCCTTGGCGGAGCCTCCACCGCCGTCGTGTATGGAACTCTGTTCAACCGCGGTTTGTGGGTCGCGCCATTCCTGGTGAGCGCCGGAGTGATGCTCCTGGGTGCGCTGATCTGGATATTTCTGATTAACCCCGAAATGTCGGTGGTTGACGGCGGGATCGTGAAGTCCGAGTCCGCCTCCCACGTTTCCTGAAGGTTTGCATACTACCGAGACACTTCCCAAGGTGTGCTCCCGAGCGTATCCGGGACCCGGTACCTACAGGCAAAATGTAAACGCGTCATTGCCAGCGCCCGATTTTGGCGCAAGGAATCTGATGTTTCGATCTCCAAGCATCAGCAAAGCAACCCTGCACCTACAGCTTCAGCACTCGCGCCGCATTGCCGCCCAGAATCATCTTTCGCTTGGCGCTGGTCAAGTTGATCTGCTCGAGGAATTGTACCGGCCGGTCGTAGCCCATATCGAAGCAATAATCGCTGCCGAGCATAATGCGTTCCGCGCCCACCTCTTGTATAAGGAATTCCATCACCGGCTTTGAGTGAACGATGGTGTCGTAGGTAAACCGGTGCATGTACGCGCTTGGCGGCTGCGGCAGATGCAGCGGTTTGATCTCCGTACGAACCTCTGCGCCGTGATCGACTCGTCCGATCAGCATGGGGAGCGCGCCGCCGCCATGCGGCAAGCAGATCTGCAGTTTCGGATGGCGATCCAGCACGCCGCCAAAGATCAGGTGGCAGGCGGCCAGCGCGGTGTCGAATGGATTGCCCAGGAGGTTCGAGAGATACCAAGGTTTTGTGCGCTCGCCTCCGACTGTCTGCAAAGGATGCAGGAACACAGGCAGGTTGAGCGCCTCGATTTTTGCCAGAATCGGCTCGAAGAGCGGATCGTCCAGATCACGATTGTCGACGTTCGTGCCCATGTAGACGCCGCGCATGCCGGGCAGCTTGGCGGCGCGATTGAGTTCGTCAATGGCGCGATCAGGATAAAGCATCGGCAGGATCATCAGCGCGACCAGCCGAGTCGGATACGCCTTGTGCGCCTCGCTCGCTCCATCGTTCCACGCTCTGGCGAGTTTCAGCGAAAAATCGGCATCGGCCCAGTTGACCATTGGCGTGCTCAGAGAGAGCGCCTGTATGGAGACACCTTGCCCATCCATATCCGCGAGCCGCCGCTTCAAATCAATGATCTTGGTCGGCAATGGTCCAACATTTCCAGCGGGCGTGTTCACATAAAAGCCTTCGCCGGTCATGCGATAGTCAGCTTTGAAGCGCTTGCCTTCTGCAGCGATGAGGTCAAGAAAAGTCTGCGGATAATAGTGCGCATGCGTATCGATGGGACGCACGCCGGCAGGATTGAGCGCCTGCTTGTTTCGCGATTTGCTCTCCGCCCGATTTTGGGCAACCTCGTTTTCAGCAAAAAGACCGCTCGGTTTTCCCGCCGCCACCGCCGCTGCTGCAGCCAGTCCCGCGTGTAGGATTTGCCGCCGCGATACGTCGCCCGCAGAGCCGTCTGTCCAGCCACATTTTTCGCCTGCGCTCATCGTCTCCTCCTGATTACCCCGCCGATCATCCGTCTTATAGCGCATTTCCAGCCATCGCGGAATCACTCGCATAGATTCGCCCCGCCGCTATGCGTATACTGTTTCCCGTTTAGGCCACGGTTTCAAACTGAAGGACGCAATACATTTGTTCCGAATCGCCACCATCGCGCTCTTGTTTCTCGTGGCCGCGCCCGCGTTTGAGAAACAATCATCGCCAACGCCGCAATCCTCGGCTGCCAGTCAGCAGTCCACTCTCATCGAGGATCTGGTCTACGCAAATCGCATCCTCTACGATCAGGGCGTGTTGGATGGCTTCGGGCACGTAAGCGTTCGAGACGAGAAGAACCCGGCGCACTTTTTGTTATCTCGCAGCATGGCGCCGGGGCTGGTCACCAGCAAGGACATTCTCGAATACGACCTCGAGGGCGCGCCGATCGATAGTGGCGGCCGGGCCGTTTACCTCGAACGTTTCATTCACGCGGCGATCTATCGGGCGCGCCCGGACGTTAAGGCTGTCGTGCACAGCCACTCGCCTTCTCTGATCGCCTTCAGCGTCACGGGCACCAGCTTGCGGCCGGTCTACCACCTGAGTTCGTTTCTCGGCGCGGGAACGCCAATTTTCGATATTCGCGATGCCGCCGGAATGACGGACATGCTCATCCGCGATAATCATCTCGGTGACGCGCTGGCCAAGATACTGGCGGATAAGCCTGTGGCCCTGATGCGCGGACATGGCTGCGTCGTCGTGGGCGACTCCATTCCGCAAGCCGTGTATCGCCTCATCTATACGGAAGTAAACGCGCGCCTGCAGTCCGAAGCCGCCCGTCTCGGCACGATTAAATTCCTCTCCCCGGAAGAAGCTGCCAAATCTGCCGCGATGCTCGATGCGCAGGTTCCCCGCGCCTGGGAACTCTGGAAATCCCGCATCGGCAAAATCGAATAGACAAATGATCGCCTTCAATCCAAAGGCAACGGTACAAAGCTCGCCGCGCGCGAGCCGGATTCGACAGAGGAGTTTGTAGCGGCGCCCTTTAGGGCGGCACAGGAGATCAAACCGCTTCTACTTTCCGACCACGAGGGCTTTCCTGGCCCCTGTCCAGCACACGTCCCCTGCATCTCTTTCGTATAATATGTTGTCAACCGCAGGGGCGTAGCTCAGTGGCAGAGCAGCGGCCTTTTAAGCCGTTGGTCGTGGGTTCGACCCCCACCGCCCCTACCACCCTTAATCCCCATTCCTTCAGGCGTTTGAGAGGATCGACGATCCCTGAGGAAAAATCGGGTTTGCACGAATAATGTGCAAATTGTGCGGGATTTGTGCGGGTCTCATTTCTTGCGAGTCGATACAACGCTCACAACGCGCGTATTTTTTCTCTCACGCGCGATGGCTTCCTGGACTTTCGCTAGAGCTTCACGAATGTCGTTCTCCGGCACGATTCTATAGGTAGTCCGGTCATTGCGGCCTTAGTGCAAGCGGTCCCCCACGCCTTGCGAAAGTCGCCAATGGGCCGACCATCTCCACAATGGAACACGTAACCGGACAAGCGCGTGCTGCCTTCCTTTGTAGCGATGGTACGCGCCTGCCATCGTCGGTCGATAATTTTATCGAGTTCACCAACAAGAGGAAGAATCCGCGGCTCTCCATTTTTTGAACGCCCAAGAACAATCGTCTTTGATTGCCGATTAACTTTCGACCATTCCAATCCACGAATTTCTCCCACCCTCCAGCCAGTGATGTAAGCGAAACGAGTGAAATCTCGGAGATGATTGGGAAGCGCGGACACAACTTTTTCCAAATCGGGGGGTTCGATGAACCCCTGCCGCACGTTGTTCTCAGCCAGCAGGTCAATTGATGGTGCTGCAGCAATTCGCCTCTGTCTTACTGCCAACCGGAAGGCTTTGCGTAGCATGGAAAGCTCACGATTGACTGTGGCGGACTGGATTGGTTTGTTGCCGCGCATCGTTTTCTCGGCAAGGCGCATTTGTTTGTAGTTTTCGATTTTCTGCTCCGTCACATCGACTGCCCTCAACCCCACGAACGCAGCACGGAGATGTACAAGGCGACCCTTTAGGGTCCCAAACGAACGCCGACCATTGGTGCTATAGTCCATTTCGAGCGATTTAAACAACTCTTCCATTGTGACGCGCTCTTGCGCTGGCCCGATGAAGCGGCCGCGTCCGAGTTCCTGCCAGCGAAGTTTGAGTAGTTTCATTGCATCGCGGTCGCGCTCGCTGCCGCTCGACTCGCGGAAATCTTTACCCCGAATCGAGTACCGCACCCACCAGATGGTGCCTCGTCGATAAAGATACCCAAAACCCTTAAGTCGGGGTTTCTGATTTAGTGCCTGCTTTTCTTGCTTGCTCTCAATTTCGTTTGCGTTCATTGCCGCGCCTTCCTTCCAGGCTTGGCCAAGTATCGTTGGAGTAGCCTCGCAATCAGAGCGCTTAGATCCGTATCTTCCTTTACGACTTGCAATCTGGCGAGTTTCCAAAGATCGCGGGGTAGAGTTATGTTTATTCGTACTTTTATGGTTTCTGACCGTTCTCGTTCTGCCATTCATACACATATACATCTATGTGGATTGAGAGGTCAAGCTAGAATCCTGAGCGGCTGCGGCTGAACTTCTCGATCCCCTTTTCAGAGAATCGGCGGCGCTTCCCAATCTTCACAACAAATGGGTAATCGTTCCGATAGAGCGCATCAGATGACAGATGTAGCTTCGCTGCTGCTTCGGAAAGGCTGAGAAGCCGATCCTCTTCGGGTCTGCACGGGGGCAGTTCAGAGTCATGAGCAACTAATCTGCAGAGCAAAATGGTATCGAGGCGGGCCAGTTCGCCACGCAACTGTGGAATTAACTCGCGCGGTAACAGTTTCGCTTTTTCGGGATCGTCGAGCAAATCTGACAAGGTTGGCACAAAACACTCCTCGATTTGATTTGTGTTTGTGGAAAAGCGGAATGGAATGGGAAGGGTGGCTAATCGGGAATGGATAAGGGGAATGGATCAAGGAAAATGGGATCAGGGAATGGACTCCGCCCTGTGGGTAGTGCAAGGGACGCCGGAACGCGGCGGCAAGCTTGCCGCCGCGTTCCGGCGCTGATGGCTCTCGTGTTTGCGGTCGCTCTCGGCCATTTTGTTTGTCGCAGGAACTCGCGGAAGAGCGGGTGGTAGAGCTTGTACCGTCCCCGACCAGTGCGAATCAGCAGCCGTTTTGCGGTGAGTCTGGCGAAATGCGCGTGTTGGAAAGCTGGAATGAAATGGCGCGGGTTGATTTCGTCCCGTTGCGCTCCAGCTAGCGTTTGTAAAAGCTCAAGCTCTCGTTCAGGAACCTGTGCCAGGTCTAATCGGAATTTGTTTCTTTCCAACTGCTGGAAGACATGTGGCCAGAGGTGCTCAGGACTTTCAGGTGCGGAACCCTGAGTGCAGGCCAATAGCTCTCGACAGATGAAGGCGAGGAAATAGGGATGTCGCAGAGTTTTTTCGTAAAGCCAGCCTGAAAGACCGTGTAGCTTTTCGGAGTGTGTCCTGAAGGCTGCCTCTGCGTATTCGTTGGTTTCTTCCGCCGAGAAAGGCTCAAGATAAAACTTGGTGTAGAAACGAACGGCAGGCTCGGCAAAGCTTCGGATGGCAGAAAAGTAGTCGGACCGAGCGGAAAAACACACGCTGTAATTCATGCGGTTGACGCCAAGCCACTGGAATTGATCTCTCAGGGTTAGAGCAACATCCTGGGCTACCGGGGTTGCGAAATTATCGAGGTCGTCAAGGAAGAACATTGCTCCGTTAATCTGGGCGGGTAGGAAGAAACGCTTCCAAGCTTCGCCCAAGGCGTGTCGGAGAAGAGAACTGCCAGAACTTAGGAAGAATCTTTGAGCTTCACGGTCGAGAGTAAAGCCACCCATGCTGACGCGCTTGAGCTTCCAATTCCGGACTTCGGTACGCAGGCGCGTTGTTAGCGAAGATGCCGTGGCTAGGGCTTCTGCCAGTCCGTCGAGCAGGCTTTCTGCAAAGCGGCGATAATCACCATAGTCTGTCGAAACCGGCATCAGCACAGGTAGGATGCCGTATTTCGGATCAGAGCCGATGGCGGCGAATTTCAATAGTAGGCTGCTCTTGCCGATCCCCCAATCGCCCAGCACCGCAAAAGAGCTAATTCGGCCTGCCGCAAGGCCCTGCTGCAGAGCCAGAGTAAATGCCTCACCGGGGGTCTTCCTCCCTACGAACTGATCCGGGCTGACGGGGTAATTCGGCTCTGGAAGCACCTCAATCTCCTTCCTAACGAACCTCACGAACCTCCGTTTGGATTGTTAGTTTTGTTATTTGCCGTGGCTCAATCGGCGGTGGGTGGGCTGCACGGTGGGCGGCATGAGCACACGCCGCCTACCGTGCAGAAGTGGAAGGATTTAGTTGGTGGGTCTTGCTGCTTTGTGGGTGGGAGTCCGAGGGGGGTTAGTTTGCGGTTTTGGGAACTAGGGCGTGGTTCTCAACAAAGGCGCGGTCGATTACCGCTTCCGGCCTGTCGATTCCGAGCTTGATAAATGCAAGAGAGATCCACTCGTTGCATTTCTCGATGACGCAGGCCTCGCCGAGAACGACTTCCTTCGATACGAGGTAATGCGTGAAGCCGTTTCCTTCACTTGCCATGAGGCACCTCCAGTTTTTGGCTAATCAGGTTTTTGTGGATTACGGAAAGGATGGCTGGGGCTCAGACTTGTCGGTTCGGGCTGCCGGGTTCCGCCTTTGAATAGCTAGGGATTGCTTCCATGGCGTGCTCGACATCCGCAGGACAATCTCCACAGTCTTCTGCCTCTTCCGCTTTGTGGCGAGAACGTTGCTCTACCGTGAATGCGGGAAGGCCTTTACGCCGAACCCTGTCCAATTCCCGCAATGCTTCTTCGGCGGTCAGATTGTGGTCCCAGATGGCGAACGTCTGATCTTCGGGGTCGAAGAACATTATCAGTTTCAAGTCCACTGAGTTTTGCGTCTCCTCGTGCATTGCGCACCTCCAGGATTCAGGTTGTCGATTGTTCGGTTGTGGCTTGGTCGGCGTGGCCGCTCGCTTGCTGCACCTGATCCGGCAGGTCGTCGAATAGCAGGAATCCCTGCGGATCAGATTTGGCTGCGGCCTCAATGAGCGTGTCCGGTATTCCCAGTTCGCGCAGCTTCTCTGGCCGAAAAACCAGTCGCGGTTGGGAGCTAGGGTCGTCTGGATCGAACATCCGCAGGTCAACCAAAGTCGCACCCGCTTTCCGGTACGCCGGCTCTGTCCCACCTGCTCGTAGACGAGGAACTGAGAAAAGCGGCCATAGATCTTGTTCTTCGATGGCGAACCGTTCGAGCGGAACAGATCCTCTTCGCCGCAGATGGTCTCGTCGAAAGGACTCTGCTGCTCGGCGGATTCGCCTGCCTTGCTGTCGCGCAATTGGAACTGTGCTCGATCCGCTGCTCGACAGCACGCAGGATGGCTAGGAGATGAAGCTGCTGCTCGATTGAATCAACGCGCGTTTGGAGCTCGACCGATTCTTGGCGCGGGGTTTGAGCCGTTACGCATAACGTCAGCCCGCAGCCGCCCGCTTCGCCTTGGACTCGGCCGTATTGATTTGCAATAAGAGTGTTCATGCCGTCCTCTCCGCGAGCCTCAGCCCTCAACAACAGGCGTCGCTTGGGGTGCAGGCTCCGTGTCGATTTCGAAGTGGGTGCGCTCCAGGTCGGCCTGGAGCAGTTTGGGTACGACCGTGTCCCGCAGAAGAAAAGACCAGGGCGCTGAGCGGGATCATGTGGGCCTGTCTCCCCGGCACCTTGATTTTTCGAACGCTGCGCCCCGTTTCGTCAGCATCCACGAGGCGAGCGTTGCGGAGGATATCGTAAAGGTCGGTGTTGGATGGAAGCTTGATTTCTCTGCCTCTCAGACGATCTCGCGCCAGATCGATCGCCACCGGTACCACTACGGCGGCTTTGCCCCCTTCGACATAGACCTGACCGCCGGGAACGTTGACGCCCATCTCGCCGTCCGCGATCAACTCATGGAACCCCTGCAGCAATAGGCCAGCCTTGCTGTCGGGGCGCATGGCGATGGCAGGCTGGGCCTGTTCCACGCTTGCTTGGTCGGCGCGGCTGACCGTCTGCGCGAGCGGGCTTGTGGGTTCCTTGCTGTGCCCCTCCGCCAGAGTTGCGAACAGATCCCACAGTCGCGGCGCGCCAAGGTAGGCCACGTCTTCGCAGGAGACGACATAATGGAGAAGCGCCAGCGAGGACCATGCGTGTGCCCCGTATTGCCGGTCGGGACGCCAACTAGCGACCGGGGTTTTAGTGCGCCGACCGAAGTCATCGTAAGGCTCATGCATCGGGCACCAGGTCTGGCCTTTACCCCGTACTTCCAAGGCGAACAGCTTTCCCAGGTCATGGCAGAGGGCGGCGATGAATGTGGCGTATTGCCAGCGCGAGCGGTTGTGGGAACTACGGAAGCTATCGACACTGCCGTCTGGCCGCCGCTCCATCTTCATGCTCCCTTCGAACTCTTCCAAGGCTTTGAGCGCGACCTCCAGCGAATGCCGGTAGAGCCCGCCGGCCTCGGCGTGGTGATGCGCGGCGCTGGCTGGCAGATCACCCACCGTTACGGCAAACCTTTCGAGCAGCCTTTCAGCCAGCGCCCGCACCCGCAGGTCCAGCGAGAGCCAGTACAGAATCTGTTCCTCTGTTGTCATCGACTGCAGCATTGCCATGACGCTCTCTTCGTGGGTGGCTCACCCACCCTCAAGACCCACCCTCAAGAGCCACCCTCAAGGGTGGGTCGTAAACGGAATGGTAAAGGGGGTGGTTTCGCCTCGGCCTCCGGCGGTGAATCTCGACGAAGATTCACCGCCCTCTTTTCGCCCTGCGCCGGCGGTAACCACCTACGCCGCAGCTAGGGTTTCCGCAGCCGGGGCCTCCGCCCCGGCTGGCTTGTGCGGCTGCGCCGCCATGACTGCCCGCAAGGCGGGTACCCCGCCGTTCTTGTTCACCACGCCGACGACCGCCAATGCGATCTCCGACATGAGCGTCACCTGATGGGGCTTGTCGCCCCAGACCTCGACGGCGTAGTTCGTCCCGCCGCTGTTCTCCGGGTCGAGGACCAACAGGTCCGTGACATAGGTCTCCTTGCTGCTGGAATTGACCTTCCGAGAGGAACACCGCAATACTGTGCCTATCAGTTTCATCCCATTTTCTCCTCATGCGAAATTTGGACTTGTGGGAGCAGCGCTTTGACCCGATAGGGCTGAAGCGTTTCGTGGGTAAAAGGACGTGCGATGGGTTCGGCCGCCCATTTCCGGTACAGCTCCACCCGGCGGTTGCTGGCGACGGCTACAATCAGCCGGAACTGGGAGGGCAGTTGCTCAAGAACACAGGAATACCGCTGTGCCAGCGTTCTTGTCTGGTACTTGGCGGTGTCGTGCACTCGGTCAACGGCGGCCACGCAAATCGTGCCATCGTCTCGGCGCAGGACGAACTCTTGCCAGAGGTACGGCTGGCCTCCGATGTGGGGCAACGCCTCCGTCGGACAGCCAACGCCATTGAGCAGGGCAGTCTTCTTGGCATGATCGAGGATGAAGTCGGCTGGCCAAGCTTTCGCCTCCAGGTAGAAATTAACGCCCAGCAGCCGACAACGGATCGTCAGCGGCGTGCGCTGACGGCGAGCCATTAGGTCAGAGCCAACCAGCCGGGTCGCCGATCCCGTGACCTGATAGACGACGGGGTAATGGGCGATTTGCTTCAGGAAGCCGCTCTGCTTAAGCGCCTCCAGACGGGCGACAACACGCGTCGCGGAGTTGGCGAGGCCGAGCTTCTGCGCCTGCTCGATAGTGCAGTAGCCGCCGAGGTACACCAGCGTTTTCAGGAAGTCGTCGCTTCGTTCGTCTAACAACAACAGCCGTTTCGAAAAACGAATGCTCACGAATATCCACGCTCCAATGAAGTAGTGGGTGTGGATCGGGAGACTGGAAATTTGTGAGCGGCGATTCATGGCTAAAACTGTGTCGGTGCGTGCCGGAGCGAAGGAGTTGGAGCAGGATTCAGCAGCAGGGCCCGTGGCGTTCGCTGAGAATCCTGCTCCCGGTTGGTTACGTCAGCGCTCTATTTCTGAGTCTCGCAACGTTGCCCCGAGTCATGCCGCGATTGGCGGAACTTCGGGTTCAACCTGCGGCCCAGGGCGGGATCGCTCCGGTGAGTTTCCCTTCTCACTATTCCTAATGCCCATCTCCCCGGAGAAATCGACCGCGTCTCGTAAAATGTTTTTTGAATTTTCATCCTGCGTTGTTGGAACGCTGCTCGCCCTCGACGAACCGCTTACGCCGATCCGACGCAGCCGATGCACCGCCCTCTGGATGCGGCGGTAGAGCGCGATGGCCGACGGGCCGTCTTTACTCTCCCGCAGTTCCTCAGGCTGGAACCCTTCGCAATGGAACTTGCGAACGAGTTCGCATTGGCTGGCCGAGAGGATAACCATGCGCCGTGCTTTCGACAGAAGTTGTTCTAGAACAATACCTGCCTCGAAATTGTGCCCATGGGCCGCAGGAATGTTGCCCGCAATCTCTTCCAGCGGAAGCGATTGTCGCAGTTCGCCGATGGCCCAGCGAAAGAGCCGTCGCCGGAACCTTACGGCTAATGCCGCAGGTAAATGGCCGTTGAGAGTCTGCATCTCCGCTGACCTCGCGGTTTCCAGAAGGCACAGTAGCGCCTGTTGCGCGCTGTCCTCGGGACACAGCCCAGGAAATTTTTGGCAGACCTCTCGATAAACCTTGTGGATTGCAGGGGCATACGCCACGAGAAGCAATTGCTGCCCGATGTCTTCGGCAGTCCCGCCCGCGATGGAATCAACCAGCGCATGCAGGATTCCGTTCCAAGCTTTGTGATTCACCAGTTCGACCCGCGCGTGCTCGTGCAACTGCGCGATCACGTCAGCGGGCGAATCGAAGTGGTTCAGAATGGGGTAGGTGCGGGCAAGTGCCTGGAATTGGGTTCGGGCTGTTTGTGTGCTTAGCGAATTGAGCAGACTTCGCTCAACCTGACAGACAACGCAGCAGCAATTGTTCTCCTTAAACATCACAGACTCACCTCACGAATGCAGATTTCGAGTGGATTCTGCGAAGTGGAAGGAATCTGGTTGCGCAATCCCGAAGCTTTGTGGGGCTAAATCTTGTGGCTACGGCAGGTGGGTGGTAGTGAGATTTTTGGGTTAATGCCTTAGACGCCGGCCACAAGCGAAAGGTTTCATCTGGGAAAGCACGAAATTCCCCTCTACCTCAGAACAGGCCTTTCGGGGACAAAACCTCAACGACAATTTCTAGCGCTCTTGATGTGGATAGCCATCGGCCGACTAGTTTGGTCGCGAATCAGCCCCCTCTTCTTTCGCGGCGCGCCCCATGCTGGATTCTCCGCTGCCATGCGGAAGATCAAGTCGCGCACCTCTTTAGAAAGTCACAGCATTCTCTGCAAAATGCCCAAAACCGGTTGAGCAATGACACTGCCGCGCGTGCACAGAATTTTCGCTAGGGACAGGCTTCACCTGCGTCGGGCTTCGCGCGCCAGACCTTCGTGCACCAGCATCTTCAGCAGGGTCTGATAGCCGATGCCTTTGCGGTCAGCGATCTTGCGAGCCCGAGCAAGATCGGTTCCAGGCAGCCGAATAGCGATCTGCGTGCTACGCTTGTTACTCAACTTCGTAACCAGGCCCGACCCAGTTGCCTTGGTTCCTTTCGAGCGGGCTTCAGCGGATCTCTGTTTTACATAAGCGCGCCCCGTCGGGCTGGCCCACCAATCGGCCTCCTCGCTCTCGCTTTTGAATTTTGGCATCTGCAGCCTTTTCTTACTCATTGGGTTCACTCTCCCTGCGCGCGCCGCTTGAGATAGTCGCGTTTCTGTCCAGCGTCGAGATCATAGGCAGTCACCACCCGAATGCTTTCGCCTCGTTCCGTCACGATCACGGCGAGTAAGCGACCAGCGTTGGTCTCGCCGTAGTAAACGAAACGGAGTTCACCACCAACGTCTTGTTCATAAATTGGAATCGGATCATTCAACAGGGCCTGTTCCGCC
>QHYR01000147.1 GCA_003223315.1 Acidobacteriota bacterium | reverse complement strand
TTGCTGGGTTCGAGCGGGAGCGGTGGCCAGGATCAGCAGAGCAGAACAAAAACAGATTCTCAGCAGATGTCTCATTTTGACCTCACCGCACGTTACGTTGCTGCTCATCCAGACGGCGGCTATCTTCTGTTTTCAAGGGCATTACCACGGGCGTTTCCCCGCGAGGTGAGCGGCCTTAGCGTATCGCTCAATAAATCCGGCTGGGCGGTATTTCTCACCAGATGTGGATAGCGCTCGCCGCCATGATATTGGACATTATAGGTGAGCACAAACCCGCCGTTATCCGCTGTAATGACGATCGGCTTGGTTGTGCCCCTGGTTTCGGCAATGGCCTCATGGAGCGCGCCGGGCGTGAACCCGCGGCCATTAACGGAAACAAGGCGCATCCCCGGAGCGAGCCCTGCATCCGCCGCCGGCATTCCGGGTATAACGTCCGCCAATCGTCCATTTTCTTCTCCGCTGGCAATTTGCACCACGATACCGAGCGAGAAGCTGAGATCAAGCGCCTCGTTGACGCTCTCGCGCACGCGCGTGACCGCATTTTCCTCATCGTTATAGATCAACTGCCAGCCACCGTGCTCAATTCCTCCGAGCGGAGGGTGCGGATTGATTTCATAGACGCGGGCGTTGAAAAAACCGCGCCAGTCGTAGGAGAGAGTTGCATTGAGAGCGGCGACGATATCATCGAGAGTGTAGGGCACAACTTTGGGACTCGAGGCGGGAGGTCCATAAAATCTCCGGCAGAAATCATCGAGGGATTTCTGTCCGTGCGATTGCTGACGAATCAGGATGTCCGCATCGAGCCAGATGAGCCAGCCCTCGTCGTAAAAATCAACGCTGCGCCGCCACGCCTGCCAGTTGCGGTTGGCGTCGTACAACAATTGTGCCGCAACGGCGGTATCTTCGAGACTGCGCCAGGAGCGTCCGGGCCAATCGAGATAGGCAGCGACGCGGGCCAGCGCCTCCCGGTAATCATCTTGCGTTCGCAATCCGGAGCGGGCAGACAGGGTTTCGCCGATGTATTGCGTGAGCCCTTCATAAATCCATAAGAGATCGTCTTTCATGGGCTGCTGGAAATCGGGCGTTGCCAGGCCGGCGGGCCGGCGATATTTGCCGTTCCAGGAGTGCGTGAATTCATGCGCCAGCAGGGAATTCGAGTTTTCCCCTTGATCGCTGTTGATGAACGTTCGCTCGGCCATCCGCTCGTCACTCGATTGGTGGTGCTCGAGGCCATTGGGGTAAAAATAGTTGGTCAGCGAAACGAGAAAATCGTAGTGATCGTAATGACGCGCGCCGAAAAGAGCGCCGGCCTCGCGCACCAGACGGCTATAGGCCGCAATCTCTTCATCGGATATGGCCAGCGCGGCGACGCTATCGGCCGCAATATTCAAGCGGTGCGGAGGCTGAACGTCGGTTGCGAGAGCTATGGACCGGAAATTCTGTCCGGCAAGCACTGGCGAGTCCACCAGGGCGTTCAGGGAAACCGGCGCAAACAAAATCTCATCGGCATCCTGCTTCGCTACGGTCAAAGAGCTGGCGAATTTCCAGCCTTGGGGAAGGCGCAGACTGGCTTGATAGGTGAGCGAATCGGTGGGTACTCCAGAGGGATAAAGCACCAGCAGATTCCATTCCAGCACGCTCAGCATTTGATCCGCCGAAGGACCAGCGGAGAAACCTTCGCCGCCGGCAGGCGACAAATAGTCGTAGCTGACTTCGAGGACACTCGCCCCGCTGGGCACCTCGATGTGAAACATATACATATCGAGATCATCGCGGTGCCAGGGGATGCCTTTGCCGTTGGCCGTGAGCTTCAAACCGACGAGGTCCGCAATGGGACCATCCGGCGCGTGCTCCCCGGGTATCCACTTGGGGTAGAGCAGAGTTAATGGCCCCGGCTTAACAGGCATCTCCAAGCGCGCATGGAAGATGCGGCGGGGAGCTTCGCGTAGGTCGGCGGAGAGGCGAATGGTAGCGTTCTGTGCCCATGCAGATGGTACGAACGCCAGTGCTGCTAATAGCGCCAGGAAGGGTCTTCGCCTAGCTCTTTCCATACCGCCTCCTTTGCCGCAAGCTTTGCAGAAAGATCCCGCCGCAGCCGAAAAGGAAACCATTATCGCACCTGGTCTCAAGCGAGGGTTTCAAAACGGAAAGCATGGCGAAGATGAGCCACCCCTCCCCTTTTTGTGTAGGTGTTCATCTTAAGAGGATTGTAAGCGGCGGGTTGGTAAGTGCGCATACGCGGCGATAGGCCGAGCGTACTACCTCTCGCGATGTAGCTCGCGCACAGCGTGCCGCGTCTTTTCTGGTCCGCAGCGCGCGCGGAGAAAACCCACCCGTGCCGTGGCTGCAACCCGCCGCCGAGGTTGGTTTCCACGCGTGTGATCATAGGCCGAACTTCTGAAACAAGCGTGCCTTTTCGGATTAGAATTTAGGGCTATGGCTTCTCTAGACAAAATGAGCCTCGTGGAATTGGAAGAGCTGGCTGCCAGGTTGCGCCATGTGATTGCCCGAAATCCCGACAATTCTCGGATGGAGCAAATCGAACTGGATAACGTGAAGCAGTGGATCGCAATTCGCCAGAACAGAGACGAGCTTGAATCCAAGACCTAGTTTCCAGTCTGTTTGCAACCGAAGCGCGTGAAAGGAGTGAAAAAACGGTCTAAGCGTTGTGGAGTCAGCGGGTCTTTTTAGTTTCCACGGAGCGACGCTCTACCGGCTGAGCTATGCTCACCGCCGACTGACTACAAATGTTTTATACCAGGATTACCTCCAGGGCATGAGCGAAGCGTGGATCACATCCGGCACTCCTTGACCTCCGACAGACTTGATGGCCAGGTCCACATCTTTGAGGCCAAAAGTGTGGGTCGTGACCTTATCCAGCGGAAAGCGACGTGATGCAAGCTGCTGCAGGGCGAGCTCACACGCCTTGTAGCTGTGACCCCGTGCGCTTTTGATGGTGATGGATTTCGCCGTGATTTTCGCCAGCGGAAAATTCGGGAACTCCGCCAATTCGCCCTGCACCACGATGGTGCCGCCCCTGCGCTTGAGCGCATCCACGCCAAGCAGTACGGGAGTAGTTCCGGCGCCCGCAGTGCAGTCGAGCACGACGTCCACACCCTTACCACCCGTGATCTCCATGATGCGCGCGAGAGCATTCTCTTTCTGGACATCGATCACGTAATCGGCGCCCAGCGCTTTGGCGACCTCCATCCGCGCGCCATCTTTGGACCTGCCAGTGACGACGATGAGAGACGCGCCCGCCTGCTTGCAGACCACAGTTTGCGACAGTCCCTGCTGGCCCGGTCCTTGAATGAGCACGGTGGAGTTGTAGCCCACGCCACCGTCGAAAAGTGACCACTCGACACCATTCGACAACGGCGTGACCAACCCGGCCAATTCCGGCGTAACGCCTTTCGGCACCTGGTGCACTACGGAATTCCACGGAAGGTACATGTATTGGGCAAAGCCGCCCCACAAATGCGGCGTCCGTTCGGCCGACGTGTAGCCGTAACGTATGGCATCCGGGTTATAGCGCCAGTCGGTGTTTTCACAATGCCGATACTGGCCCAAATGACACCACTCGCAGCGGCCGCACATGACGTAGTGCTCCACGAATACCAGGTCGCCTTCCCTGAAGCCTTTGCGTGTGGTGAACTCGCGACCCGCTTTGGCGATGTAACCGATATTCTCGTGCCCCATGATCACCGGAGCTTTAGACGGCGGTGTCTCATACATCTTGACGTCGGTTCCACAAATGCCGCCGACTTCCATCTTCAGCAGTGCACTATCCTGCGGAATATCTGGCATGGGGAAATCGCGAATCTCAGTCTTACTCGGACCCACTCTAACGGCCGCCAGTACTCTTTCCACCGTTTGTTCCTCCAAACAACACGTCATTTCGTGGGTCGGACGGCGCCGACGCCTTTGATTTGGCGCCCGGCCCGTACATCCTCGGCGTAAGCGCTGATCGCCTCGAAGGCGATTTTAGCGACGTTGGCATAGTTCTCGAAGGTCGAGTCCAGGTTGCTCGCGGCATACCCGATTGCAGCGTGAGCCATACGCATGCGCCCATCCAGCCATGGCCCTCCGCCGAATCCTCCAAGCACAGGAATGGAAACAGCGGCGGCGACCGCAGCACCTGCCACCGGGCCGGAATTGGTGAAGTCGAGCAAAGAGGCACCTGCGTCTTCCAGGCGCTTAGCCTCCTCCACAAGCTTCGCCGTCATCTCCGCAGGGACTTGCGCGCCGGGCTTCGACGCAGCGCTGTATGGGATGCCGAATCGCAGAGCCGTCTGCGGAGTAATCCCAAACTGCGCAAACACAGGAATGCCAGCTCGGGCGATGGCGCGCACAGAGTCGGGAAAGTCCGCCGCGCCATCCAGCTTGATCATATCGGCTCCCGCGTCTTTGACAAGCACGATGGCCGCTCTGACGGCGCTCCCGGTGCCCTCTTGCAGCGGGCCGAAAGGGAAATCGCAGCTCACCAGCGCACGCTTAACGCCGCGGCGGACGGCCTTGCAGACCACGACCATCTCGCTCATCGTGACTTCCAAGGGATTCGCACGACCCCACAAATTGACGCCCACTGTATCTCCTACGGAAACAATGTCCGCTCCGGCTCGGTCCACGATCTGAGCCATCTGGTAGTCCCAGGCCACCACACCGACAATCTTTCGGCCATCACGTTTCATCTGCTGAAGCGCCGGAATAGTGATGGGGGAATCCTGCGACTCCATGGTTCGTCTCTCTTCTCGTGTATGGCGGCTGCGCGAATCAGATGTGCGCCAAACGCTAGAGGTTCAGGAAATCGTATTTGGAGCGCTGGCCGCGCCCCAGCGGTATGGGCTCGGCGCTTGCCGCACCCTTCCAGCGGCCGGCGATGGGCTGCCCGCAATCCGGACAAGCGCCATTTCGCAGGCGATTCTCGGTCACATCGTGCCAGGAACGGCGGATCAAAGCGCTCCCGCATTGCGGGCACGAGGTGTGGGCCCCATCGGAAAAGATATTGCCCTCGTAGACGTAATGCAATCCGACTTCGCGGGCGATGGCGCGGGCGCGATGCAGCGTTTCAGGCGGTGTGCGCGGCTTATCCTGCAGCTTGAAATCGGGATGAAAGGCGGTGAAGTGCAGCGGCACGTCCGGCCCGAGATGTTCGAGAATCCATTCCGCGAGCTTACGTGTCTCGGCCGGATCGTCGTTGAGCGTCGGGATCATGAGGTTGGTAATCTCGAACCAGACATTCGTCTCGTTCTTGAGCCACTGCAAGGTGTCGAGCACGGGCTGGAGATGAGTGAGCGTGATCTTCCCGTAAAAGTTTTCGGTGAACGCTTTCAAATCGATGTTGGCCGCGTCCACATAATCGTAGATATCGTGGAAGGCCTCGCGCGTGATGTAGCCGTTGCTGACCATCACAGTTCGCAAACCTCGTTCCCTGGCGGCGCGGCAAATGTCCACGACGTATTCGCCCCAAATCGTCGGCTCGTTATAGGTAAACGCGATCGAAGGACAGCCGTAACGCAACGCGAGCTGCGGCACATCTTCGGCGGGAATATGGGTGGAGTGGACCTGATCGCTGCGGGATTTGGAGATGTCCCAATTCTGGCAGAAGAAACAGCCCATGTTGCAGCCGGCTGTGCCCAGCGAAAAGACCTTTGTGCCGGGGAGAAAATGATTCAGCGGCTTTTTTTCAATGGGATCAATTTGCAGGGCCGCGGGGGACGCATAGCCCAGGCTATAAAGCTTGCCTCCCTGGTTGACCCGAATAAAACAGAAGCCGCCCTGCCCCTCGCCGATATGACAGTGCCGCGGACAGAGATAGCAGTGCACGCGCCCGTTTGGCTCCGATTCCCACCAGCGAGCCTCGTGCAGGTCGCTTTCTT
>QHYR01000047.1 GCA_003223315.1 Acidobacteriota bacterium | reverse complement strand
GCGTGGGCATCGTCGAGAATCTTGACCTGGAGCGCGCTGTCGATACCGCGCGGCGCCTGAAGCGCTATGAGTTCATGCTCACGTTTGCGCCGCTACCCGTCGAGGGTGGCACGGGATCGCCGCTCAATCCATTGGCCGTCTTCTAGGCCCCTTCTAGGCCATGAGTCAGAATCCGACGCGGCTGCACGAGCCTGTCACCAGCACGAGTGCTCCTCCCGCGCAACAAACAAAGCGCCGCCGGAGAACCGTCGCCGCATGGGCAGCGCCGATAATCGCGGGGATCGCGATCGCCCTCGCGCCGGCCCCGCATGGCCTTCCGCTGAATACTTGGCACTACTTCGCCCTATTCGCCGCGGTGATGGTTGGCATCATCACCGAACCGATCCCGGCCGCCGCTCTCGGCCTCGTCGGCATCGTCGTTGCCGCCGTCTCGGGCTTCGTTCACCCCTCGACCTCCCAATCGGCGCTCTGGGCGCTCAGCGGCTTCGCCAACGGAACGGTCTGGCTCATCTTCGCCGCTTACATCTTCTCGCTCGGCTACTCCAAGACGGGCCTCGGAAAACGCATCGCCTTGATGCTGATCCGCGCCATGGGAAAGCGGACCTTGGGTCTCGGATATGCCATCGCCTTGGCCGATCTGGCCCTTTCGCCGTTCATGCCGTCCAACACCGCGCGCAGCGGCGGAACGATCTTCCCCATCCTCCGCAATATCCCTGAATTATACGGATCTCTGCCCAACGACGAGACCGCGCGAAAGATCGGCGCCTACCTGATGTACACCGCGCTCGCGGTAACCTGCGTCACCAGCAGCATGTTCGTCACGGCGCTCGCTCCCAACGTCCTCGCCGCCGACTTAGCCCTGCGCACCATTCACGTCACCCTCTCCTGGACCGATTGGTTCAAGGGCTTCGCGCCTGTAGGTTTCCTCCTGCTCGCGATTGTTCCCATCCTGCTTTATAAAATCTATCCTCCCCAAACCCGCGAAGCCCCGGAAGCGCCGCGCTGGGCCGCCGAAGAACTCCGCAAGATGGGCCCCATCTCGGACAAAGAGATAACCTTGCTGGCCCTGGTTCTCCTGGCGCTGATCCTGTGGATCGGGGGCGCAAAGTATATCGATGCGACCATCGCCGCGATCCTGGTCGTGACGCTGATGATCATCCTGCGCGTGGTCACCTGGAATGACATCCTCGCAAACACGCAGGCCTGGAACGTGCTGGTCTGGTTCGCCACGCTGGTTACGCTGGCAGGCGGTCTCGCCGAAACTAAGTTTGTGGATTGGATAGCCCAATCTCTCGCGCCGATCCTCTCTCATCGCGGGGTCATCATGGCCGCCGTCCTCTTGGTCGCGGCATTTTTCCTGCTGCACTATCTCTTCGCCAGCATCACCGCGCACGTAAGCGCGCTTTTTCAAGTCTTTCTCGTCGTCGCCATAACCATCCCGGGCATGTCGCGGCTCGCCTGGGCCTTGCTGCTCAGCTATCCGCTGGGGCTCATGGGCATTCTCACGCCCTATGGAACCGGGCCTTCCCCGATCTACTACGGCTGCGGCTATATTAAAGGCAAGGACTTCTGGATCTTAGGCCTCGTGTTGGGCCTTCTCTTCTTCGCTGTCTATGTCCTCATCGAACTCCCCTGGCTCGCCTTCCTGAAGATTTAAAAGCCGCACGCTCATTGCCTAATGCGTCGCGTCGAAGACCCATCACCCGATTCTGGTAGCGATGTCATTCCCCAAGAAAATCCAACTTCTAAGGAGTCGCAGGGATGATGGCCGGATACCTTCCGAAATTTCTCTTGACTTCCTCACCCCGGGAGCGCTATATGACGCCACAAGTCGGGGGCCCTTTCCAAGGTTCGTACATATTTTCTGACATTTGAAAAATGGGGGTACTATGAATTCCCTTATGAAGATGGCCCGAGCCGAAAAAGCCATCCACGCGCTCGGTGCAGTTCTGGGTGTGTTGCTGTTCTCTCTCTCTCTGTTTTCGCAGGTGAGCACGGGAACAATTTCCGGGGTCGTGCAAGATACCTCGGGAGCCGTCATCGCCGGAGCGATGGTCACCGTCAGGAACGTGGATACGGGAGCTGTCAGAAGTCTCACGAGCGACGAAGGGGGCCGTTACGTCGTTCCCGTTCTGCCTGTGGGCAATTACTCAGTGCAAGGCCAGCAAGCGGGCTTCAAGACCGAGATCAGAAGCGGAATTGTCCTCACGGTGGGCCGCGAGGAGGTGATCAACCTCACTCTCAACGTAGGCGCGCTTGCCGACACGGTCACGGTCACCGCCGAAGCGCCGATGGTGGAAACGACCACTGCGGCCATGAGTTCTCTGGTGGACCAAAGAACCATCCGGGACCTTCCGCTGAACGGCAGAAGTTATGACCAGCTCGCGCTGTTGCAACCAGGCGTCGTAAGCGTGGGCGCGGGGCAGGCAAGCCAAGCGTTTGACTATGGCACGGGGACGCGATTCAACGTCAACGGGAGCCGCGCCTATGCCAACACCTTCCTGCTGGATGGAACGGTTATCAACGATCATGCCAACGGCACCCCGGGAGGGGCGGCCGGAACCAACCTGGGGGTGGACGGGGTCCAGGAATTCAAGATCAACACCAGCGTGTCCCCCGCAGAATATGGGCGCTCCTCAGGCGGGGTGATCTCGGCAGTCACGCGGTCTGGTACCAATAGCCTGCATGGTTCCGCCTTTGAGTTTGTCCGCAACAACGCGTTCGATTCAATGGGCTACTTTGGTCCCGTCAGCCGCGGCGGCACTGGCTCCGCGACCCCGTTGAGGCGCAATCAATTTGGGGCTGCTTTGGGGGGACCCATCAAGAAGGACAAAACCTTCTTCTTCGGCAACTACGAAGGGCTGCGGCAAGGCAATGGAACAAATATATCGGCTGAAGTGCCGACCCTGGCAGCCAGGCAGGGAATCGTTCCGTTGTCCATCGTCAAGTCTGAGATGTCCCTGTGTACGGTGGTGACCGCCACCACCTGCACGATACCGGTAAGCCCTGCCATCAAGCCCTACCTGGACCTCTTCCAGGCTCCGAATCAGCCCGACCGCACAGACGGCACGGCCTTTTTCATTGCTGCACCCACCCAAGTTACCAGCGAAAATTATTTTATGACCCGGGTGGATCATCAGATCACCGAAAACATGAGGGTCTTCGCGCGATACAGCTTTGATAGAGATACGAACGTGCTCCCAAACTTTCAGGGCAGTGCCGTTGCGGATGAGCACGACGTGGCCCACCGACAATATTCCACCGTTCAGGTGAACAACACATTGCGGCCTACCCTATTGAATTCGTTTCGTTTTGCCTACAACCGAACCTTCCAAGACTTCGATGATGTTCTGAACGACCCGCGGACGGCGAACTTGTTCTTTGTCCCTGGCGAGCATCTGGGGACGATCTCTTTTGGATCACAGGGGCTTTCAACCGGCCCGCTGCATTTCTTAGGAGTGGATAACGGCGCGCCCCGAGAGTACTGGTTTAACCTGTTCCAGTGGGGCGATGATCTCACGTACGTGAGGGGAGCACATACCCTCAAATGGGGCGTGAATATCGAACGTATTCAGGACAACGAGATCACCTCTTCCAACAGCCGAGGCGACTACACATTTGCTGATCTTCCCACCTTTCTTGCCAACATCCCCAGTAATTTTCAGGCGCCACCGCCCGGCCAGAACGGCTACCGCGGTCTCCGGGAAACCATATTCGCGGCCTATGCGCAGGACGATTTCAAAATGACCCAGCGCTTCACCCTGAATCTGGGCTTACGCTGGGAAGGCATCAGCAATCCCACGGAAGTAAATGGAAAGATGGCCAATCTCTTGAACATAACGGATCCAGCGACAACGGTTTTGACGGACAGTTATACGCGCGTAACCAAGAAGGACTTCCAGCCTCGGGTCGGCTTTGCCTGGCAACTCAACGGAAGCGGAACAACGGTCTTGCGAGCGGGATTCGGGATGTTCCATGACCATGTGCTTCCCTATTCTTTCGTGGGCGTTGCTTCGCAAACGCCTCCCTTCTTCAGCTCACTAAACGACCCGAACCCCGTTTTCCCCATAGATACGAACTTGACCACCGGCGTACCTCCACCGGCCCAATTCAGTACTCTTCCTACCACGATCAAGGAACCAACGAAAATCCAATATACCCTGACTTTGCAGCAGCAGGTGATGAAGAACACGGTGCTCGAAGTCGCTTATATCGGCTCTGAATCCCATTATTTGCAAAGAAGCGGGGAATGGAACCCTTCTCGTCCACTCAGCCCCGGGGTTTTCCCGGCGTTCGCGGCCAGCCCTGCTGGCGACAAGTTGATACAAGCCAATCGCATCAACCCCAACTTTGCCTCCCTTCCGACGTTCCGATTTGACGGGAATGGCGACTACAATGCGCTACAGGTCATACTGCGGCGCAGGAGCGTCAACGGATTGCAGTATCAGGTGTTTTACACCTATTCCCACTCCATAGACACAAAATCAACCATCGCCGGCGGCGAATCACGCCAGGAATCAAATACGGTGCTTGATTTCCTGGACCCCGGCCGCGACCGGGGGCGTTCCTCCTTCGACGCCAGACACAATCTTGTTCCCACGATCACTTATCCCTTTCCCTTCCGCTTCCAGAACAAAGCCCTGGGGCTGATTGCGGGCGGCTGGACGGTGAATGGAATTGGCACGCTCCGCACTGGGGAACCGTTTACCGCGCGGGCCGGTTATAATTTCTCTCGAAACGGGGACCGATGGTCGCCAGACCGCCCCAACCTGAACCCGGGCTTCAGCAACAATCCCACGCATGGATTTACAGCGGGTTGCGCGGGCGTAGCCGCAGGACAAAAGTTGGGAACTCCCAACCTGTGGTATGACCCTTGTGCCTTTTCGTCCCCAGCCCTAGGGACCTATGGCAACCTGGGAAGAAACACCATCACGGGACCTCCGCTTTACAATGTCGATTTTTCTGCCGACAAGGCCTTCAGAATAACCGAGGCGATGAATCTGCAATTCCGTGCGGAGATCTTTAACCTCCTCGACGAGGCCCATTTTTACGCTCCTGGGTTCAACCTATTCACGAGGAGTGGCGCCGTTCAGGGAAGCGCTGGTCAGATCACCACACTAATCTCGTCCCCAGGGGGCAGATTGGTTCAATTCGGGCTGAAGTTGGCCTTCTAAAATCGCGTAGCCTCGGGGGGTGGGCGTCTCGGTCAAATGATCTGACTCCTCCCACCCCCAAAATTCCTTGGCATCACGGGCCGCGATATCTGCGGCCCCGGGTGCCAGCTTCTCCTCTTTCTTCAATCGCGGAAAAATCCTGCATACTGCGCTTTGAGACGTGCTCCGGTATATACTGCCGCACCGGGAGCGAATGGAGTTGCGTTTTGCCCGCGCTCCCGGGCCATGCCGTTGGAGGGCTTATGAAATTGAAAGCAGTGTGCGCGATCGCTTGCTGTTTCCTTGGATCGGCTATTGCTCTGAGCGAGATCGCCGTCGCAAGACAACAACAACGCAACGCCGGAGGCGCAGGCGAGCAGAACTTCCCGCAGCCGGCCCCTGCCCGCGAGGTGACGGTTACGGAGATCCCCGGCGTCATCGCTGCGGGAGCCAAATGGAAGCTCATGTGGCAAGGACCCGACAACGCCGACGGCCTCGTGGGCGCCCCGGATGGCGGCATCTATTTCGCACAGGAACAACCCAGCACGGTTGGCCGGCTCGACGCGAAGGACAATTTTTCCATTTACGTCCGGGATACGCATGGCACGGGAGCCCTTGGAATCGACTACATGGGCCGCCTCATTGGGGTGGAGAGGACTTGCTCGGATCCCGGCGGACATCCTGACCAATGTCATGAACCGGCGGAACTGGTGGTCCTGGCTCCGAAGTGGCAGGTCCTGGCAAGCAAGTTCGAGGGCAAGACGTTCTGGCGCATGGGCGAACTCGTAGTGGATTCAAAGGGCGGTGTGTATTTCTGTGATGACTTCGGAACCTACTTCGTCAATGCCACCGGCAAAGTCAGCCTCGTTGCTGGCAAGGAAGTGCGCACAAACGGGATGATGCTCAGCCGGGATGAGAAGACGCTGTACGTGACCAACAACAAGACCCTTGTGGCCTGGGATGTCCAGCCGGATGGCACGGTCAAAAATCAGCGCGACTTTGCCACGCTGGAAGCCGGAGGATCAGGCGACGGCATGGCCATAGACTCTGAGGGCCGCCTTTACATCAGCTCTGGAGCGCCCGGCATTCAGGTGATCAGTGCGGAAGGAAAGTACCTTGGTGTCATCCCTCTGCCCAGGTCCGCCTCGAGCGTAGCGTTTTCCGGGCCCAACAAGAAGGTGCTCTACGCCAAGGGCGCAGGCATGACGAACCCGGACGGCACAGAGTTCAGAACCCCTGCGGGAGTCCGGAATAACGCCAAGGCCATATACAAGATCGATATGATCGCCCAGGGCTTCCGGGGCCGCCCGAAGTAGCGCTTCGACTCTGTGTGCCCATTTCCCGCCGCTGTGAAATCGGTAGCTCGGTAAAGTTCGTAAGTCGAGTTCACCCAGCTTGAGAATTGAACCGTCACCCGCATGCAGCTCCAAGAAACGCGCTTGCTCAACGCCGCTGTCAGCGCCGCTATGTAACCCACCACTCGGTGGATCCAGAGTAGAATGGCGCTGCCTGAAACGCCTTCGAACGTGCATTCGTTTCAGCAGGAGAAGCGGCTCGCTGCCCCGCAATTTAGGATTGGCGCTGTTCGGAGCAGTGGTATTGATTTTGCTCTACGCTTCGATCGCGTATGTTCCAGCAGGCCATGTATGCGTGTTGACGCTCTTTGGACGCGTGACCGGCGACGTACTACCAGAAGGCACGCACCTGGTTAACCCCTTCAAGGGAAATAACACGATGTCCATTCGCACACAGGAATTAAAGGAAACGGCCAGCGTGCCGTCTGACGAAGGCTTGGTCATGACTTTGGACACGTCGCTGCTGTTCCGATTGAGTCCCGAGAATGCCGCGCAGGTTTACCAGAAAATTGGGCCGAGCTATGTGGATGTCATTGTCGAGCCGAATATGCGCTCCGCAATCCGTTCCATCACTGCCGCTCACAGCGCCAGCGCACTGTATACCGGCGGCCGCGAGGAAGTGGCGCAGCAAATCTACAATGACCTCGTCCAACAGTTGGGCAGCAGGGGCATCGAAGTTCAAAGTGTTTTGCTGCGCGACATCCAGTTGCCGCAGATGCTGAAGTCTTCCATTGAGGCCAAACAGCAAGCCGAACAGGATGCGCTGCGCATGGCCTTTGTGCTGCAAAAGGAAAAGCAGGAAGCGGATCGCAAGCGCATCGAGGCGCAAGGCATCCGTGATTTCCAGCAAACGGTAACACAGGGCATCAGCCAGCAGTTGCTTGAATGGAAGGGCATTGAAGCGACGGAGAAGCTCGCGGAGAGTAACAACGCCAAGGTGGTGATCGTGGGCAACGCCAAAAACGGCCTTCCGCTGATACTCGAGCCGAAATAGTGTGTGGGTATTTGATTTATCTCTGGAGAGAACGATGAAACTTGCGTGATCGGCTTACCCGGGGCTTCTTCGGCGGGGCGAAGTGGCGCCGCGACTCTTTGTGCCCCTCCCGGATAATGGCGCCGCGAAGGCCGGCCTCATGCCAAATTTTGAAAAGCACAACTACAACTACAGCGAGTGGACCAAGGGAAGATTCTCGGAAGTCGTCACCGTTTCCGGGCCGGGCACATTAATTTTTCTCGCCGGAGTCGGTGCGGAAGATGAAAACGGAACCATCGGCACCATCCTGTACCCGGGAGACGTTCTCGGGCAATGTCGCTATGCCTTCGACAAGATCAAGAGAACTCTGGCGCGGCACCGCGCGACCGTCGCGGACATCGTGAAAATAGTGGCTTACGTTACAGACATCAGGTCAGCAGGCAATTACTTCAAATGTCTTACCGAGGCGCTTGGCGATGCCCCCGGCCGGCGCATACATTCGTAAACATAAATCAACTCGCCCATCCTGGAATGTTGGTCGAAATCGACGTGACCGCCATAGTCAATCGAGAGCCGGTTTAATATCACCTCGATCCCTTCTTCTCGGCTTCTTCCGCGGCCTTCTCTGCCGCGCGCGCTCCGGCGAGGATGCCCGCCATGGCGTAATTCCCCTCGTGACACGCGTATTCGTAGATCGGATCCTCACTCTTCGACATCGGAATCACTGCTGTCCAGGGTCTCGTCCACATCGTCGGATCGTCAACCGTGAATTCATAGAGGAGCGTGTTAGCGTCGGCGCGCGTGAAACGTTCGATCAGGTGCGTGTTCACGCTGGAGCCTTCGACGTTCGTCTCGCGTTTGAAATTCGTCGTGTCGATAACCAGGGTGTCGCCCTCCCAGTGGCCGCGCGAGTCTCCCTTCCACTGACGAATGCTCCCACGCGGACGCCCATCCAAGGCGATGATGCGAGCGTCGTGGACCATCTCATTGAGAATCACCACATATCCAGGAGTCTGGAACAGCTGAATATTATTGTTATAGGCGCCCGGAGTCATTGGCGGGCCAGCGTTGAGACCCACAAGGCAACGCTCCTGGAGCGGTCGATCTTCCCAGGAGTCGGCGTGGGGATGTCCAAGCTGTGTGCTGCGCTGTTCGGCCGCGCGCAGATCCGCTTGTTTCTGCCCCTCGGGCGTCCAGGCAGGAAGCCGGCCGTCGGGCGGATCCACAATCAACGAAGTGCGCTTTGACCCCACGATCTTGTTGCCCCGGTCGTACCAAAACTCGTTGTAAGGGACAACGCCGCCCGGCGGGTAAAATAAGCCACCCTGCTCTGGATCAATCAGATCGCGATTCTGGCGTTGATTTTCTTGCTTTTCATAGTTCGCCGCTTCCTCGGCGGTGAAAAATGCCTTCGTTCCCAGCTCCTTGGGTCGTTCCAGTGGCGTGATGGTGCGGTAGTCCCATACTCCCTGCAGGTCCGGCTGGCCGTCAGCTGTTCGTGGCACGGTCCAAGTCTTCGCTGCCGGTGTTGGCTTCGCTGGTGTCGCCTTCGCCGGGGACTGTGCCTGGCCCGTAGCCGGAGGCGGAGCCAGCAAAGCAACCGCGATCACTACGGCCACAGCCATTGCAGCAAGAAATCGATGGCTCATTTCGACCCTCCTTTTCCCTCGCTCGACTGCTTCCGAAGAGGCCCATACATGAGCTCTTCGGCGAACTCCACGCATTTGTATTCCAACAGTTGAGCATTCTTTTCCAGCCGGCGATAAAGCGGCATTCGCATCTTCCAGGGGCGCGAAAATACTTTCGGGTCCTCGATGGTGACTTCATAGTCGAGGGCGTCTGGGCTGATGCGAGTGTAGCGTTCGACTACATGTAACGCGTCACTGTGGAAGTTCCCAGCCCGGTCAAACCAGGTCTGGTCGTTGAAACTCGTCACGTCGACGACCAGCGTATCCCCCTCCCAGTGGCCCACCGACCATCCCATCCATGTATCGTTGGGACTCTTTTGACTGCTATTCATGTAGATGGTTCGACTAGCAGCCGCAAACTCGTAGGCCATCAGGATGTATTGCGGAGTCTGAAATATTTGAAATGGATACGGCATGTACGTAGCGCGTGGCACCCCCGGCAGATAGCATTTGATTTCCGGGTCTGCGGTCAGCCAGTGCTCAGCGTTCTCTTTCTTTTTCGCCGCTGCCGCAGGCAGGTAGGGGATGTCGTTGCCTTCCACTACGCCGAGTCCTGCGGGAACGCTGAAGGCCGCGCCCAGGGCGACCACCGGTCCCATTCGCGCCGCATGATCCTGGATATCCCAATTTGCCGTGTTGAGAGCCTCCCAAATCCCATTTAAATCCGGTTTACCGTCCGCTGTACGTGGCGCCTTATAAGTCTGGGCCTGACCTATAGTCGGCACCGCACCGACCCAGAGGGCAACTATCAAAGCGGCCTTCGCGCCCGCAAAGATTGCGCTTCTCAACCGATTTTGCATTTCGGTAATCGCCCCTAAACTTGGCTACCCTGCTTCAGGGGAGTATAGGCTTTTAGGGCTGCTTCCGCATCCTGAAACACCTTGCAGGCAGCCTGCCCGTCGCGACATCCACGGACCAAAACCGATTCCGAGTTAATGGGGGGTCCCGGAGCCGTATCAGGCACGCGCAGGGCTAGCAGTGAGTTCCTTACGCACGATGGGCGCGACGCGGGTGCCCAGGATTTCGATGGCTCGCAACATCTTCTGATGCGGCAGCGTCGAGACGCCCATCTGGAACGTGATGCGAGAGATGCCGCCGAGGGCTTCATTTACATACAGTATTTTTTCGGTGACGGTTTCGGCGTCGCCAATCAACAACGCACCTGTGGGTCCGCGCACGGCGTTAAATTGTGCCCGAGTAGTTGGCGGCCAACCGCGTTCCTTGCCGATCTCGGTGAAGGTGTGTGCGTACCCAGGATAAAAGTCGTCCGCCGCTTGCTGGGTGGTCTCTCCCAGGAAGCCGATGGAGTGCAGACCCACGATGAGTTTCTCGGCGGAGTGACCGGCACGGCGGCCTGCCTCGCGGTAGAGGTCGATCAGTGGGCGGAATCGTTTGGGTTCGCCGCCGATGATAGCGACCATCAGGGGGAGTCCGAGCATACCGGCGCGAGCGAATGAGGCGGGCGTGCCGCCGACACCGATCCAAATGGGCAGCGGGTTTTGCAGCGGACGAGGGTAGACCGCTTGGCCGGTGAGTGGCGCGCGGTGCTTACCAGACCAGTGAACGTGGGTGTTCTCGCGGATCTTCAGCAGCAGATCCAGCTTTTCTGAGAAAAGTGAGTCGTAGTCTTCCAGACGAAGACCGAAGAGCGGATAGGACTCCACGAACGAGCCCCGGCCGGCAACGATCTCAGCACGACCATGCGAGATAAGATCCAGAGTGGCAAATTCCTGGAAAACGCGGACCGGGTCAGCCGCGCTCAGAACGGTGACGGCGCTCGTGAGGCGGATGTTTTGCGTGCGCGCGGCGGCTGCCGCCAGAATCACGGCTGGGGCGGAATCGAGGAACTCAGCCCGGTGATGTTCGCCGATGCCGAACACGTCGAGACCCACTTGATCGGCAAGCTCAATCTCTTCCAGCAGATGCTGCATGCGCTCCACGGGGCCGAGGGTGAGACCCGTGGCCGGGTCGGAGATGGCCGCTGCGAAGCTATCGACGCCGATCTGCATCTTTGCGACTCCTATATGCGCAGGGGATTGGATGACTAGGCTTGCGCTTTGGTCGCAAGCCCAACTTTGGGCTCAATCAATCAGTCAGATAGCGGCCGGAAAACAGGGTTCTTGGGAACTGGGCTTTACTCTCAGGAGGGCGCCGGGGCATCCGTTGGGGCATTAGCCAGGAACAGTGGGTGAAGGATTACAATGAACGCAACGAGACTCTAGCGGATTGGGATTTATGCCGACAGGTTTTCAAAGGGTGGAACGGGTGAGCAGGCGCCACATATGAATATTTCCGCTCCTTTCATTAAGCGGCCTGTGGCGACATCCCTGCTGAGCATGGGTTTGTTCCTCTTCGGTGCACTGGCGTTCCCCTTTCTTCCCGTGGCGACGCTGCCTGAGGTTGAGTATCCGACGATTACCGTGTTTGCCAATCTGCCTGGTGCAAGCCCCGAAACGATGGCCACGGCCGTTGCCACTCCACTCGAGCGGATGTTCGGCCGCATCGCCGGTATAACGCAGATGACCTCCCTCAGTCAGCTCGGCAGCACGAATATCACCATGCAGTTTGAACTCGATCGAAATGTTGACGCTGCTGGACGGGATGTGCAGGCAGCCATTAACGCGGCCCGCGGGCAATTGCCGGCGAACCTGCCGACGAACCCGAACTGGCGCAAAGTAAACCCCGCCGGAATTGACATCGTGAGTATCGCGCTGACCTCGGATACAGCTACCAGACCGCAACTCTACGACGTCGCGGACTCCATTCTGGCCCCAAAGATTTCCCAAATAGCAGGCGTCGGGCAAGTGACTGTGGGCGGCGGCTCGCGGCCGGGGGTCCGTGCCGAACTCAACCCGCTTCTGCTGAGCAAACTCGGGCTGGGACTGGACCGGGTGCGTGCAGCGCTGGGAGCGGCGAACGCAGATGTGCCCAAGGGCGCGCTTTCGGACGCGACTCGCATGCTCGTGCTTAACAATAACGATCAGCTTTTTCTCGCCAGACAATATGCTCCCTTGATTATTGCCTACCGCAACGGAGCGCCAGTGCGGCTGTCTGACGTGGCCACGGTGGTGGATAGCCAGGAGGACATTCGCAACGCGGGATTCGTGAACGGGAAGCCCGCCGTGATCGTGCAGCTCTACCGCCAGCCGCAAGCGAACATCATCGACGTTACAGACCGCGTTCTAGCGCTTATGCCGCTGCTGCAGGCTTCCATTCCACCTTCGATCCATCTGGATATAACGGAGCTGCGGACGACCATGATCCGGGCCTCCGTTAGAGATGTTGAGCTGACCCTCCTGATATCCCTCTTTATGGTCATCCTGGTTGTCTTCTTCTTTCTCGGCAGCGCTTGGGCGACCTTCATCCCGAGCGTGGCTGTGCCCCTCTCTTTGGTTGGCACCTTTGGCGTGATGTACCTGGTGGGCTACTCCATCGACAACCTCTCGCTGATGGCGCTCACGATTTCGACTGGCTTCGTTGTAGACGACGCAATCGTGGTGATCGAAAACATCTCTCGTTATCTCGAGCAGGGACTCTCCGCCCTCGAAGCTGCTTTTCGCGGATCGCGCGAGATTGGATTCACGGTCTTTTCCATGAGTACCTCGTTAATCGCCGTCTTCATCCCCATACTTTTGATGGGAGGCATCCTGGGCCGCATATTTCGAGAGTTCGCCGTCACCTTGAGCCTGGCAGTGGCCTTCTCGATGCTCATATCGCTCACAACCACGCCGGCGCTGTGTGCGAAGTTCCTCAAACCCGAAAAAGACCGCAAGCAGAACTGGCTCGGCCGCGCCAGCGATAGAGGATTCAAGCTGCTTTACCAGGGATATGCGAGCAGCCTCCGTTGGGTATTGCGACACCAGCCCGTGGTGCTGGGCATCACGCTGGGAACACTCTGCCTGGCGATTTATCTCTACGTTGTGATTCCTAAAGGCTTCTTCCCGCAGCAGGACACGGGGCGCATCAATGCCAACGCCCGGGCCAGCGAGGACACCTCTTTTCAAACCATGCAGCAAAAGGTAAGGGAATACGAGGCGATTCTTAAGGCCGATCCGGCCGTTGAGATCGTCTCGGGCTTTGTCAATCGAGCGAATGCCGCTTATATCAGTATCATGTTGAAGCCGCTATCGGAGCGCAAGGTCAGCGTATTCGAGGTCATCAATCGGCTGCGGCCCAAGCTGGCTGGCGTTCCGGGAGCCACGCTTTTCATGCAGCCGTTACAGGACGTTCAAATAGGCGGGCGTAGTGGCAACGCGCAATTCCAGTACACATTGCAAGGTGACAACCTGCAGGACTTGCTCGCGTGGGCCCCGGTGGTGGAACAGAAGCTGCGAACGATCCGGGAGCTTCAGGATGTGAACAGTGATTTGCAGAACCGCGCGCTGAAAGCGGGCTTGGTCATCGACCGCGATACCGCTGCCCGTCTGGGCCTGACTCCGCAGACGATCGATAACGCGCTGTACGACGCATTTGGCCAGCGGCAGGTCTCCACCATGTATAAGGGAATGAACCAGTATCACGTCGTGATGGAGGTGGCTCAGCAATTCCAACAGAGTCCCGATGCGCTCAAGAATATCTACGTCCAGTCCTCTACTGGTCAGGAAGTTCCGCTCAGCGCATTCACGCACTACGAGTCCTCGATGACCTCGCTGGCCGTTGCCCACCAGGGCCAATTCCCGGCGATAACCTTTACCTTCAATCTTGCCCCGAATGTCCCGCTCGGAGAGGCCGTAGCCGCGGTCCAAAACATGGTACGCACGATGGTCGTGCCGGCGACGATTCATCCTGGTTTTCAAGGCACGGCGCAAGTGTTTGAGTCTTCCCTCGCTTCGGAGCCCTACCTGATCCTGGCGGCGCTGGTTACCGTCTACATTGTGCTGGGAATTCTCTACGAGAACTACGTCCACCCCGTCACCATTCTTTCCACGCTCCCCTCGGCCGGCGTGGGCGCCCTGCTGGCACTGCTGATCTTTCGAACGGAACTCAGCATCATCGCCCTCATTGGCATCATCCTGCTGATCGGCATTGTGCAGAAGAACGCAATCCTGATGATCGATTTCGCCATCGATGCCGAGCGCAAGGAAGGAAATAGTCCCGAGCAATCCATCTATCAGGCGTGCCTGCTGCGTTTCAGACCCATCATGATGACCACGATGGCCGCCATGTTTGGCGGCATCCCTATCGCCATTGGGGGAGGAAACGGTTCGGAACTTCGCCGCCCGCTTGGCATCGCCATCGTCGGAGGGCTGATGGTGAGCCAGATGCTAACGCTCTATACCACTCCTGTCGTATATCTCTATATGGATCGCTTCCGCGCCTGGGCGAGCGGCGGCAAAGCTCTGCGCCCGCTGGAAGATAGCCGAGCAGGAAGCAAACCGGAAATTGGTCCGCAGCGGGTAAACGATGGAGCAATTTCGGCGAACCCTTCTGGCGGGTGAGGAGGAACAGTTCGGGCGCGGCTTGGGGCCTGCCCGGAGGATTTTGCCGGGGCGCAGTTTTCCTCGTGACCCCGTTGGGGCCTGCTATTTTTGCTAAGTACGGAAGAAATCAGCTACGCAAGTATTTGTTGAACCAGCCAATCGTGCGTCCCCACGCCAGGTCGGCCGCGGCTTTGTTGTAGCGTTCCGGCGTCGCATCGCAATTGAAGCCGTGAACAGCGTTAGGATAGATATAGCCTTCGTGGGGAACGTTTATGGCCGTCAAGGCCTTGTCGTACGCCGGCCACGTTGATGCCAGCCGCGTGTCGAGTTCCCCGTGATGGACCAGAATCGCCCCTTTGATCTTCGGAATGTCCGTGTCGGCAGGCGGCCCGCCGTAGAACGGCACCGCGGCCCCCAAATCGGCTCCCAGCCGGGCGGCCATGTTGTTGGATACGCTGCCCCCGAAGCAGAAACCCGTGATGCCAATCCTGCCCGTGCAATCGGGGCGCGATTTCAGCCACATCGCGCAGGCCACGAAATCTTCGAACATCTTTTTGCCATCGACCTTCATGAAAAGCTGTCCGCCGTTGTAGTCATCGCCGGGAAAACCGCCAAGCGAAGTGAGTCCGTCCGGCGCGAAGGCCATGAAGTTAACGAGAGCGAGCCGCCGCGCGACGTCTTCGATGTGGGGATTCAGACCGCGATTTTCGTGGATGACGATAATGCCGGGCAGCTTCGCCGGCATCGCGTCTCGTGTGTCGGCACTGATCGGCCGGACGAGATAGCCCTTGATCTTCCCGGTTCCTTGCGGCGACGAAATGGTTTCGTAGCTGGCCTTGATCCGGTCATCATTCTTGGCCACCTGCTGCGCCTGAGCGTACTTCGGCATCAACGCTTCGATAATCGTTGCCGCCGTCAGACCGCCGATCGCAAACTTCTGCACTTCCGTCATAAAGGCGCGGCGACTGATCACGCCATGAATAAAAAGGTTGTAGAGTTCTATGGCCTCGCTCGGCAGGTTGGGTTTCGTTGGCTCCTTCGGCTCCATTGGCAGGCTCCTTTCAGAAAATATCTTTCCCGGGTTCACGGTGCGGCATGCAACTCGGGAGATTAGCACGCGAAGCGCCTGCCGCGCTAGCGGCTTTCTCAACGATCGCGGAGTGCGAGCAGATAGGAAGCCTCAGTTTTCACTCTTCCGGCGCAAACGCCAGCAGCACGTTTCCCGGCATCCCGCCGTTGCGAGGATAACCGGAATTAACAAACAGCATGCCGCCGGCGATCACTGGGCCGGCGCCGTCCAGCGATCCGCCCCTGGCTTCGACTCCATTCACAGTGGAATAACTCTTGGCGGTGTCGAAGTCCCAGAGGGCTTTGCCGTCTTCGGCCGCAAAGGCGCGCAAGTGCCCATCAACGGAACCGGAGAAAACCACGCCGGGAATGGCCGTGACGGCCTGCGACTGCGCCGGGCTGCAACCGGGCCGCGGCGGATCGCAGGGATGGGGCGCCGCGAACCAGATGTTTCCGCCGTCGGCGGGACGCAGTGCCGTCAAGCCGCCGCCCTTCGCGGGATCGAATTTGGCTCCGCCCACCGCCCCGCCAGAGTTCAGCACGCCGGCCAAATCCGATACTGCTGCGAAAACCGCTTGGCCGTCGCTGGCCATTCCCCACTGCACGCCTCCGTTCCTGCCTCCCTGCCCTACCCGCGTCTGCCAGAGAATTTTGCCCTTCTGGTCCGGATCAAGCCCATACACCACGCCAGACTTCTGCCCGGCCACGAGAATCTCTTTCCCGCCCGGCAGGGAGAGCAGGAGAGCGGACGAGCCAAAGTCGTAATCCGGGCCGTCTTCTTCGGGGCAGTTGGGGCCGCGGTTACGACAGGCACTGGTATAAGCGTCGTTCGGGGTGGTCTGCTGGAACCATCGTATTTTTCCGGTCGCAATATCGAGAGCCATCACCGCATCGCTGGTCGCGGTGCTCGGAGAAGAATAGTTGTCGCCCGTAGTCACGTAGATCACGCCGCGTTTGGCATCCATCGTAGGCGCGGACCACACTGGCGCGCCGGAAGGTCCCCACTGTTGCGTGCCCGCGCTATTGACTCTGGTCTTCTTGGGCGGATCGATCGTGTACGTCTTCCAGACCTGAGAGCCGTCCGCCACGCGAAGTGCCGTCACGCTGCCGCGAAACGTGCAGCAAGCGTAGTGTGGCTCGATGGAGCGAGTCTCTTCCCAGGAGGCCGCGCCGACGAATACCACCCCTTCGTAAGCGGCGGGCGAGCCCGTCAGCCGCGTGCCTTCGTGTTCATCCAGGCGATGCTTCCAAAGCAGCCGGCCCGTCTTGGCCGCGAGCGCATAGAACCAACCAATCTGATCGCCGAAGAGCAGCGAATAATCGGAGCCGTTGGCAACGGCCACAATCGCCGAGCGCACCGGCCCATTGGCCTGAAAAGTCCAGTGCAGGCAGCCGGTCTTCGCCTCCAGCGCCTGTACCACTCCTCCCGCGCTGCCCACGAAGATCGTGCCGTTCAAGACCGTGGGCTCCGCGAATGCCGTCACGTCACCCGCGAATCCGTACGCCCATTTCAATTTCAGCCGCGCGACTTGGTCTTTCGTGATTCCGCCGGCCGGTTGGTAGCGCGTGTTCGCAGGCGAGGGGCTCCAGCCATTCCAATTTCCCGCCGATTGACCGGACAAGGGATGTCGTTCGGCACTGCAGAAGGCGGCGGCCAGCGGTCCAGGTTCGCTCCCCTTGGTTCCCAAAAAATTTGCGACGGTCTCACGCTCCTCGCGCGTGAGCGGGTAAGCCACGCCCATCATCAAGCCGAAGTCCAGGGTCCGCAGAATCCGGCTCGCCGACATTTTCTGCAGAGTGTCGCGCGAAGGCGCCCGGTTGGCGGCTGCATTCTCATGGCATTGCGCGCAGCGCTGCTGATAGATGTCCGCGCCCGATACCGTTTGAGAAGATACCGTCTGGGCAGAGAGCGGCCCCCCGGCCAGCATTACAGCGATCATCGCGCAGCCGAGGAGCAGGCAGAATGAAATCGGGGAAAATACGCCCAAACAATTCGGTCTATTTCTCACGTGATTTGCTTCCCTCCTGGGAATCGCATCGCTCATCGCTTCGTGGCAAAAATTGCCTTGGGAATCGCCATGTGCACGCCGTTGTTTCCATCAACCACTTCCGTGATCTCGAGATCGGCAGCCACGCTTGCCAGCATGTAGGCGTCGTCGCGCGTCAGATGCTTTTCCTGGATCAGAAAATCGATCATTTCCCGCACAGCCATTTTCGTGGCTTCGGTGAGGTCTGCATTTAACCCCATGGTGATGTACTGCGTGGGCGTTTCCGCGCGAGGCCAGCGCAGGTGCATGTCTTTCCGCACAATAAACTGGAAGGTCCCGATCAGAGACGTTTCCAGCGCACTGAGGTCTACTTCGCCATCCCCCTGTCCTGCATGGCCGTCGCCGACCTCGAAGAGCGCCCCGCGCGCGTGCACCGGAATGAAAAGCGTCGTGCCCGCGATCAAATCCTTATCATCGAGGTTCCCCGCGTGGATCCAGGGCGGACCGCTGCTGATGCGTCCCGTGACTTCCGGGGGCGCCACGCCCATACTGCCAAAGAACGGACGAATGGGTATCTCGATGCCATCCGCGAAGTGCGCGACCATCCGTTTTTCATCGAGTGGGATGACTTTGATCCGCGCGTACGGATAGTCGTCCGGCAGGAAACCGCGCCCAGGCAAAAAGGCGTTGATGGCATACGGTAGGGCCAGGCGAATCTGCTGGATGCGCACTTCCAAAACGTCGCCTGGCTCGGCGCCCTCGATAAAGATGGGGCCCGTCAGGATGTGGGGGCCGGGACCTTTCTCCTTGACCTCCTTGAAAATGTCCCGCAGCGGCTGCTCGATTTGGTCCGGCCCGAGGCCGGCGCTTTCAAAGCGCTCGGGATTGGACGCGATAAGCGTCTGGATTTCCACCGTGTCGCCGGATTTGATCCGCAGCACCGGAGGCGTTTTCGGATCGTAGTATCCCCACACCACTGTTTTCGGCGTAGGCTTGAGCTGATAGACCTGTCCTGCAGGCGTTGCCGATTGCGGCGCCTGTAAGGGAGCGGCGATGTAAGCAAATAGAAAAAGTGCCGGAGCTGCGAATCGCGTCATCGTTTGCTCTCCGGGGGCGAAAATTGCGAGCACGAGCCCGCAGGGATCCCACTTGGGCCGGGATTGTAGCGCGCTTCAGTTCCGAGGACCAATTTTTCCTTTCCGCTCCGCGGCATGGGCGTCATTTGCCTCCTCGATCATGATAGATTCCTCACGGCAGAGGTGGCACGGCCCTGCCCATGATGAAGGAAGCACACAAAGTCGCATCACCGCGCGTGGTGAATATCGCCGACCTCCGAACTTTGGCGCGCCGCAGACTGCCCCGAGTCGTCTTCGATTACGTTGACGGAGGCGCGGAGGATGAAATCACTCTGCGCGAAAATCGCCGGGCCTTTGAGGAAATCACGTTTCGCCCACGTCAAGCCGTAGCGATATCGCACTGCGATCTGCGGACTCGGGTCTTGGGCTGCGACTTGTCTCTTCCCGCGCTCCTGGCGCCCGTCGGATACACGCGCGTCATCCACGCGGGCGGCGAAGTGGCGGCGGCTCGTGCCGCGGGTCAGGCGGGCACGGCGTACATACTCTCGACGATCTCCGGTTACCCGCTGGAAGACGTAAAAGCGGCATCGACCGGCCCAGTGTTCTATCAGCTTTACATAATGGGAGGCCGCGAAGTTGCCGAGGGCGCCCTGGAGCGCGCACGCAAAGCCGGATACGCGGGTCTCTTTGTCACCATTGATACGGCCGTCGCGGGCATGCGGGAGCGCGACTTCCGCAACGGCATGAAGGAACTGCTCGGCCGCAGTTTCCTCGACAAGATTCGATTTTCACCGCAAGTGCTGGCGCGGCCGGGCTGGCTGGCGCGCTTTTTGCTCGATGGCGGCGTACGGCCGCTGCCCAATGTCGTCGTTCCCGGACGAGGACCGATGCCGCTGATCGACGTCGGCGCGGCTTTAGCTCTGTCGACCATCTCGTGGGAAGATCTGCGCTGGATTCACGATGCCTGGCGCGGCCCGGTGATCATCAAGGGCCTGCTCACGGGTGAAGATGCTCGGCGCGCCATCGACGAGGGAGCTTCAGCCATCGTCGTATCGAATCATGGCGGGAGACAACTCGATGGCGTGCAGGCTACTTTGAGAGCATTGCCGGAAATCGTGTCGGCGGCGAATGGTCAAATCGAAGTGCTCATGGACGGCGGCATTCGTCGCGGCGCGGACATCGTAAAGGCGCTTTGCCTGGGCGCCCGCGCAGTTCTTTGCGGCAGGGCTTACGCCTATGGTTTGGCGGCGGCAGGCGAGGCGGGCGTAGCGCGTGCCCTGGAGATCTTGAGGACGGATTTGGAGCGCACCATGCGGTTGCTTGGCTGCCCCTCGATTGCGGCGCTAGACGGCTCCTACATCTCCTGCCAGCGCGTCTGAAGATACGCTCTAGGATTCAGTGTAGCCCCCTAAACTGCGACAACACGACCCAGGTCACGATCGATAAGAGCACTATCAAGGCTACGATTGTCACCGCGCTGCCCGGACGTGGGCGCGGAGGAACGTAACGAACGCGTTTCCGAAATATTACGAGGATGACGCCGATCATCGCCAAAAGAAGGAATTGAATGGCGATGAAGTGGTCTGCAAACCAGCAAACAGCCTCTGGAGCATGATATTTAGCTCCAGCTTCTGTCAGGGCTTCACATGCGGGCAAATTAACTGAAGCTTTCGGTAGAAAGTACTTGGCGCCAAAAGTGAGCGATAGACCGAGAAACGTATTCGCAATTAACAGTATAGCAACGACCCGAAACACAAATGGGTCTTTGCCTACGAACTCGAATCGATGTGCACCCGCTCCCGGCACGTTTGTTCGTTGATCCTAATACCATTCTTCCGATAAGCGCCGTCCCATAAATCTAAATGTTCCACGCTGAAACTGGCTCCTGCGATTCGATGCGCCCAAGGCTGATAAACCGGATTATTCGAAACCGACGGACGCGCGGTGCTTAGTTCACCTTACGTATTTTCTTAGGTTGTGTGTGCCGACGTCTGCCGCGTAGATGGTGCCCTTGTCATCCGCCGCGATGCCCGACGCCGATGTGCCCGTAATCACCTGGTCGAGGTCCGCAGGATCGGGAATGAAGGCCTTGAGCGAGCCGTCTTTAGCGTTGCCAATGATGATGCCCCGCAGCTCACCTTTCTTCGCGTTCGGATCCGGAAACGACGCGCCCACGTAAATCGTGTCGTCTTTTCCGACAAACACCGAACTCGGCTGGCCAAATTGCTTCCACGCCGCGATGAAATTGCCGTCCTGGTCGAAAACCTCAATTCGTCTGTTGCGCCGATCCGCAACGTACACGCGGTCCTGAGAGCCGCCGATGAAAATGTCGTGCGGTTCGTCGAATTCGCCCGGCCCCGATCCCTTGTGGCCCCACGACTTGATAAATTTGCCGTCTTTTGAAAACTTCACCACCCGCGCTGTGTCGTGCTGGTTCGGGTAATGACCGTCGGCGACAAAAATGTCTCCATCCGGAGCAATAGCCACGCCGGTGGGCCGGTCGAACGTGTCCGGACCAGTTCCGGCCACGCCTTCTTTGCCGAGCGTCATCAAAACCTTGCCTCCCGGGCTTAGCTTGAGGACCTCTTGCCCCATGATCACGCCGGCCGAATTCTTCACGGACATGCCGAGTATCGTTGGCTGGTCATTTACATCGCTGGCCCACAAATTCCCGTCTCGATCAACGGTGAACCCGTGCGGATAAGCGAAGAGCCCAGCCCCAAAACTCTTCAGAAGCTTGCCTGACGGGTCGAATTCCAGAATGGGCGGATTCGCCGCTCCCCGATTGATACACGTGGCGCTGCCGGGCGGCACAACGTTGAAGCAGCGATGAAAAACCCAAATGTTGCCCTTGCTATCCACATGTACGCGGATTACTTCGCCCCAATGACCTCCGTTCATGTTTTTGGGCAGCGTGGGCCAGCCCGCGACGAGACGATAGGGATTGGGGAGTTCGGTCGGCTTGGGATATTGCGTCTCTTGAGCGCAGGCCGCTCCTCCAAGCATCGCGACCGCCGCAAGCATGGCTGCACGCATGAATCCCATTCGACCGATTATTCTCATCACCTTCATCTCCTCATCGTGGCAGTTCGCTACGAAGCCGCCAACGAAACCATTCCTACGCGGCGCGAGTGGGCTCTCATTCTATCCGAAACCGCGAAGGATCGTGATTGAGCGCCCGATCGCATATGGTCAGGCGCAGGCGGAGATGCTAGAGTACGGCCACTATGGAACAAACCTCTGTTCGTACTGCCCGCCGTGAATTTCTCAAGTTTCTAGCCGCCAGCCCCTACGTGGCTGCGCTTGGCGGCGTGACCGCCTTCCTCGAGCGCAGCGGCCTGGCTCAGGACGCCCGGGAAACTTCCGAGGTGATCGCCAATCCGGCGCAGGCGCTCAACGTCTTCGATTTCGAGGAGGCCGCTCGCCGCAAGGTCCAGCCCGGCCACTGGACCTACATGGCCAGTGGCGTGGATGACGATGCCACGCTGCGCGCCAATCGCGACGGATTCAAGGACGTCGAGTTGCGCCCGCGCCGCCTGCACGACGCCACCAAAGTGGACATGCGCGTCGATTTGCTCGGCACCGCTTATAACAGCCCGATTTTCACATGCCCGACGGGCGGCGAAAAATCGTTCTTTCCTGACGGCGAATTGGCCGTGGCCCGCGCGGCCAAGGCGCGCGGCACGCTGCAATTCTTGTCCACGTCAACCTCGACCGCGGTCGAGGACGTGAATAAGGAACTCGGGCGTCCCGTCTGGTATCAGCTGTATGCCCCGAGTTCCTGGGACGCCTGCGAAAAAATCCTGCGGCGCGTGGAAGCTGCCGGCTGCAAAGTCATTGCTCTCACCTGCGATAACACCACCGGCCGCAACAGCGAAACTTATCTGCGCACGCGGCCCAAAGACAGGCGCCAGTGCGCCACCTGTCACGAAGGCGAGCCCGGATCGGCCATCAAAGAGCACCCCATGTATGACGGTATCAATATGACCGGCGTGCTGCGGCAAAATCCTGCGATGGACTGGGCTTTCGTCGACCGCCTGCGCAAGTTCTGGCAAGGCACTTTGTTCATCAAGGGAATTGATACGCGCGAAGACGCGCGGCTTTGTGTGGAACACGGCATCAACGGCATACTGGTCTCGAACCACGGAGGGCGTTCCACAGAAACAGGCCGAGCCACCATCGAGGCCTTGCCCGAGGTCGTTGCCGAAGTGGGCAGCCGCCTGACCGTCTTCGTCGACGGAGGCTTTCGCCGCGGCACCGATGTTTTCAAGGGCCTGGCGCTAGGCGCCAAAGCCGTGGGCATTGGCCGCCCGTTCTTATGGGGACTGGGGGCGTTCGGCCAGGCCGGAGTAGACCGCGTGCTCGAAATCATGCAGGGCGAACTGAAACTGGTGATGGGCAATTGCGGCACGCGCACCGTCGCGGACATCACGCGCGAATATGTCGCCACGCCGCATTGGAAGAGCTGAGGAACACGATGAATGCCAATGTCAAATCGATTGTTCTGGTTACGATTGTTTTGTCGCTAATCGCTTGCCTTCCCCTGCTCGCGCATCACGGTAACGCTGCTTACGAAGTCAAAACGGTCACCTTGAAGGGCACCGTGACCGCATGGCTGTGGACCAATCCGCATGTGCTCTTGAAGCTCGACGTGAAGGATGACGGCGGAAATATCGTGCACTGGGTGGGCGAACTGGTTGCGCCCTCCAACATGATCAACTTTGGATTCACCGCGGGCACTCTGAAGCCGGGCGACGAGATCACCATTGTCACCAGCGACGTCGCAAGGAGCGGCGCGCCCATCGCTCGGCTCGCGCAGATCGTACTCCCCAATGGCCAGATCATGAAGACCGCCGGAAAATACGACGGCAACGCCTTCGCCCGCAGGGATCACGAAGCCAACGCCGTCAAGTAAAGGACAACAGATGCACAAGCGCTTTCTTGCTCTTTCCATCGCCGCATTTGCGTCGCTGATCTTCGCGCCCGCCGTCGCGATGCACGCTCAATACGCCCCCGTCAATCCCGACGAGCTTGAGGTTCACGTCGATGGCTGGAACCGGCCTATCCCCCGAATAGACCAGCTTCCTAAGAACTCAGCGCCCGCTCCCAGGCGTGATATCTCCGGCACATGGGAGCCGGCCGAAGGGTGGCGAAACGGTGTTCAGGCTCAGGGCGCCTATAACTATCCCATGGACGGCAAGCATCCTCTTCCCTACACGCCGGAGGGCGAGAAAGCCTGGAAGGAACACAAATACGGCGATGGATTCGGATCCTATCCCCTGGCGGAAGTCAACGATCCATTCAAGATGTGCGATCCCATCGGCTTCCCGCGCATTGATCTGCACGACCTGAGAGCGATTCAAATCGTTCAGACACCCAAGAAGACGCTAGTCGTTTACGAGAATGATCAGGTGTGGCGCTCCATCTGGACCGATGGGCGGGATTTCCCCAAGATTACCGAGCCCCGCTGGTATGGTTACTCGATTGGCAAGTGGGCGGACGACTACACCTTCGTTGTGGAAACCACCGGCTTGGACGAAAGGACCTGGATCGACAACACCGGCCGTCCACATACCAAAGACCTGAAGGTGGAGGAGCAGTTTCATCGCGTGAACCACGATCTGATGGAGCTCACGCTCACGATCATCGACCCGAAATACTATACTAAGCCCTGGAATGCTCTCGACAAGTACCCTTTGAGGTTGCAGACAGACAGTTTCGATATTCGCGAGATGGTTTGCTCGGAATCCGAGGCGGAGATCTATAACAAGGAAATTGCCGAAGAAGCCGCCGCAGCACAGAACCAGAAAAACCAAACCCAGAAGGACCAAAATCAAAAGAATAAGTAGTTCCCTGTCATCTCGCTCAGTGTCCCTTTACGCTGCTACTTGGACGGTGCGGAGGGCCTCACCTCGCTTACATCTTTCATCGACGGCAACTGTGCAGCATCCCAGCCGCCTCCCAGCGCCTCGATTAACTGCACGCTAGCAGTCATCTGATCTCTGCGCAGATTGACCGCGGCCTGCTGATTGGTCAGCAGCGAGGTTTGCGCGGTGATCACGTTGAGGTAGGGATCGATGCCTGCCTGATAACGCTGCTGCGCCAGCTGCAAATTCCTTTGCGCCGAGGTAACGGCGGTATCCTGCTGCCGGAGTTCCTGCGATAGAATTCGCAAAGCTGCGAGATTGTCTTCCACTTGCTGAAAGGCCGTGAGCACGGTCTGGCGATAGTTGGCCACGCTGCGGTCGTAGGATGCCCGAAACTGCTGCACAGTGGCGCGGCGCAATCCTCCCTCGAATAACGTCTCCGCTAATGCCGGACCCACCGACCAGAAGCGGCTGGGCCAGGTGAACCAGGCCGCCGGCGAAGTGTTCGAGAATCCGGCCGTCGCGCTCAATGTAACGGTCGGATAATACGCCGCGGTCGCCAAGCCGATCTGCGCGTTGGCCTGCGCGACCAGGCGCTCGGCCGACGCTACATCGGGCCGGCGCTCCAGAATTTGCGAGGGCAAACCAAAGGGAATGGCCGCTGGATTGGCTGCGAGCGGCACGGCCGGCAATGAAAAAGTTGAGGCGGGCTGGCCCAGCAGCATGGCCATGGC
>QHYR01000046.1 GCA_003223315.1 Acidobacteriota bacterium | reverse complement strand
TGCAAACCGGAGAGCACGCCGCCCTGGAGCGCTTTGACGGCTTCCGTCTGTCGGGTGCTGCCGTTTTCTGTAATTCCCATGCTTCTGGAGTCATCGACAACCACGGCGATGATGTTTTGCTGCGGCTTCAGCTCGGCGACCATCAGAGCCGGCTGCCACAGCAGCGTGAGCAAGAGAGCGGCGAGGGCGGTTTGCAGAAACCACAGGACAGCCATGCGCCAACTTCGGAGAGCAGGAATGGTTTTGGGAAGTTTGGCTCGGAGCAGTAAGGCGAACCCCGTGCTCGTCGCCAGGAGGAGAAAACCCAGTATCCACCTCGGCCAGTTGGCGAGCAGAACTAATTCGCCTCTGGAAAACGCCGAAGCGGGATACTTGAACAAGAATTCGAACATATCACCGGCGCCCAATCCAATTGTCAGTCGGTAAACCTATGTGAATGTTGCTGTCAGTCTGGCTGTCGCTACATAGGCCACATTTCTCGCCGATATCCTCGTTGGGAGGAAGCGCTAAAGCGGGGGAATTCGCGCTGCCATGCCTCCACACGTCCGCCCTTACGCCTAAAGTAGCGCTGAAAGGTCCTTTCGCAAACTGAGATGCCGTTCTCGCGCCTCGCGGATGCTACCTTGCGCGGCACCGGAATTGTGCCCGACGAACAGAATCTTCCACGTGCGGTTACACGTACAACCCCCTAGCGCGCGGTAACCGCCCTTCGAGGGTATCAAAATGCCGCCAGCATCTCCAGCGGCACGCCGTCCCTCGAAAAGAGCGAGTCCCGCAGCTTTATCTTACTTCATCACTCCTCGAGACCGTAGGATGGATGGTCGTATGTCCCGGTCATTTTGACAGGCAGGATTTCGCCGTCACCCTTCGATCTTCTCAGCAGACCTGGTGTAGCGCGCGTGAGGAGGGCTTTTGGCCCGCTCGCCGTTTTGGAAAACTTACGGTGCGCTCGAAGTTGCAACTCATTGAGCGGTGGCAACGTAAACGGCAGTCACTAGAATTGCAGCCGGGCTTCATAAGATAAGAAAGGGCGCAGATCTCAAGGATTCCCTGTACGGATTTTCGAAAAGTCGGCTGATAGAGTTACGCTGCCTGCGTTGATTACTGCGCGATGGATGCGATCTTGGGGGAAAACTCATGAGCGACTTTGAGCGGCTGCAAACCGGTCCCGCAGAACTAGCCGAAGTGAATGATACCCTCGCCGCCTGGCGCGATAACGATCAACAGGCACACATCGTTCAGTTCTACGAAGACGACACCTTCCTAATCCAGAAATGAGATCGGCCTCTCAGGCATTGAATCCTGAGAGGCCGATTTTTTTTCAGCTGTCGTTGGCCCTGGTAACTAGTTCTTTTTCTCGTCCTTCTTATTACCGGACGAATTGTTGTTGGACTTGGCCGGAGCAGGATTCGGCGCACCTCCCTTATTCTCGGGAACCGCACGGACGTTGCCTGATGGTTGTGCAGAAGGCGCCACGTTCCGATTTTGCGGCGGCGGCACATTCGCGGGACGGCTGACAGGCGCGTTCGGTGGCTGCTCGACTCGCCTATCGTTTGGCTGAACACTGGGCGCGCTCCGCGGCTGGCTTATTGCAGGGCGCTCGTTGGATGGCGGGCCGGGGTTCGGCCGGTCGCCAGGAGATGGCTGCCGGTAGCTCGGCTGCGCGTTCGAAGGCCGCTCATTCGAGGGCTGCGGAGCCGGCGTGCTCTGCGGCTGGCTTATTGCAGGGCGCTCGTTGGACGGCGGGCCGGGGTTCGGCCGGTCGCCAGGAGATGGCTGCCGGTAGCTCGGCTGCGCGTTCGAAGGCCGCTCATTCGAGGGCTGCGGAGCCGGAGTGCTTTGCGGCTGGCTATTGATTGATGGCCGCTCGTTAGACGGCGAGCCAGGATTCGGCCGATTTTCAGGCGAAGGCGGCCGGTAGCTCGGCTGTACGTTAGACGGCCGATTGTTAGGAGCTTCCGGAGCAGGAGTGCTCACGGGTTCTTGGGGGCGATTTTGTTGTCCCGGCCGAAAGTTCGGCTGCGCATTGGGGGCTTCGCTCACTGTCGGGCGATTCCCGGGTCGCTCTGGACCGGGGCGGTTGTTAATCGGTGGTGCCCCAGCAGAAGGATTGTTTCCCGGCCCATTGCCGACTCCATTCCCGCGGACGTTAGCGGGGTTTTCCGGCGGACGATTAGGGGCTCCAGGCGTTCCCGCTACCTGGCCCGCGCCGCGATTCGGATTGGGCGTCCGTGCTGGGTTCGGCGAGGTTTGTTTGACGAGCGGATGCGCCACTTCCGCCGGACGCAACGTCTCGACTTCATTCCGCTCCAGAGGGCGGCCTGGGTGCGCCTTCAGCGCGGACTCCTGCCGTTCGAACGACACCGCAGGTGGCGGTGGCGTAGTCTTCGCGACTACAGGCCGGTCGGCCAGACCCGGCGGCACCACTCTGCCTGGTTTGTGTTCGGCAGGTCCAAGAACACTGCTTTGTGTGGGAGCCACCGCAGCTTGCGTGCTGACAGATGCTTTGGCAATCTGGCTTTGGTTCACTGTGACGGCGGCGGCAGCTACCGGCTGAGCGCTGGTGAATGCAGTCGTGGAAACGGCGGTTACGGCGCCGGGCGCCGTCCGATTCACATAGGTCACGTTATTGACGACGGCGGTGTTGTTGACCACGGTCGTGTTGTAGACATTCGTCACTGTCGTGCGACTCACGTTCGTGTTTGAAATGTTCACGCGGGTTACGTAGTCTGGTGACGTCCGATATGCGGGGACGTACACTTCTCGCGGGCCCAGCGGGAACCAGCCAACTGCCGCGCCGCCGCCCACCGCAATTCCGACAGCGAAGTTCGGGCCGCCCACAAACGCGACCAGTGCAGGGGCATACATGGGGGCCGCGTCCACGGGCCCGGGAACCCAAAACCACGCTCCTCGGCCATAGGCCCAGCGTCCATAATGAAAGGGCGCATAGCCCCATGGCGCATCATCCACCCAGGTCCAGCCCCACGGCGCGATCCAGGCCCAGTGGCCATAGTGGTAGGGAGCCCAGCCGGGAGCTACTGCCGTAGGCACCCAGACCTGTCCATATTCGGGGTCATAACGCCAGACGCCGTTCTCGTCCAGATCTTCGTAGCCGACCATTTCCGGCGAGACGTAGCGAACCGAGCGTGAATGCTCCTCGCGGCGGTCGCGTTCCTCGCACCAATTGTCGAACGCGTCGCGTTCGTGTTTATCCATCTTGTCGATATCGGCAGAGAGGCTATCGGTGCCGCTCAGCGAAGCTCGCTCGCGGGACTCGATCGTGTAGCTACGGCCGTTGCCGCTTGCCTCTCCTTTGCCTTCCCTCACCTCCACAATCGTGCTGCTTCCATCTTCGCTGGCCTCGAGGCGATATTCGCCGGGCCGCAGAATGGAAAATGCCTGGTTGGGAGTATCCACTTCGAAGACTTCCTCTTTGCCGAGCCGTCGCACGCGGAGACTGAGTGTGCCGGCGGAGAGCTGAATCTGAACTGTACGGTCGTCCAAGTTCAGAAACGAGAAGCCGGTGTTGCTGTTCAGCCGAATTGCCGCTGCACCAATGTGCAATTCCGCACGTGAGTTCGCATCGACCCAGAGCTTATCACCCGTGGTCATGGGGCGATTGAGCGTCGCCGTCACCCAATCGGATTCGCCTGCCGGCTGGAAAGAAACCGATCCGTTGAGGTAACTCAGCCGGGCCACGCGGCCCGGCGGATCGTCAGCATCGGCCGCGGCTCGCTGCGGCAAAGCGATGGATAGCAACATAGCTGCACACAACGTTGCGCAGGCACAGCTTAAGGCCTTCATTTTAATTGGCATCAAAGTATCCTTGTTCTCGATTTAAGTTTTCGAAAGGGGGCCGAACCCGATCCCTGACAGGCTAGCATTAGAAATTGCCGATGGGCTACCGTCGGTTGGGACGCATTTGTAGATTCAAGCAATAACCCATGGGATGCCAGGCGCAAGCGCCTGTTTATGAATGAATCAAGGAAGGCAACCAAGTGAAAATGCGCCAAATACAGCTTGAAAAGGCCTTGACATCTGTGGCTTGCCAAAGTATACGCTGGCGCAACCTCGGGTTACGCCTACTGAATGCCCAGCATCGCAGCGGTAGGTGGCCAACGGCTTTTCCGCTCAGTGGCTGGCAGGCCGGATGCGAATGGGTTGGACGGGCAGCAAAGGAGCACATATGAAATGTCACCGGAACCTGACTTTTGGATTTGCGTTGATCTTGGGCTTAAGTGCATTCGCCGTTGTGGCTAACGCGCAGCAGGGCCCGGCGATCTCCGTAAAGTCGGTAAGTGACGGTGTTTATTGGGCGAACGCGGGCGGTGGCGGGAATGCCGGCTTCATTATTGGCCGCGACGGCGTCATTGTTGTGGACGCGACGATAGCCCCGTCTTCGGGAAAGCAAATGTTAGCCGAGATTGCCAAGCTCACGCCCAAGCCGGTCACGACTGTGATTCTGACGCACAGCGACGCCGACCACGTTAATGGTCTGGCGGCTTTCCCGCCGGGGTTGACCATAATCGCCCACGAAGACTGTAAGAAGGACATACAAGCGACGGCAAATTCGCGTAACCCTTCTCCGCAGGATCGCCTGCCAAACAAAACCTTGACGAAGAGCGAATCGCTCACGATCAATGGCGTAAGGGTCAATGTGCTCCATTTTGCGCCGGCGCACACGAGTGGTGATTTGCAGGTGTACCTCCCCGAGCAGAAGATCGTCTTTACCGGAGATGTGATTGCCACGAGCTGCTGCGGGAACGTGCGGGCGCCTCAGGCTTACACGATGATCAAGGAGCAGAAGAATGGGTCGGCCGAAGGCTGGGTTCAGACCGTAAAAGGACTCCTCGCACTGAATGCTGACTCTTACGTTCCTGGACATGGCGACTTGCAAACGAAAGCCGATGTGCAGCAGAGGCTTGCGCGGGTGGAGGCGAGGCGGGAACAAGTGAAGAAGATGGTCGCAGAGGGCAAATCCCTGGAGCAGGTCAAGCAAGCTCTGGGCGAAACCGGTCCTGCTCCCGGTTACGATCTTGCTCAGTTTCCAGACTTTACAACGGTTGTGTACACGGAGTTCACGAAAAAGCGCTGAGCGAGAAAGCGCTGTACTCGGCCCAGGAGTTTATTTACCGCCTGGATAAGGTGGCGCTGCAACTAGGAGCCGTTTGATAAGTACTGCGGCGGCGCGAAAAGAATGGCGGGGACGACGGGACTCGAACCCGCGACCTCTGCCGTGACAGCGCGTTGACGACAAGTACTTACAACAACTTACAAGGCCGCCAAGGACTGCCAAGTACTTGTAAACACGCTCTCGCCGACCCAATTTCGGGTTGACGCTCGGGTTGAAAAGGTTGCGGCAAATACGAGCACAATTTGAACCGACGACCTTCGGGTTATGAGAGAGTGGGTCAAAAAACTACATCGCGTTTGGCTGGCGTCGCTTCCGAAGGTTACCCGACACCTTTCGTACCTTCACTTGTACCCAATCCTGTACCCAAAATTGCAGGCCTACACTTTGAACTGATTCTGCGGCGTCATCACGAAATCGCACTGGGTGGCGAAATTGACGGTCAAACCGAATTTCGAGCGTGCCGTAAAACTGGATCGAAATCTCCGACGCTGCATTATATACGCCAAGGGCTTCGGTAGCGCGCCTGCCTTGGGCGCACGACACTCGACTCCAACAACTCCGTCCATCACTTCTAACTGCTAACGTTTCCAACAAATCGGGGAATCTGCTTTTCGCTCAAAGCTATCCCCAATGCGATGAAAACGTTCTATTCGTGCACAGTTCGTGCACAGCGGATCTCACTAGAAATCCTGCGGAGTGAGCCCCTCCTTGAGACAAGGATGCGCATCACACCCAGGTCGACGGAGGCCTTGGCCCTGAACACGCCATGCATCATCCGCCCAAGAACGTCATAATCGCCGCCGCGGAGGCTCTCTCGAAATCCATTTGGGACTCTTTTTCGAACTCTTCGGGCAAACAATAGTCTAGCGCCGAATGTAGCCGGCACTCGTTGTAGTACCGCTCAATGAATTCCTCCACGCGTTCGTTCAGGTCTACAGTGATATTCGTGGGAGACCGCAAGATTTATATCAAGGCGCTCGAAAAAGCGAGTATCGGCGAGGATATCGCGCCGTTTGCGGACTTCCTCGCCAGGCTGGTTAAGAAAGGACTGGCAGGCGAACCGCTGGCGTTAGTCCCGAAGACTTCATGAGCGACGGCGGCAAAAAAGGAACAAATAATGCCTTTCTATTATTTCGAACGGGCGCTCTTCGTTGTAGGCGAGCCGAATTCAGGGAAAAGCAATCAGCTTTGAAGCATGTTCCGTGACGTGCGCCTGGGCACAGGCGGAAACATTCCACTGCGAGGAGACTGGATGAATTCTACCGCTTGTCGAATGAACGCTGCCTGCATCTGAGGCTGACCTCACCTCACGCCTGATGCTCGCGCCGGTGAAGGAGCGGTTCGGGCGTCTGCCCCGAGAGCCTACGAGCGGATAAGGCCTACGGCAGCTGAGAGTTTCTAGCGGGGTACCGATGCATGTGACCTGCGCGTATTGCTCGACCGGAATATTGAGCTGGATTTGAATCATTGCGGCCACTTGTGCATAGTCAGTCGGTAATGCGGCGACTTACGATTCTGCCGGCGTGTCTTGCTGTGCTTTTGGCGTTCTTCATGGCGCCTTATCAGCATGTCCATCTTTCCGCTGGTCACGAGACAGACGGAGATCACGACGACTCCACAATCGTTCATGTACATTTCTACGCCATATCCATCCCAACCGCTGAAAACCATGGCAACAGCGTTGAGGCCAAACACAAGGACCACGTTTCCTCATCTCTTGATACCTTCACTAGCGTTCCTCAGACGGCACTCTTGCTTGCTTACCAAGCTGAGCCAGCGACTACGGTATTCGTTCCTGACAAATCATTTGCTCCTGCCGAGTTTGTCCAGGCACAGGGCCACGACCCTCCATGTGCTGAGTCTTCCGTTCCCCGTGCCCCTCCTGCTTAGCCTGCCTTAAGAACGCTACGCGTGTCTGTTTCCGTTTCCACCGTCTTGGTGCGGCTGCACCCGGCTTCTATACATCGGCTGATAGGAGAGCTATGAAAACGACAGTTCTGGTTTCGGGATGTGAAATTCGTGCCTTGATCTGCACCTTGGTTTTCATAGGCGTCCCCATCTCTATGCCTTGCCAAGCCCAATCTATGCTCAGCCTACAGGAGTCTGTCAGTAAAGCGCTCGAGTCACGCGCAAGCTTGAAGGCCGAAGCGGAACGAATTTCTGCGGCTCACGGACTTGAGAAGCAGTCCGCTCTGATTCCGAACCCCACATTCCAGTTTGAAAACCAGAATTTGAGGCCTGGTCAAACCTATTCCCGTGACGTAGACACCTACGCATATCTGACCCAGCCTCTTGACGTTCTGGGGAAGAGAAAACAGCGAATCGCGGTGGCCGGAAAGGAGGTCGGCACGAGCGAGGCTCAATACGAACTCACGCGGCGGCAGATTGCGCAAAGTGTCAAACAATCCTATTGGTCGGCGCGTGGCGCTCAGGAAGCTCGCGATCTCCTGAAAGCTACTGTCGACAACTTTCAACGCATCATTGATTACCACTCCGCACAACTCAGTGTAGGAGCGATCTCCGAGCAGGACTTCCTGCGCATCAGGTTGGAAAGCGAACGCCTAAAGATCTCGTCCAATCTGGCCGCCATCGAGGCTACCCGCGCGCGCGTGCAACTCCAAAAGGAGATGGGGCAGATCGACTTTCCCGAGTTGGTCTTAACCGAGCCGCTGGACGCCAACCAGACCCCGCTCACTCCTGTGGATGCTCAACAAGTACTCGCGCAGCGCGTTGAGATGAGGTTAGCCCGTGCAGCGCTAGAGGAGGCACAGGCCAAAGCCAGACTGGAGGCAGTCTCCGCACGCCCTGACCTTAACATCCTCTATGGCTACAAGAGGACGCAGTTAGTAGATTCTACAACTGGAATAAATACGGCCCTGGCCGGGTTGCAGATCACGCTTCCAATCTCGGACCGAAATCAGGGAAACCGCGCCACAGCAACAGCGGAAGTCAGCAGGCAGCAGCAATTGCTGGCAGCCGCGCAGTCGAGCGTTCTCGCGGACTACTACGGCGCGCTCCAAGGGTATCAATTGCGACGGAATGAAGTTGTGGAGAACCTCCAACCTCTTCGGGAGCACGCGACGGAGATTTCCGAAATCGCGCAGGACGCTTACACGCAAGGCGGTACGGACCTGCTCCGTTTACTGGACGCGGAACGCGCGCGGCTCGATGCGCAACTCGCCTACGTGCAGGGGATGGTGGAATACCAGCAGAGCATAGTCGACTTGCAAGTTGCGGAAGGGGTTGCGCCATGATCAAGCGTCTAATCGCTCTCGGAGTGATTGTTTCTTCTTTGGTCGCAGCCGGGTGCAACAGCAGCACACGCGCCCCGGCAGCGGAGCGCACTGCAGAGCGAGACAAAAGTGAGGTTGTGCTCTCGCCCGCCGACCAAACGGCAGGCATGATCGAGACACAAACCACAGTGTTGAGCACCGAACCGCAAATGTTGCGCGTCACCGGCCACATCGCGCTAGCAAATGACCGGACTTGGCGTGTCGGCGTACGCACAGACGGTCTGGTCGTGACCGTGTATGCCGAATTGGGCGACTATGTGCAAAAGGGCCAGATATTGGCCCGCTACCACGCGGACGAAGTGCGCGAAGCCCGCGCGCAATATCGCACTGCGGTGGCTGACCTGAACCGGCTGGAGGCGGCTGCCGCCCAGGCCCAGCGCAAGTATGATCGTGCCCAGAAACTTCTGTCGCTCAAGGCGGGATCGGTCCAGCAGGTAGAGGAGGCGCGCCAGGAACTGGTAAGCGCGCAGTCTGCGCTCAAGGGCGGTCAGATCGTCATCGATCGCATCAAGGATCAGCTCGAAGATGACCTTCGTGTGCCCGCCGATCCTCCCCCTGGCACGCCCGAGGAGATTGCCGATGATGTGCCCATTCTCGCTCCCGCAAGCGGCTACATCATCGAGAAGGTCGTGACTCCTGGGAAAACCGTGCAGCCTTCGACGGACACATTCGTGATCGGTGATCTCTCTCAGGTCTGGATGCTCGCCTCGGTTCGCCAGGAGAATCTCGCGGAGCTCCGTGTCGGCCAGCCTGCGACGGTGACTCTGCAGGGCATGCCCGACCACCACTTCTCGGGCAAGATCACCAATCTCGGCCAAGGGCTCGATCCTGCTACCCGCGTAATGCAGGTCCGGATCGTGTTGAATAACGCCGGCAACCGGCTGCGACCGGAGATGCTGGCCAGGGCCGAGATACCAGTGGGCAAGCGCAAACCCGTCCTGCTCGTGCCTTCCGATGCCGTTCAGCAGATTGACGGTCAAGACGTCGTCTTCGTGCGAACGGCACCCGATCGCTTTTCCGTCCGTCCGGTCCGGATGGGTGAGACGGCGAGCGGCAAATCTCCTGTTTTCGACGGCCTCAGGCCGGGAGAGCAGATTGTCGTCCGCGGGAGCTTCATCCTGAAATCGCAACTCCTGAAATCCACGATGGAAAGCGAGTAGGACCATGCTGAATCGCATTGTTGATTTCACGCTGTCGTATCGCTGGCTGGTGTTGGCCGCCATCTTGGCCCTGCTGGTCGCCGGGGGATACGCCCTATACACCATTCCCGTCGAAGCCTTCCCCGATCTCACCAACAACCAGGTAGTTGTTGTCACCGATGCGCCGTCTCTGCCTCCCAGCGAGGTTGAGCAGCTTGTCACCTACCCGATCGAACGCGCCATGCTGGGCTTGCCAAAGAAGGAGGAGGTGCGTTCCCTTTCCAAGCTCGGCTTGTCCATGGTCACGGTGGTTTTCGACGACTCCGTGCCCATGTACTTCGCGCGGCAACTGGTCAGCGAGCGTTTGCAGCAAATTTCGACGCTGCTCCCCCAGAATGTGCAGCCCTCTCTGGGCCTTCCCGCAACGGCCTTCGGCGAGCTCTACCAGTACACGCTATCTGGGCCGATGAGCCCGATGGAGCTGAAGGACCTGCACGAGTGGGTGATCAAGGGGCAGTTGCGCACGCTCCCGGGTGTGAGCGAGATCAATGCTTGGGGCGGGCAAACCAAGCAGTTTCAGATCGTCGTGGATCCCGCGTTACTCGAACAGTACGGACTCACGCTGCACGACGTAGCCGAGCGGGTGCAAGAGAACAACACCAATTTCGGCGGCGGCTACATCGAGCACGCCTCCGAACAGTACACGCTCATCGGCAACGGCCGTGCCGTCAACACCGACGACCTTGGCAATGTCGTACTCACCGCCAAGAACGGCACGCCCGTTCTGGTCCGGGACGTGGCCGAAGTGCGTGTCGGATCGGCGCCGCCCGAAGGCGCTACCCTCCGAAACGGCGAGACGGTGTCTGGCATGGTCATCATGCTAAAGGGTGAAAATGGCAAACGACTGATCGAAAGAGTCAAAGAGCGAATCGCCGCCCTGCGCCTTCCACCAGGCGTCAAGATCAATCCCTTCTACGATCAATCCTTTGTGATCGACGGCACGATTCACACGGTCGAGAAGAACCTATTCGAGGGCTTTGTCCTGGTCACGGTGGTGCTCCTGCTGTTCCTCGGCAATCTCCGGGCTGCGATTATCACCGCCTCGATCATTCCCTTCTCGATGCTCTTCAGCTTTCTGGGCATGCGGCTCTTCGGCATCAGCGCGAATCTGATGAGCCTGGGAGCCATAGATTTCGGGATGATCGTGGATGGAGCGGTGGTCATGATGGAGAATTCCGTCCACCGCCTGGAGCAGAGCCACCCGCACGAAACGCCTTTGGAATCGGTGCGCCGAGCGGCCTACGAAGTCGCGAGGCCCATGACCTTCGCCGTAATCATCATCATCGCTGTCTACCTGCCGATTTTGTTCCTGCAAGGCCTGGAGGGCCGAATGTTTCGTCCCATGGCCATCACCGTATGCGCGGCTCTTGCAGGGTCGCTCCTTCTGGCGCTGACCATGGTACCCTTGATGGTTTCGTTTGCCTTCCGCAAAGGAATTCCGTTGGGCCGAGTCCGCAAGCAAGAACATGGCTGGATGGCAGTGCTGAATAGCGGCTACGCGCAGCTTCTTGCTTGGACGATGGATCGCCCGTGGCTGACCGTTGGTACTGCGGCAACCATCTTGGCTGCGGCGCTCGGATCGCTTTTCTTCATGGGCACCGAGTTCATGCCGCGATTGGACGAAGGGTCGATCCTGGTGGAAACGCGCAAGCTGCCGGGAGTTTCGCTGACGGATTCTGTGGAGATCAGCAAACGCATCGAGCGGCGATTGCGAGCCTTCCCGGAAATATCGGACGTCGTAATCAAGATCGGCCGCCCGGACTTCGCCACCGAAGCCATGGGGATCAACGAAGGCGACACGTATCTATTGCTCAAACCGATGAATACATGGAAACGATTCCACACCAAGGAGGATTTGATCACCGCCCTAGACAAGGAACTGGCGCGAATTCCCGGCATTGCTTACAACTTCACGCAACCCATGGCTATGCGCATCGATGAGACCATTTCCGGCGTGAAGGCCGATTTGGCTATCAAGATCTTCGGCGACGCCTTCCGCACTCTGAATGCTTTGGGCCAGCAGGCATTGCGCGTGGTATCCACGGTGCGCGGGGCCGCCGACGCTCAAATGGAAGTCACCAGCGGCGTGGCCGAGCTCTCTGTTAGCGTGGACCGTGCGGTGCTGGCCCGTTATGGATTGAACGTAACCGACGTAGAAGAGGCGGTTGCGGCAGGTGGTTCCGGTTCGGTGGTCTCGCAAGTGATTGATGGCCAGAAACGATACACGGTGGCCATTCGCTTGCCCGAGCGTTATCGCACCGATCCCGACGCCATGCGCGCCGTTCTGTTGCGCGCGCCTGCCGGCGAACAAGTTACCTTGGACCAGGTGGCGCGCGTGGAGGTGACACGCGGCCCCGAAAAAATCGAAAGGGAAGAGGGCCAGCGGCGCATCGTTGTCATGTCCAACGTACGTGGCCGCGACTTGGGCAGCTTTGTCGCCGAGGTCCGCGCGAAGCTCGACCGGCAGATCACGCTGCCCCCCGGCTATTTCATCGAATATGGCGGGCAGTTTGAAAATCAGCAGCGGGCCATGAGCCGCCTGGCTCTCATCGTTCCGATCGCCATTGCTGCGATTTTCGTTTTGCTCTACTTCACATTCGCCTCGATGAAGCAGGCGCTGCTCGTTGTTGGAAATGTGCCATTTGCACTGGTGGGAGGTATCGCGGCACTGTGGATTCGCGGGATGAATTTGAATCTTTCGGCCTCGGTCGGTTTTATTGCCCTGTTTGGAGTAGCCATGCTGAACGGCGTTGTGCTAGTCAGCTCCATCAACCAATTGCGTCAGGCTGGCGAGCCTGTGCGCTCTGCCGTGCTTGCCGGAGCTCGGCGCAGACTCCGTCCCGTGCTGATGACTGCCTGCGTGGCCAGCATCGGCTTCATTCCCATGGCCATCGCGACTTCCACTGGAGCAGAAGTGCAGCGGCCTCTCGCCACGGTAGTGATTGGAGGTTTGTCGAGTTCGACCCTACTTACACTTTTCCTCCTGCCCGTTCTGTACGAACGGATTTTCCGCAAGGTGGCTTAGTGCCAGCGTACTTTCGCGTGACGCCGCAGTCTTAGTCTTCGCATTCGATTCATCGAAGCTGTCTTTCGAGCGCTAGGCGCAGATCGACTGCTCTAGAAGGTGAAGCGCGTCTGCATTTCCAGGCGTCGGTTATTGGCGGTCTCGAAGAATCCCTCGCCATTGGGCCCGCCCGCAATCTGGTTCGACAAGCCGAACAAGGGCGATGTAATGTCGCCGTTAATGGGTCCTGGATTGTTGTGGTTCAGTATGTTCTGAGCGGAGACGGAAAAGATCAAATTGTAGCGGTGGACCGTTTTTGGATTACCGATGATCGCGCCCAAAGCTCTACCCGAGGCTTGCTCCGCGGTTGCGCCTCCGCGGCTCTGACCGCCGCTTGGTCCTTGTGCGGTGGTAGAGCCGTGCTCGGTCCCGAAGCCAATGGCTTTGGACAGCCGTAAGTTGACCCGGAATTGGCTCGGACCGCGCCCGTAATTACGGCCAATAATTTGCTCGCCAGGCGATGGGTTGGGATCGAGCAGGCCATAACGCGTTTGAATCACGCCAGCTGCACCCGGGTTGATTGCGATTCCAGGACGCGCATTGAAGAGCGTGGTTCCGTACAGATCGTCGCCCGCAGTGATATCGAAGGGCGCACCCGACTGAAGGATCACGAACGGGCTGATCCGCACACTCCACATCATATTTATGGATCCGCCCACCGTGACGCGGTGCCGCACATCAGTGGACGCGGGTCCGTACTCGCCCGTAGGGTTGTAGGGATTCGCTGGAAACGTGCCAATGCCATCGGTGTTACTCATGGCATGATTGAGTACATAGAAGCCGAACAGGGAGACGCCTTGGTTGACTCGCGTGTTGATATTCGCAATCAGTTGGTTCTGATTGTAAATTCCGGAAGACTCCATCCGAAAGACCGGGCCGGGCACTCCGAGCGGAAATAGGCCGCTGCCTTGCACGTTGGGATTAAATGTGCCGGGCAAAGGCGCGTTGATATCCTCCGAACGGAATAGATAGACGCCACGGGAGTAGGTGTAGGTAATCGCCAGCGCCGTATTCGCCGGCAACTGCCGCTCGAGACTCAGCGCCGACTGTATGACATACGGGCCACGCATTCGGGCGCTCACTTCTTGTATGGAGTCATACGCTAAGGCGGCCACCGCGGCTGACGCTGGAACATTCGGAAAGAAATTTGGATCGACGACCACGTATTGATGTTGAACGGCTCCGTTATAACGCTTTGCGAGGATCGTATTGGCCAGCGGAAAGCGGTCGTAGAACGTGCCAACACCGGCACGCAGCACCGTCTTGGCGCGCAAATTCTGGGCGCCACCTCCGGGAGCCCACGCCACGGCAATCCGGGGCGCGAAATCGCGCCAGTCGTGGATGTTGGTCTGGGTCTCGTAGCGGAAGCCCATATTTAGCGTGATGTTCGGGCGCACCTTCCACTCGTCGCCCCCGAATACGCCTACGTCCATCTGGTGCGTCGATAATTGCGGGATGCCCGTATCGATGCTGAATTGTCTGGCACCTCCGCCCAAGGCCAGAATCTGTGCCGGCGAAAGGCCGAGCTGCTGGAAGAGAAGCGTCCGGCGATATCGTTCGATGGAATTGATCTGCGTGAGCACCGGCTGGCCCGAAGCGTCGAGCACGGGCTGATTGTTGGCATCGAGTTCCGGCGCCAGGCCGCCGGCAAACGTGAAGGTGCCATTGAAATTTTGGCGCGCGACGCTATCTTCAGCCTGCGCGCGTAAGCGGAAGCCGAAGCGCCAAGTATGCGCGGACCGGATCATCGACGTGTAATTCTGCAGCTCGAAATTATTTTGTGCATCGGCGGATTGGCCAATTTGCGATCCGCCGCCGCGAAATGATCCGAGCACCTGAGTTTCTGGGCTGAAATCGTTCGGCGTCATCTGATTGGCCGTGCGGAAATACTGGAAACGGGTTTCATTGATGTTCCTACTCAATACTGCCGTTTCCGTCATTTGCACCGCCTGGTCCAGGTAATGCGAATGGTAACCCCGAGAGATCACGTCGAACCCGCCAATGCCGGCATCGTTGATGTTCGAGTTGGTGACCTCGTACGACACCATTAGAGTGTTATTGTCATTGAGCTGATAATCGACCCGTGGGTTGATCCGAGTGAAGCGTTGCGGCGTCTTCAGGATCTCATCGAACGGCCTAATGGCCAGCGTTACAGGATCGAGCATGACGCCATTGGCAATGGAACCGTTATCGACGGAGTTTCGTTGGAAATTGACAGTAAAGGATGCGTGTTTCGCCAGCGGTCCGCCGACACCACCTTCCAATTCCCGCAGCAGGAAGGGCGCCTTCTGCGAACCATAGGGATTTCGCGAATTCCAGATATCGCCGCCAACGTTGTAATCGACTGTGCCGTGATATCGCTCTGTGCCAGGTTTGGTGAAAATTTCGATACGGCCATAACCGAGCTTGTCGTACTCGGGAGAGAACGGATTCTGGTTGATGCGAATTTCGCGAATCGAATCCTTGGAAGGAAGATTTCCGCCACTAAACCCATTGACAAAAATCGAGCCGCGACTCGGGCCGGCGGATGGCCCCGCTAGCGCCTGCAAATCCGCTTGGAGGTCGGTCGGATCGTCCGACAAGGATTCCAGGTCATCGGCCCCACTCAAGACCAGCGCGCTGGCGTTGTTCGCAGGACTCACACTGATCTTCGTTGTGTCTTCCTCTCTTACCGTAACCTCCTGTTTTTCCATAATGACCACCAGGCGCACGTCCAGTGCTTGAGCCCGGCCAGGAGTGATCACGATCCCGGTTTTCTCGAAATCGGCAAAGCCAGCCACATGAATTCGAAGGGTATACATGCCCGGAGGCAGGTCTCGGAAAATATAACGTCCCTCAGACCCATCAGTTTGAGCCTCTCGTGACGCGCCGTCAGGACCGACGAGTGTAACGGTAGCCCCAGGCACGGCAGCGCCGGACTGGTCGGTAACCTGCCCGCGCAGGCTCACCTCGCCCGTCTGCGCCCAGAGCCCGCCGGTGATCCAAAACGCAAACAGGATCAAAGCCAGGATTCGCGGCGCACTTTTACTCAAATTGATCATGACTCGCCCCACGAAAAGATCCAAAGGATGATTGCCTCGCACTAAGGAGCGTCCTCCCCGCCTCCCTTACCGAGACTCCAGGGCCCAATGACCACCTGATCGCTGCCCTTCGGCCGCGCCGCTAGGATCGGCTCCACTCCGGCGAGCACGAGGATTGCAGTCGCTTCTGACGGCTTCGCTCCTTGGGTGCTCAACACGATCAGGGGTTCTCCGGTCTTCAGTTCGGCGAGCGCTAAGGCAGGCGCACGTTCGAGCAGTTCAGAGTCGCTTCCGCTTCCGGAATTGGGTTTAGCCAACGCTCGCGCCACATCGGGCGGAAGCCGATGCAATGCGGTGTCAGCATTGGTTCGCACCAGCATGGTTTGTCCCGAGGCTGCATCCTTCGCAGTGATGGTGCGGTTCTGCGCATCAACAGAAACCACCGTAACGCCAAAATTGCGAAAGGTTCCAGAGACCAGTTTCTCCGCCCGAAAGCTCCCGTCTTCAGCTTTCGTACCGAGCGCGCGGACTTGATCGCCCACCTTGATTTCTTCGAGCGTGCTCGGCTTGGCATCGCTTAATTTGACCGAATCGGGTGCATATCGATGCGGAATAGCGTTCGCTGCCAACGTAATCGTCTGCGAACGAGCGCCGTTCGCGGCTGGGGACGGAGCGCTCGGAACTGCAATGGTGACCTCTTTTCTTTCGGGATTGACTGCGGTAACTGTTCCTCCGATGCCGCGCCGTTGCCAATCCAGACGCTCCGCCTCCTGCGCGTTGGCAAGGTCTGCTTTGGTCATTACAATGACCGACACTGCGAGCATGGATTTCTGCTCGTCGGAGACACGGCCGCGCACGAGTACCCGGTCCCCCGAGCCGATATCACCCACCGTTATCTTGCTGGCAGCACTCAAATCCTTCGCGCCAGGCGGAACGCGCAGAACCGACACTTGGTCTGACAGTAGGATCAGCAGATCGGGACCTGCATCGGTGTGCAGGATAAATTTGCCCGATTGAAGTTGGGTTACTACACCGATGGGCCGAACAGGCTCAGAGTGCGACGGAGTCGTTCCGGAACCTTGCGCCAATGCTGCTGCCGCCCATAGCACCACCAGACCCAGTAGTCCATTCCTCATCACACCACCTCTAAGCTAGCCCAGCTAGTAGACGGTTACCCGGAGACTTCGGTTCCCCCCCTCACGATCTTAAATCGGGTCGCCTGAAGGTTATCTGAATTCAACTCGCTGTAGGTGGAGGTGCATCACCTTGAGTGTTCCCTTTGCAGTCGGTGAGTGCCCATCTCATTTTGTTCTCGAACACAAGGATCTCCGCGCTCTGCTCACCTTGGTGACGTGCGGAGACAAAGAGTTCTCCCCACTCGGGCACAAAAAAGCCGGTCCAAGCGCCCGGCCCCGTAGGGTAGCTCCCAATCTTGCTATAGTGATCAGCATCGTTCTGTTGGAAAACATCAATGAAGCCACGGCCAGCTGCCCTGGGATCACCACCCTCGGTCGCCTGGCCGAGCACATAAACCCGGCCTTTGCTCGCGTCGTAGAAGATGTCGTCCGAGCTGGGCCCTTCAAGGGAAGCCACAGTCTTGCCGCTCTCGGTATTGAACACGAGCAGGCTTGCAGGAACCCGGCATTCAACGAAGAGTCGATGATGGGCTTCGTCAAGTGTCATCGGGAAATTGTCCTCGCAGGTAACGGGCCAATGGGCCAGCACAGTGCCTTTCGCAACGTCAGCGACTTGGATCTCATGCCGATCTGGAACGTTGACGAAAACGCGAGTTCCGGATTTCTCAAGTTGAAACGATTCGGGATGGGCATCGACAGCAATTTCCCCAGTCTTCTTTCCCGTAGAATCCAAAAACGCTAGCGCACCGTCTCCTTGGCCGCGCACCACCTTGCCAAACAGGAATTTTTCTCCGCCGTAGCCGACGAGCACCCGCTTGCTGCGGGCGTCGTAGCGGATATTGTCAGCGTCGGAGGACAGCTTCACGGTTTGCAGAAGCTGAAACGTCGTTCCGTCAAAGATCTTCACCGTGCCGTCACCCCCGCAGGGCACGAAAAGGCGATTAGTCGAAGCGTCATAGAACGCTGACTGTGGCTGGTTCAGATCCGTAATCGTGTGCGCTTGTCGATTGGCCTTTAGATCGATCACTTCGAGCGTGTGATTGTCAAATGCGGCGGCGAAGAGGCGCTCTCCCTTCAGATCAACGCCGAGGTGATCCATACGCCCGTTGACATTCGCCAGGGCGATGCGGGTCTTCAGCATTAAGACCGGGGACGCTTGGCCCATGGCCCAGACAGGCACAAGGAGCGCCAGCAATAGAAGCAGTGCTGCGATACGTTCTCTCATTTGAACCTCCTCGCGGTGGAAGGCAATTCAGAGCAGCGCCTAAATGTACGTCACGTGACCAAAGCTCGCCTGAGTCTCCTCGCTATTGGCCCCTCGCTACGCCGCATCTCATTTCGTCGTATAGACCAGGATTTCGGCACCCTGCTGGCCGTGATGTGGAATGGTTTCGAAGAGTTCTCCCAAATCGAGCACAAACAGACCCGTGCGCCCGTCCGCAGGAGTGGAATAGCGGCCAATGCGCTCGTAATGATCCGGGTCTTTCTGCTGCCAAGCCTCGATGAAGCCTTCGCCGAGAATATAAATCCGGCCCTTGCTTGCGTCGAAGAAGAGGTCATCGGTATGTTCCACGATGTTTGGAGAGGCCACAATCTTGCCGGTTTCCGTATCGAACACGGCCAGACGTGCGGGAATGCGGCAGCCAACGAAGAGCCGGTGATGAACTTCATCGAGCGCCATGGGGAAATTGGTCGTGCAAACGTCGACCTTCCAGTGTGCCAGAACCGTGCCCTTCACGAGATCGGCGACTTCCACTTCTTGTTTATCGGGAACGTTCACGAAAACCCGCATCCCGGTCTTTTCCAGTTGGAAGGATTCCGGATGCGCATCTGTGGGTATTTCTGCAATCTTCTTTCCCATCAGGTCCAGAACCTCAAGCGCTCCGCCTCCTCCTGGCCGGGTTACTTTGCCCGCCAGGAACTTCTCTCCTCCAAAACCGACGACTATATGCTTGCCCCGGGCGTCATAGCGGACATTGTCGGCGTCCAGATCGAGCGTGATCGTTTGCAAGAGGGCAAATGTGGTGCCGTCGAAAATCTTGACCGTGCCATCCCCGCCACAGGCGATGAAGAGGCGACTGGTGGCGGGGTCGTAATACGCACCCTGCGGCTCGTCCAGATTTGGGATCGTGTGCACTTGCCGGTTTGTCTTTAGATCGATGACTTCTAGCGTGTGATTATCGAAAGCGGTGGCAAAGAGGCGCTGGCCTTTCACATCGACGCTCATATGGTCCATGCGTCCTTCGACCTTCATTAGCTTTATGGGATTTTTCGGAGTCAGTGTTGCCGGTTCCTGGGCAGCAACGCCGCAGGCAAGAACGACGGACCAGAAAAGCGTGGTGAAGACGCGATTCCTCATCTCGATTCCTCCAATGGTGCAACGATGCTTGCGCTACGCTCGCCGGACCCGGCGAAGTTACTTCCCGACAACGAGCACGACGAAGGTATCGGGGAGCACGTCCAGGTGCGTCGAGCCGTGGCCATGCCTGGCGGTGACGGTGATCACGTTGTGCGTTTTCGTATCCAGTGTGGCCGTGCGCGCGCCCGATTGCGTGTCAATTTCCTCAAGCACGCTGAACTTGTCCGGGGAATCTTCGTGAATGATAGTGAGAGTTCCGGCACCTCCGGCCGGCGCGAAGGCATTCATCGTATCCGGATCGAAGACGCTGGCATCGGTGCCGGCGCCGGTGCGCAGCGCAGCCACCACCTTGCCAGTGTCCGCGTTCATGACGATCATTTTCTGGTTATCGCATGCCGAGAAGAGGCGCCGGTTTTTCCGGTCCATCGATATGCCGGAAGGTCCTTCGCCGGGCGCTAGGGGCCAGCGATGAAGGACCTTCAGCGCCTTGGCATCGACTTCGACGATCTGGTTCTTGTCGGTAATGTTGATGAACACGCTGCCCTTGCCGTCGGCCACCACGAACTCGGGCTGGCCGTCGAGTTGCACGGTGCCTGCGACCGTGCCCTCGGCCGCGTTGATGGCGGTCGCGCTGGCACCCGCACTGTTCATGATGAAGACGCGCTTGGTCACGGGTTCGTAGGCAAAAGAATCGGGGGCTTTGCCGGTTTTCACCGTTCCGATTTTTTGCAGGGTCTTGAGGTCAACGATGACGGCTTCGCTCTTATCTTCATTGGTCGCAAAGCCTCGGCCGAGCTCGGGCACGGGCAGTAAGCCGTTCGTTCCGTCTAAGCCGGTCACCTTGCCCACGATTACGCCCGTATCCACGTTGACCGCGTCGATATGATTTTCGCGGCTGATGTAGAGTATCCGGGCCGCGCTGTCCATGGTGAGATAGTCCCATCCCTCCGTGCCGGGGAGGTGAATCGTTTTCAGGATGTGATAGCCGGATGGACCGGGCGAAGCGAGGATTGCCCAGCCGAATCCGGCGAGAAGAACGCAGATAACGAGGCCTATAGATGCAGCGGTAAAAACTGCAATTTGTTTCTGACGCATAGTCAGCAACCCTCCTTTGTCAATCTTGCCAGATACTCAACCTCGCCGTAAAAGTTCCCTCTATTCCGGCACAGCATAATTCCAGATTTGTGCTGGTTCCGATCCCGCTGCCGGCACGCCGACGTACAAGCTCGTCCCAAAGAAAATGCCCGTGCGCACGCCCACCGCTGAGGGGATATTTGCGGATAGCGAATAGTGATCCGGGTCATTCTGTTGGACCACGCTGATAAATCCTTCGCCGCCGAGCGCGTAGATACGCTTTCGCTCCACGTCGAAATAGACATCGTCGCACGATCCGCCTACTGGAACTCTGGCAACTTCCCTACCATTATCGGTGTTAAGGATCATTACGAACGGAGGTCTGCGAGTGACGACGAAGAGCCGATGATTGTCTTCATCGAGTGCCATGGGGTAGTTCGCTTTGACGCCGTTGAGCCCCCATTTGGTCAACTCGCCGGTTTTCCGGTCGATGACATTGACCACGCTGTCATCGTCTGGAACGTTTACGAAAACGCGAGATCCCTTCTTCTCCAACTGAAACGACTCGGAGTGACCACCACTGCCCTTCAGGTTCCCCACACGGGCTTCCGTTACGGCGTCGATCATGGCTAGGCCGCCCACGATGCCGACAAACACGCGCTTGGAATCTTCATCCCAGCGAAGGTTGTCAGTATCGGACTCTTCGCCCAAGGCGATACTCTTGCGCAGAGCGTAGGTCTTGCCGTCATAAACTTTAACCGTGCCGTTTCCTGCGTTGGCCACAAAGATCTTATCTAAGCCGGGAACGTAAAGTACGCCCTGGGGTTCGTCCAATCCCTTGGTACTCTGAACGACCTTGGCCTCGAAGGTATTCACAATCTCCATCGAATTGTTACCCAGGCCGGCAAAAATCAGGAGGCGGCGTTTCGGGAATGCTGTGAAATGATCGATGCGACCCGTGACTCCCGGCACGGGTGTTCGCTGAATGAGTTGCAGTGGCGGAAGTTCGCGTGGCGGCGCCGGAGCTGGCGCTGCGGATGGCGCAGTGCTGCGCAAGCCAAAGAAAACGGCGGCGGCAACCGCGAAGAGCCCCAGCATAGCGTAGACATTCTTCATATATTTCCTCCGCTAAAATACGGCTTCCGTGGACTCGATTTTAGAGTTCTTAGGTTGCACTTCGTAAACCCCGATACAGCAGTCTTCGATTTTTCCTCCCCGGAATCCCTGGCCTCCCTCACGGCTGCGGCTGGAAAACCAAGATTGCGGCATCCTCCTTGTCATGAGCGGGAGCTGCCACGTAATAGCGATCGAATTGTGCTACCCAAATGGAGGTGCCCGCACCTGGTGAGGTGGAAACCTTTCCGATTAACTCATAATGGTCGGCGTCGCGCTGCTGGTAAACGTAAACGGAACCAACATCAAACCCTCTTCCGCCCGAAGCATAAATGCGCTGATGCGCGGCGTCATACCAAAGGTCGTCGATGCCATCGACGCCCTCAACTTGCGTAATTGTCTTGCCGGTCTCAGTGTCCAGGACCGTTAGTAGCGGCGGCATGCGAGAGCCGGCAAAAAGGCGATGATGCTTCTCGTCGATGGCGAGCGCGACATTTCCCGGAACGCCCGCCACAGCCCAGGTCGTGACCTGTTCGCGCTTTTTTCGGTCCAGGACGCCGAGCTTGCTGGAACCGGCAAGCGTCACATAGATCTGTGCATTCGATTTGTCGAACTTGATGCCGCCCGGACGGGCATCCGTTTTGATGTCCCCAATATGTGCACCGGTCCGCGTGTCGATAACCGAGAGGGCTCCGGATTTCGCATCGCCGACGCCAACATAAAGGTATTTCGTTTCTGGGTCGTACCCTACGTGGTCGGCATCCGTTCCAATCGCTAGGTTACCCATGAGTTTGAATGTATCTCCAGCGAAAATCTTACAGGTCCCGTCAGTTCCGTTGGCTACAAACAGCTTCTTGAAATCAGGCGAATAGAAGATGCCCTGGGGTTTGCTTTGCCCAGGAATGCTGGAGGTCCGCTGGTTCGATTTGAGATCGATGACCTCCACCGTATTTTGTTTGTCGCCGAGTGCAGCGATGAACAACCGTTTGCCCGGCACGTCCACTCCCAGATGGTCCAGCCGGTCTTGCACCTTTGGCATGGGGATCCTTTGGACCAGTTTTAGAGCCGACGTATCTTGACCGTGGGCGCTGAGTACCGGCGTACACACAAAACTCATCATGGCCAACAACAGCCGACGGTTATGCATGATTCCCTCCAGGGCAGATTTTGCGCGCCGACTTGCGGTCCCTACGGAGGCCCTCGATATTAGGTCGAACACCTGAAAATTGTCTGAAGATGCGTCATAAATTCAGTTTGCACTCGATAGGTCCGGGGACTCTCCGTTGACCAAAGGGAGTCGCAGTTTAAAGATCGAACCCCCGCCCAGAGAACTTTGAGCTTCAATCGTCCCGGAATGAGCCTCCGCGATCCAGCGGCCAATAGAAAGGCCCAAGCCAACGCCTCCCGACTCGCGAGATCGGGCTTTATCGGCGCGGTAGAATCGCTCAAACACGTTCGGTAAATCCTCGGGCGCAATCCCAATCCCCGTGTCTCGAACCTCTCCAATTGCACAGCCGTTCTCTTGACCTACAACAACATCCACGCGACCACCCTTGGGTGTGTATTTAATTGCGTTGTCAATCAAGATCAAAAACAGCCGCCGCAACGCATGTGCATCTGCTTTGACCCAAACAGGCTGGCTTGGTATTTCCTCGCGAAAATCAATCTCCTTAGCTTCTGACAACATCTTTCCTTGACTACATACTTCACGAACGATTTCACCCAAATCCGCCGTAGAGAGCTGGAGCGCCCCTACGCCGTAATCAGCTCTGGCCAGAAGCATGAGCCTTTCGACAAGATCCGATGTCTTCTCCAGCTCGGAATGAACCTGGGCAATGGTCTGGCGATACTCGTCAGCAGAACGAGGCTTGCGTAATGAAAGCTCCGTTCTGGTTCGCATCACGGCCACAGGCGTGCGCAGCTCGTGAGACGCGTCGGCGGTGAACTGGATGATTTTCTTGAAAGCGGCCTCAAGACGCTCCAACATGCTGTTCAGCGTTTCGGAAAGCCGCTGCAATTCGTCGCCCGTTCGCGGCACAATTAACCGGCTCGAAAGATTTTGAACACTGATACTTCTCGCGGTCTGCGTGATTTGATCAACCGGGGCCAAAGCTCTGCGACTCATCCAGTAACCGCCCGCCGCTGCGCTGAGCAAGAGAATGGGAATTGATATAACAAGCAAAGTCACAAAACGATGTAAAGCGCTGTAAAAGTCGTCTAGCGGAGCAGCCGCCTGTGTGAAGTAGGATTGGTCCCCAACTTGAATCTCTGTACTTAATACGCGCAAGGGCACATTGTTGAGTACGAGAGTCGAAGGCACGCCTGAGGCCTCTCGGGGCCTGGGAATCTCATAGCGGTCCGTTGATGCAGACCGATAGAGCCAATTGCCCTGTCGATCTGCGACCTGGAGCAGGGTGTTTCCTGCCAATTCGGAGTGCTCCCGAAGCTCGCGACGCAGGTCATCGGGTTCATAGCGAACAGTCCGCTCGATTAGCCGCCGAACTCCTTCCATGCGCGCACGAAGTTCTTCATCTACCGTTCGATAAATGCTATTACGCATCGCAAAGTAGGCAGTCAGACTGAAAAGCGACAGAACTACGGCAAGGATTCCGAAATACCAAGCCGTTAGCCGAGCCCCAATGGGAAAAGACCTCACGGCTCGGGCTCCTCACGGACGGAGTATCCCGCTCCCCTGATGGTTTGAATGAGTTTCGTCTTGAAGCCTTTATCCACTTTGTTCCGCAGGAGGCTAACGAAAGCATCTAGCGTGTTTTCCTCTACATCCTGCACGTTCCAGACCGCGTCCACGATTGCGTTGCGCAATATCACCCGGCCCGCACGGCGCATCAGGAGCTCCAGGAGCTTGTATTCTGTTGGGCTTAGGTGAATCTCACGGTTTCCCCGCCAAACACGGCGGCTGGCCGGATCTAGTACCAGATCGGCAACTTTCATCAGGGGTGGACGAGGACTCGGACCCCGCCGTGCAAGAGCCCTCAATCGAGCCATGAGTTCGACAAATGAGAAGGGCTTTGTCAGGTAATCATCGGCACCTAAATCCAAGGCTTTCGCGATGTCAGTAATGGCGTCTCGTGCAGTGAGGACGAGGATCGGAGTTTGGTTGTGACTTTTCCTGAGGCGGCGTGTGACTTCAAACCCGTCGAATATCGGCACCATCAAATCCAACACGATAACGTCAAATTCCGACGAGGCCGCTAATTCAAGAGCGGCTCGACCGTCAAACGCAAGACACGCGGAGTGATGTTCCTCTTCGACGCCCTCCTTCAGTAGTCCGGCCATTTTGGAGTCATCTTCCATAATTAGGATGCGCATAGAAGGCGGCCTTGATTTCAACATTAGAACCTGAAAATTGAATGAAATCAGCCCCCGCACTTTGACGAATGAGCATACGTGCCCACCGGTGCAATTCGCTTTGGAGCCAAGCTTCTCACAAGCGCTCAATCCATCATGGGCCGTTTTCATGTCTCATTCAGGTTGTATGATTAAGCTGCTTGGCGGCGAACTCAAGTTGTAAGTCTTGGTGCTTGGTGGACGGCATGCCCGGTGGCACGCTGAACTATGCCAAAGCGGATTAGCAAGCGGGAATCAGGGGCAAGGCCATCCAAGGAGCCTAAGCTGACCAAGGCGCTGATTTCTAGAGTTCTGAGCGAACTTGGCAAAATCGGAGGCAGGAGGCGCTCGGAGCTATAAGCGCCGAAGAGCGCAGCCGACTAGCCTCAATAGCCGGGAAGGCTCGATGGTAATAATGCCAGCAAAGTCCTCCGAAGACAGGGCCCTAAGCAAGCAAATACCGGAGCAGCCGCGTTTAACGTATTGCAGTACGGTAATCTTGTAAATATGACAAATTTGTTACCAGGTTTTGACGCGATTCTGACGCCGTGATGCGACAGTCGCACGAATCAAATGAGCAAACAACGTACAGACGCCGGAAGTAGCAGGAGGAAGATATGTCTAAAAATCATCTGATAGCTTTGTTTTGGATTCTGCTACTTCCAGCGATTCTGTCAGCACAAGGGCTTGACACCACGAAAATTGACGAAGTCTTGGGCCGTCCCGGGCAGAAATCCGGGGACGTATATCGCGTGGGATTCCCTCGCACCGATCTGCACGTCAAGGTTGGCGATGTTGAAGTTCGGCCCGGCTTAGCGCTCGGTTCGTGGGCTGCATTCAGCGGAAACGACGAACACGCGATGGTGATGGGCGATCTAGTGCTCCTCGAAAAGGAAGTGAACCCCGTGATGCTCAAATTGCGAGCGGCGAACTTCGACATCACTGCCGTCCACAATCACGTTCTGGACGAGACCCCACAAATTCTGTATATGCACTATCTTGGACATGGTCCAGTCGTGGAACTAGCGAAATCACTTCGTGCAGCATTGTCGGTTTCGCAGACTCCGCTCGGCAAGCCTGCGCCCGCGCAACCGAGTGAGCCCGCCGCGTTCGTCAAGACTGTGGAAGCTACCCTGGGTGCGAAAGGTACTTGGAATGGTGGGGTATTAGGATTTGGGATTCCTCGCGCAGAACCGATTACCGAAGACGGGATTACGCTTACCACTCCTCAGGGGGTTGCCGAAGCCATCAATTTCCAAGAGGCCGGACCGGGCAAAATTGCGACGACTGGCGATTTCGTGTTGATCGCTTCCGAAGTAAACCCCGTGATTTCGGCGTTGGAGGCTCATGATATTCAGGTTACGGCGTTGCACATGCACATGCTTACTGAGAATCCACGCCTCTTCTTCATGCACTTTTGGTCGGTTGGCAGCCCGGACGTGGTGGCCCAAGGAATCAAGGCCGCTCTGGAGAAAATCCACACGAAATAATCTCTTCGCTCGCATGAGAACCTCTGGTTCACCGCCGATTGGACTTCGGGTCCGTGCCGTACGTCCGAGCACTGAGAACAGTAATGCCAAGACATACTAGCCAATACCACGTTGATCTGTGGTCGTTGGGCGGATCGGCTGGCAGATTAGGATCTTGTCAGGTGCCAGGCTTAGTAGTACAGACTTATCTCTCGATGTTCATCGTCACGAGGCGGTGGAAGAGCCCGAGAGGATGGAGATGAACAGAAAAAGAGTTCTTCTAGTCTTGCTCGTGGTTGTGATCCTTGCCGCTGGTTACGGAACATTCGTGGTACGGCGCGGATTCAGCGCAGCCGACCAGCCCTCCACCGTCGAGAAGTTCATGGCGCAGACTGTGCGCAATCTAGGAATCCCGAGAAGCGCGCGCAGCATGAAAAATCCCCTGACTATCACACCGGAATTGTTACAGGAAGGTCGGGACAGCTTTACTAACCGCTGCGCAGGCTGCCACGGTAAAGATGGCGACGGGCACACTGGAATCGGACCGAATCTTTATCCTAAAGCGCCGGAACTGCGTTTGCCCGCTACGCAGAACCTCACCGATGGCGAAATCCATTACATCATCAGGAACGGTGTGAGGTTAACAGGGATGCCCGCACTGGGAAATCCTCATATGTCGGAGGACGACAATACGGCTTGGAAGCTGGTTCACTTCATCCGGTCTATCTCGCTAACGACGCCCCAGCAAAAAGTCGAACGAACTGCCACGGCGAGCACAGCGCATTACGTTGGCTCCGCCACGTGCGAGAAATGCCACGCGCAGATTTACGAACGCTGGAAGAAAACTCCAATGGCGAATGTCGTACGCGATCCCCGCGAACATCCTGATGCCATTATTCCCAATCTGGCTACTAATAATGTCAGTCCGAAATTCACGAAGGATCAAGTCGCGTTCGTCTACGGAAGGGTTTGGAAGCAGCGCTATTTCACGAAAATCGGAGACGATTACTATCCGGAACCTGCGCAATGGGACGTAACCAACAAAATGTGGCGTCCGTACTTTGTCGCAAACGGAACCGATTGGTGGTCCACGCTCTATCCTCCCGACAATATGAAGCGGCCGACTGGGCCGACTTGCGACGGCTGTCATTCTGTTAATTACGACATTCAGACCAAGCAAGTGGCGGAGTGGAACGTGGGCTGTGAAAAGTGTCACGGTCCTGGCAGTGCGCACGTCGAGCAACCCACGCAGGGCAACATAGTGAATCCGGCGCGGATGGATTACATCAGCGCCAACGACACCTGCATCCAGTGCCACTCGCAAGGACGCCCGGTCACCAGTCCCATCGAAGGAAAATATTATGATTGGTCCGTTGGCTTTCACGTCGGATTGAATCTGCGAGATTACTGGCAACTCGAAGACCACAAGCTGGGCGAACTGAGCTTCACGCATTTTCCGGACGGCACGGCACACAAGAACCGCATGCAGGGGAACGATTTCGTGCAAAGCGTGATGTACCGGCGGGGCGTCACGTGCTTCGACTGCCACGATGTGCACGGCACGGAGAACTACGCGGAACTGCGAAAACCTGTGAACCAAATTTGTCTGGATTGCCATGGTCCCGGCTCCCGGAACGGACCTCGCGAGGCTACGCTTGCGGAGCATACACATCACAAAGATGGCTCCACGGGTAGCGAATGCGTCGCATGCCACATGTCCAAAATCGAAGTCACGATTCCAGGCGTGTTCGTGAGCGCTCACACCTTCGCATTTATCCCGCCGACGATGACAGACAAATACAAGATCCCGAATCCATGCACGTCGTGCCACATGGATAAGACAACTGCCTGGGCCGCCGATGCGATGCGTCACTGGCCCGAGCGCTCTCCCTGGCGTGCTGAGTAACAGTTGTTCGGGCCGCAAGGGTGAGGCCTTTTGTTTCGGTGTCTGCCGCCGCTTGACGCATGAGCCTCTGGTGCGAAAGATACCCGCTCATCGGGGCACCGTGAGGGCGTTTTACTCTGAGAGGTGAAGGTAGTCCCTGAATCTCGCGATGCCCTTACCGCAAATGCTTGCGTCATCTGAAGCAAATCGCACCCGAGTTGAAACGCTCCTCATCGATCTCACAGTTGGATTGTCAAGTCACACGTCGGCTGGCCGGTCTCCCTTGGATAGCGTCACGAATCTCTTTGTCAATTCGGATCGTTGCAGGGTATCGCGAACCATCTGAAAGAAAAATACTTCGAGTTCCGGAGGCCTGATTTGAACCAAAGACTTTTCAAACTAAATAGAGCACCTGCTCACGAGGCAGTCGTGTTAAGCCACCGAGCGCTCAAGCGCGACGCTTTTTTGCTCCCTTCGGTTTGCGCATTCGGACAAAATGGAACCCTTGGAGTTCTTGGAACTCTTTGTAAAAGGAGCGCGTCTGCTTTGGGCGCGGACCATCCGACTCTAACGGCTCCATTCTCTACTTTGGCTTCTCTGTGTTTTCAGTAATTTGGGGAATCTGCTTTTCGCTCAAAGCTAACCCCAATGGCATGAAAACATCGGATTCTGGCACAGTTTTGGCACAGGGGACGCGCCTGCTCCGCGCCGATGCTTCCAAAGCAGGGGCCCTCCCCAGCGCATTCTGGCACAGCTGGCACAGCTGTACCAGACTGGAGCCGCCCCCTTCTAGCGGGCCTTGTGTCGCGGGTTGCAGCAGCGCGGCCCTCGCGTGAACCTACTAGCCGCCTACGATTGGTTCAGCGAACGTTCGCAGGATCTCGAACGCATCTTCAACTTGCCCGGATAGGCCGCACTCCCGAGCAAGTGCCTCGTACGGTTTCTGCCACTCAGCGGGAGGCACTGGAAGCGTATTCGGCAACGTATGCGTCTTGCGGCGCTCAAAAGTAACGCGGATTGCTTCAGTGACTTTGTTGTGGGCCAGCGTTGCGGACTGAATCAACAGAACCATGTCCACGAGGTCTCGCACGCGGCTGTTCGCCGCGCCGGGGCGCGGCAGGGTATAGGCGTGAAGTTTCTCGGCAAACTGTTGTTCGCGAGGGATCATGTACAACGACGGGCTCGCAATACCGGCAAACCCCAACCAGTCACGCCCTTCGATGACTTCGAGCGGCTCCATCACAGCATCGCCTATCCCTACGTCTAGGTGAAATCCCACAAATACGCGGCCATCGAGGCGAGCTTCGACCGCAAACCTCGCACCACCATACGGGGCAACATCTAGGTCAGAAATTGGCTCACCAATCGTGTAAACGAAGAAGTCGTCGCTACTGAATGCAGCGGCTTCTTGCAGCTTTTCCAGCACGGCCAGATCCTTCTTGTCGTCTTTCTTCTCGCCAGAACTGAAGACGCTGCGCATTGTCAGGTCAATATCCTTCGTCGTGCGCGCCGCCTTGATCCGCAGCTCCATCGCTAACCACCCTTGAGTACCCAAGGAAGCGCGCGAGGCTGTGCCGCCTTAAACAGTCGCGCCAAGAGCCGGTCAAAGGCAAGCTGACGCCGCAGACGCTGCAAGTCAACGCTTTCATTCCCGGCAATATCCTGGAGCCTGTCCTCCAGTGCCCTTCGAAAGGCTGCGGCTGTCGCGTATCTCTTGGGCTCCATCAGGCGGCTACTTTCTGAAAAAAGGCTCGCAGTTGCTTACTATCAGCGAGATGTTTCCTAGCCTCTGCAATTTCACTTCTGCGAATGAGCCCTCGCCGTAGCCCTTCACGGAGTGCTTGCCGAAGAGTCCCAGGCAGCACCTCTCCGCCTTCCAGCAGATCAAGAATTGTTCGCATAGGCCTTGTTACCCGCACTCCATTAGCAACTCCGATGTCGCCCTGAGGGAGATCAGCGAAATGCAGGACGAGCACGCGGGGAATCTCACTATTTCGCCGGAAGCTTCTCGGTACAGTCATGTGCAGCTTCGCTGGCATTATGTCCGAAAGATCGTGAAGGCTCAGAGCAGTTTGATGGCTGTAGACTCCCTGGGCGACCTCTCCCCGATTCCTGGACCAGAGCGACCAAAGCATCAGGTCGGGGCGCTCGCCTCGCGGAAAGCTGGCCAGCCGATAGATTCCCCGATGCTCACGAATCCAGTTTCCCGCCTGAACGTGGTACGGGTGAGTATTCTCCGCGAACCCCGCAGCTTTAGCCTGCTTGGTCGTGAAGAAACCCTGCTGGGCTTCTGCGATCTCGTAGAGCCGCTTGGAGGCCTCTTTGTGCCCGCTTCGCATAACACAATACTACAACTTATTCGAGGTATTGTGTAGGGGCTTTCTCTGTCAAGATCTGTGGTTTCCGGTAGACAGGAGTATGCTTTAGAATCGCTCTTTCTTTCTTCGTGGCCCCAGGTGAATAAGCGGGCGGCGATGCTTAAGTGGAGAAACATCGAATGGATTCCAAATCGCCCAATCTAGACACGCTTCGACAACTCTACGCGCAGAATCCGGTCGCCAAGGCTTTTCTTGACCATGCAGCACGCCGCGAACGCGATCAGTCCGAAACGAAGGTTGACCGTATCCTTGTACTTCTTAGAGCCGAAGGTCATGAATTCCGTCGCCGCGAAATAATAGACCTTTTTCGAAAACTCCAGGATCAAGGATGTGGTCAGTTTGTTGAGGGGCGGCGAGGGTGGTCCTCCCGGTTTGTGTGGAGCACTGGGATTACGAGTGTTGGAAGAGCTGCGTCAGGGGAGCTGCATGTCATCGAGCATATTTCGACGGAGGATAACGTCCTCAATGAGAGTGCTCCCGACCGACTTGCAGAAAGCACCACGGTTGATTCAGAAGATCCTGAAGGCGAGGAATTGGGTGAGGTAGGCGGTACCGGTCTCGAAGAAGAAGACACGGGCGGTGGCTTCGAAATCACAGAACCGTTCGATCCAGGGCGTATTCGTGTAGACACCAAGCCAATGGTGATCTCACTGCTAATGGATCGGATTCGGAACAAAGAAATTGATCTAACACCTGGCTTTCAGCGTAAAGGTGGAATTTGGAGCATCAAAGCAAAGAGTCAGTTGATCGAATCTTTGTTGATCCGAATTCCGTTGCCGGCCTTTTACATGGAAGACTGATCTACGCGAGCTGGACAACCACCAGTCGTGTCCTGCCCGAGCCAGAACTAAGCCAACTTCAACGAGCGACCCCGGCTTACACGGCGGTGATCTTCGCTCGGTTGCCAGAACCGTTCCGCCAAAAAATTGCCGCAAAAACATGGCAACCGCTGGAACTCGTGATTTTCCGGTCCCTCATCCTATGGCATGTAGCGCCCGCGACCTTGATTGCCCTAATCGTCGGATTCCTTGAGGGCTCATGGATACGTACTAATCAGAAGAGCTTGGTAAAGATGCACTCGCCGATGCGCTTCAGTCTGGCGTTGGCAAGTTTGGGTTTCATTCCGGTTTTGGCATTGCTCTGGATTGCCGCGCCATTGGCTATTCCAGCCACGCTGCTCGTTTTTACGCTCGGCGCACTTGCAATTAGCAGTACACGAAGCCTGATTGTCCACGCGCCAACGCAGTTTTAGCCATGTCTTGTCTCACACAATCGGCCACGGTGAATCTGATTCACCACTACTGCGATATCGGAGTGTGGACAAGGATGGCGATTCGATTTTCTGAGCGCGTCGCATTTGTCGATGACGGCACGGACAGATTTTTGACCACGCTCGCACGGCTCGGCGGCTATTGCACGGTCGAGCAGGCGTACGCAATGGGGTTGGCCAAGTCTCCATCGCAGACGCAGGCGCTCTTGAACGGCCTGGAGCGAGCCGGATTTCTGCGGCGGGTTGCGGAGTACCCAGTTGTTTTTCAGATCACGAAGTCGGTCGTGCGTCTGGTGGGAAAAGACATGTGGGCGCGGCGACCGCGTGCGATTGAAACCGTGCGTTGGCGGCTTGCTGGCGTGAGCTTCTATCTAGAAGCGAGGAAATGGCCTGCGACGTTCGTTTTTGAACAGGGTGAGAAAATCGTGGCCTTCGCGAACGTCGGATGCTCTCGTCAATACTTGCCCCGGCGAGGAGGGCAGCCCTACCTCGCCGAAGATTTCGTGCTGCACCCTCCCGGTGGCGGCCTGTGCGTCGCTATCATTGACCGGCCGCACTGGAGCGCGTTCCTGCAGCTTCTGCGGTTCGTGGAGCGGTACGCGGACTCCCGCGCCCGCGCCCGCCAAGGGCTGTCTCTCGTCGTGGCTATCGGCTCGGAGGCTCGGGAGCGGCTATATGAGGGGGCCGCCAAACACCGGAAGGTGATCCAGCACTCTAAGGGCGCAGTCGAGCCCGCAAGTTTGTACCGCATATCCACACCAATCCCTCACATCCGCACCCTCACCCACGAACCCGTGATCCACACCAATATCGATTCGAGGAGGCCATGAAAGCCCATGAAGCTCACAGGCACAGTGTTGAGGTGTTCGGCTCGAAAGGTCAATTCCAGCGGGAAGGAGACTTACGTCACCAACCTGCTGGTGCTGGACCCGGAGAACAGTTCAGGCACGAACTACGCGGTCGAGGTCTGGGACGACAAGCCGCACAAGGTGTCGCCTATGTCCGAGGTCGCAGTAACGGTCATCGGCGTCGTGAACAAAAGCGGCGGGGTGCCCGCTCTGCGGGCCGCCATAGCGCCGCAGCCGCCAAAGGCAGCGACGACGGAGGCCCCGGCCACCGAGATCCCCGCTGCGGCGTAGGTGGTTACCGTAGCCGCGGGCGAAAACGAAAAACGGTGAATCTTCGCCGAGATTTCCGGCTCATGTAGTCACGGCAGAGATTCCTTTAACCATTCCGTTACCACCCATCCCTGGGGATGAGTCATCGGGGATGTCAACGGGGATGGGTGACCCATCCAAAACGGGGATGAGTAGGGGAGCCATGCAGTCAGTTGAAACGATGACCGAACGAATTCTGTACTGGCTTTCACTCAACACCCAGGTACGGGCGCTGGCTGAAAGGCTGCTCGAAAGGTTTGCCGTAACAGTGGGCGATCTGCCAGCCAGCGCCGCGCACCACCACGCCGAGCCCGGCGGTCTCTACAGACACTCTTTGGAAGTCGCGCTGAAAGCCTTGGAGGAGTTCGAGGGCAACATCGCCATGGAACTCCGGTCAGACGGTAGCGTCGATAGCTTCCGTAGCTCACACAACCGCCCGCGCTGGCAATATGCAACGTTCATCGCTGCTTTGTGCCATGACCTGGGAAAGCTGTTCGAGTTGGAGGTGCGCGGCAAGGGTGAAACGTGGTGCCCACTCGATGAACCCTATGCCGAGTTCGGCAGGCGGACGAAAACGCCAGTCGCGAGCTGGCGGCCTGACCGTCAGCATGGCGCACATGCGTATGTTTCCGGCTTCCTCATACACCACGTGCTTTCTCGGCAGGACATCGCATTTATGGGTCTGCCGCGCGTACTGCATCTGGGATCATGCCTCGCAGACGCGCACAGCAAAGAATCAGCCAGCGCCCTGTCGCAGATGGTCAGCCGGGGCGATCAGGCGAGTGTCGAGCAGGCCCAGCCCGCCATCGCTGTCCAGCCCGACAGCAAGGTCGGCCGCTTGCTGCAGACGTTCCAGGAATTGATTGCGAACGGCGAGATGGGCGTCAATGGCCCCGGTGCTCAAGTTTACGTTGAGGGAGATAAGGCCGCAGTGGTTGTGCCCATATCTATCGCCATGGCACGAGATCGGCTGGCCGCCAAACGGATCGTGCTGTAATCAACACCAATCAGCTCAAATCGGCGCTCGAAAGGCTCTGCCTGGTAGTGCCGAAGCGAGCAATCTTGCCGGTGCTGGAAAACTTGCGATGGCGCGCTGCAAAAGGCCATCTGGAGTTGACCGCCACTGACCTGGATAACCGTCTGCACATCTCCATCCCCTTTGTCGGAGAAGCCGTCGACAGCGATGTCGATGTGCTAATTCCGGCGAAGGAGCTTTGCCAACTCGTCAAAACCGAATCGGCTTCGAACCTGAAGATTCGAATCCGCAATGGCAAGTGCGAGGTCACTGCCAACAAGCGCACAGTCGTTCTTTCGTGTGCCGACCCGAATAGTTTCCCCGAAGCTTCAGATGGGGAAGCGAAGCCGCAAGGCCAAATCCTCGGTTCGGCATTCGATGGGGCACTGCGCCGAGCTCTGTTCTGCGTCTCGACTGAATCGGGGCGCTACAGCACCGATGTCCTCAAACTTGAACTCCGCGGCTCGATCTTCCGGGTAGTCGGCACCGATGGTCACCGGCTATCGGTTGTCGAAGGCACGGCCAGAACGACAGGAGACTCCACATTTTGGGTGCTCCTGCTCCGTTCAACCGTAACCATCCTGAGCCGATTGGGTTTGGCAGATGAGCCTCGCTGGGTCGAGTTTTCCACCTGCGGCTCTGAACAGGATTTCAATCTGTTCGCGCTGCCGGATGGCTCTCGACTCATCACCCGCCGCGGGCAAGGCCAGTTCCCGAATTACGAGAACGTCCTGCCCAAGGCACCGCTCGAAGCCAGAGTGGTCTTCCGGCGTGAAGAACTGCTGGAAGGCCTCGCCAAACTCTCGCCCACCGCTCGCAAAGCGCAAGTCCCGGCGGTGAAACTGGAGCTTTCGCATTCACCCGTTTCAATTAAAACCGAAAACGACGGCACCGCAAGCAGCATCACGCTGGAGCACACTCGCGTTTCGGGAAAGGCCAGGGACATCGGCTTCAACCATCACTACCTGACCCAGTATGTAAGAAGCGTTGAAACCGACACGATCTCAATGAAGCTATTTCCTGAAGCGATCTGCGAAGTAGCTCTCTTTGACACGTTCCGCTACCAGCATCTGCTGATGCCGTTGCGCGTCTAACGTTCATCGAGTTTTACCCACAAACCCCTTAACCCACAAAAACCCAACCTATAAAAAGTTCGGCGGCACTCCCACGCCGATCCACACCGGCTGGATTGCGGGAGAGCCGATTTCATACAGCGGGATCGGCCATTCCAGCCACAAATCCACAAAAGGAGAAAAACCATATGTCAGTAGCAGCACAAGTCGTAGATCCACAATCGGCGTCCCTGGCGCTTACCCTGCTGCAGTCGAAAGCAGGTAATCGCTGGGCCCGGGCAGTAGAAGAAATGAAAACCAATCGCCTGCGCGTAGCGGGCGATTTCCCGGAGTTCATCGTGACCAACAAGAGCGGAACCGCCTACAAGGTGAAGCTCGATCCGCACGGCAGTGGGTCTTGCACCTGTCCCGATTTCCAAGTGCGCATCGCGCAGGACGGGCGGATTTGCAAACACATTGCTGCGGCGGCGATCACCTCGTTGGCACCGCAGGTCAAAGTCTTATCGCCCACGAACGGAAACGGGGCCGTCAGGGCGAACGAGACCGCGACTACGGAAGTCTCTCCGCTCATCTTCCGCATCCGGCGTACCGTCCAGACCGACGGGAAAGGCAGCATGCAAGTCGAGGTTCAGGCGCGCGTGATCAACGACGAGGCACAAGACCGGGAAACCGCGTCTTATGCCTACGAGTTACTCGAACGCCTGGCTTCGATTGCCGTTAAGAACACCGCACCCTCAGAACACAAATACACTCGGGAGACCGCTTCACCGAGTCCAGCAAAACCAACGCTGGTCAAGTCTCGCTCCACATCTGCCACGGAAGGGAGTCCTGTTCACGCGGTCATCACCAAGATTGATCGCATGAAAACCCGTCAGGGCGAATCTCTTTTTCTCAAGGTGGATGTCGGTGGCGAGACGGTGCGCGTGTTCGGCCGTCCCGAAGAGCTGGCGGAGCGTCTGGAAGCGAGTGGTTACGACATTCCGGCAAGCGAGGTCGAAGCCGGGATGGAACTCCATCTTCCCTGCCTGGTGAAAGTCGGTCAGGGCAACAACGGATACAAGAACATCGAAGAGTTCTTGCCCGAAGCTGCCCAATGACCGTTTCCCAGACCCACAACTCCGAGTCAGAGAGACGAAAGCCTCTCTGACTCGGATTCTTTTACTCCCACCTCGGTCTTCTCCCCAAATCCACAACTTAGGAGCACATCCATGCGAACGAATACGCAGGAGGCAGTTTTGTCTGCCTACATCGCGTCCGTCGGAAAGCGCACGCCGCGCGAAGCTGCCCAGGATGCCGCCGAACTTTGCAGATTCGCGAACTCGCTCAATCGCTTGAACGAGATCGCCTGCAACAGCGGCCTCACTGAGCGGCAAGAGCGGCGGAAGCAAAATCTACAAACGCGGATCAAGGCCGTGCTGGAACATGCGGGCCTGGTCCTCAACCACTTTGAAAGTGATCCGCGAGGCTACGCCGTGTATCTCGATCTGCCCGACGGCTCCTACAACAGCTTCGGCGGACGGGAATGCGGCTACGGCATCGGGAGGTGAAACCATGTACGACCGCGTAGTGACCATCAACAACACCCACTGGCCGGCGTATCGGAAACCGGGAGCCACTTTGGTTGACCTGCGGATGTTCGATCCGAACGACCGTAGCTCCCAACCGCGACTGATCTTTCGGCCCGAGAAGCTGCGCGAACTGGGAATACCGGAAGCGCTCATCGAGGCCGCTGCCAAATCTGATCCGGAGGGATTCCTGCTGTTCGATGACCTGCCGAATCAGACGGAGCCAGCAACCGGCCTTGCCAACTAACCCACAACATAAAAATCCGAACTTAAATCCGGGAGGTGCGCGATGCGCGAGGAGACGCAAAACTCAGTGAACTTGAAACTGATCGTGTTCTTCGACCCTGAAGATCACACGTACGGCATCTGGGCTCACAATCTGACCTCTAAAGAGGCACCGCGGGATGTGGACGAGCTGCGACTCAGCGGGCTTCCCGCGTTCACCATAACGCAGCGCTTTCGCCATAGGGTGGAAGATCTAGACCGATGCCGTTCGTGTGCCGCAGAGATCGCGCACGCCTTTGGACGCCGGAAGAGCAGTAATCAGAAACGAAACCCAAAATCCACAAAAATTGGAGGTGCCTCATGTCAAGTGAGGGAAACGGTTTCACGCATTACGTCGTCTGGAACGAAGTCGTTCTCGGCGAGGCCCGCATCATCGAGAAATGCAACGAGTGGATCTCGCTTGCATTTATCAAGCTCGGGATCGGCAGGCCCGATGCAGTCAGCGACCACGCATTCGTTGAGAACCATCTTCTGATTCTCAAAACTCCGAACTAACCCCCGCGAACTCCCACCCACAAGCAACAAACCCACCAACTAATCCTTCCACCTCTGCACGGTGGGCGGCGTGTACTCATGCCGCCCACCGTGCAGCCCACCCAACGCCGATTTACCCACGGAAAATAACAGAACTAACAAAACTAAACGTTGAGTTTTGTTAGTTCTGCCAGGACGGTCCCCATGCTTCCAGAGCCTAACTTTCCTGTAAGTCCTCAGGAGTTCGTCGGTCGGAAAGCGCACCTCGACGAATTCACCGAAGCCCTCCGATACAGCACCCTGACTGGGAGAATGGCATCTTTCGCCGTCCTGGGTGACTGGGGCATCGGCAAAAGCAGTCTTTTATTCAAACTGGCGGCCAGTTGCGCGGATTCTAATTTCCGAATGCTGCCTGTCACGCTCTCCCTTTCAAACGACATTTCGGATTACATGAAATTTGCTGAGGCGCTTTGCGACCGGCTTGCTCACGCCCTCTTGGCATCGGACTCGCTCGCAACTCGATTTCGGGCCGAAATTGAAAATTGGAAACTCTCGCGAATCAGCTTAGGAGCACTGACTATTGACCGCCACTCGCAGCGCTATTTCTTGAGTTCGGGAAGCGCCCTGCTGCGACACGCCCTCGGGGAGGCTTGGGACCGTTTCATTCGACCGGCCTACGCGGGCGCAATCTTCTTCCTTGATGACCTGCATAATCTCGCCACTCCGACTGTCCAGGACACGGCACTAATAGTGAGGGACCAGTTTCAGTTTTTTGGAGTCGAGGGTATCAACCTCAGCGTCTGTTTCAGCGCTAAGCCCGATTATTTTTCGGGCGTCCGTAGTTTCGCTGAACCTGCCGTTCGCTTCTACAACAAGTGCACGCTGGAGCCATTCAGTCTTGAAGAGACGACCGAATTCGTCGGCGCGGTATTTGGCAGTGCCAGTCTTGATCATCAACAGTTGGCAGAATGGCTTCAGCGCAAAACGCTTGGCCATCCTTATTTCGTTGCATTCATCAGCCGCGAACTCTGGAGCCTCTACCGCACTCAACAATTCACGGACGCAGGTCAGCTCTGGCCAGTTGTCTCCAGCCGTCTCGAACAGGGAAAGTTCAACGCTGATCTGGCGCAGCTCTCAGAAAAGGAAGTCGCTCTCCTGCGCGCTGTCGCGCACGCTGAGCAGACTGAATTCACTCCGGGTCCGTTCGCACAGAAATTTCCGCATCAG
>QHYR01000045.1 GCA_003223315.1 Acidobacteriota bacterium | reverse complement strand
TCGACGGACTATTTCGCCAGCCCACCGACGTAACCTGGGATTCCGAGGGGAACATCTACATCACCGACGGATACGTCAACTCCCGTGTGGCCAAGTATGACAAGGATGGCGACTGGGTGAAATCGTGGGGCGAACCAGGCACAGGGCCGGGGCAGTTTCACCTGCCGCATGCCATTGTGGCCGACCGCAGCAACAATCTGTATGTCGGCGATCGCACGAATAGGCGCGTTCAGGTGTTCGATACGGAGGGCAAGTTCCTGCGCATGTTTACCATCGACGTGCCGCCTGATCCGAAATCCCGCGCCGTCAATGGCCCCACCCCCACCGGCGCGCGCCTGGCCGCGGTCATTGGGCAGCCGAATTCCATCTGCATTACGCCTGGACCCAATCAGGTCCTTTTTGTTGGAGAAAGTACCTTTCCGGGGCGCATCTTCAAGGTTGCGCTCGACGGCAAAGTGCTTGGGGTGATCGGACGCTCCGGACGCAATCTTGGGCAGTTTTCCGGCGCTCACGCGCTTGCCTGCCCTTCGGAAAACGAAGTATACGCGGCCGAGACTTCCAATTGGCGCGTGCAGAAATTGATCCTGCACCCGCAGACACAAACGTCCAGCGCCCGACGATAGCCGGGCACTTTGTCCGCCTACTCCGCGGACTTTGCTAGATTGCCAAGATTGGATCAGTAGCCGGTCGCCATCGATGGTGCGTGGCTTGCTGTTGCCGCGAGCATCGGCATTTGTTCGAGTGGCAGGCGTTCTTCTGAATCCGGATGGTCGAAAACGTTCCTGATTTTATAAGTTGTGGTGCGCTCCGCAGGTTTGCGGCTTATGGTTCGGATCATCGCGCGGAATTCGCCAGGCGAGACATATTCACCGAAATTCGCTCCTGCCGCTTTCGAGATGCTCTCCTCCATCAAAGTGCCGCCGAAATCGTTGGCCCCTGCTTCCAGGCAGGCCAAAGATCCTTCGAAACCGAGCTTGACCCAGGAGACTTGGATGTTTGGAATGTAGCCGTGCAGAAGCACGCGTGCGAGGGCATGGACGATTAAATCCTCGCGGAACGTACGTCCCGCGCGGGCGCCTCCGCTCTGGAAAAGTCTGGTTTTGGAATGGATGAATCCCAAGGGAACGAATTCGGTAAATCGGCCTGTTTCCTTTTGAATCTGGCGGAGGAGAAGCAAATGCCTCACCCAGTGTTCCGGGAGTTCGGTATGCCCGTACATCATTGTGGATGTCGAGGGAATGCCGAGACTATGCGCTGTGCGAATCACCTCAATCCACTGCCGTACCTTCAGCTTGTTGGGACTCAGGGATCTGCGCACATCATCATCCAGAATTTCCGCGGCCGTTCCCGGAATGCTGTTCAGACCAGCTTCTTTCAGCATGAGCAGGTACTCGCGCAGGGGCAGGCGCGATTTTTCCACGCCATAGGTGATCTCCATAGGCGAGTAGGCATGCGCATGGATTTCAGGCAAACGCGCTTTGATGGCCCGGAGAAGTTCAGCGTAGTAGTATCCATTGAGGTCTCTGGGGAGACCGCCTTGGATGCACACCTCGGTGGCGCCACGCTCAACTGCCTCGACCGACTTGGCAATCAGACTATCTGTGGAATGGAAATAAGCGTCTGGTGAATCCGGCCCCCGGCTGAACCCGCAAAAAGCGCAGCCGACGATACAAACGTTAGTGAAATTCAAATTCCGGTTCACCACGTAGGTGATGATGTCGCCGACGACGCGCCTTCGAAGCTCGTCTGCGACCTTCACCAGAGCCAGAAGGTCGTTGCCTTCTACCCGCGCCAGCGTCACGCCCTCTTCGAGGCCGAGGTCGGTCCCCGCAAGCGCCTTACCCAGCGTGTTGGCAACATTTGGGCTTGCTGCTGTGAGGGCGCGCTCCCAGGGGATTTCCTTCCATTCAGGATTCATTGCTTTTAGCATTGATCACCATTCCGGGCATAGCCGTCCTCGCCTCGAAGCTTCTGAACGTGCGGCTTGAGATGCTCGTTTATGAATTCCGACCGGGAGGAAAACTCCGGATAGATCGCCAGTCGTTCACGCAACACGAACCCTGCGGACGCAGTTCTCGCAGCGAGCGAAGAGAGCTGCGGCCACGCGGCTTCTGGATTGATGAAGTCTTTGGTCACCGGAGAAATTCCACCCCAATCATTGATACCAGCTTTCAGCAAATCCGGATAGTCCTCCGAGAGCAGATTGGGCGGCGACTGAATATTGATCTGGCCGCCGAGAATCAGGCGGGCAACTGCAATGGTGCGCTGCAGATCTTCTTTAGAGGGCTCCGGCGCTTGCGCCATGCGAATATCTGGCTTGGCGCGAAACGGTTGGATGATCACTTCCTGGACATGACCGTATTTTCCATGTGCGGCGCGGATCGCCTGCAGTGCGTCCACCCGTTCCTCCGGAGTTTCACCGATCCCGATCAGGATGCCCGTCGTGAAAGGTATCGACAATTGTCCCGCATTCTCGATGGTACGCAGGCGAAGCGAGGGAACCTTGTCAGGCGCCTTCCAGTGCGCGCCACCCGGGCGGCCGAGCCGAGGACTGGCGCTCTCGAGCATCAACCCCACGCTGACGTTCGTCTCTCGCAGGCGGCGAAGATCCTCCAAGCCCATCAGACCGGGATTGGAATGAGGCAGAAGACCGGTCTTCTCGAGCACCAGCTGGCACATGGCCGCAAGGTATTCGAGGGTGCGATCGAAGCCCAATGCTTTCAGAAACTCTCTCGCTTCCGGGAATACTCGCTCGGGCTGGTCGCCCAGGCTGAACAAAGCCTCTTTGCACCCTGCAAGGCGGCCCGCTTCCGCTACTGCCAGCACTTCGTCCGGCGTCATGTAGGGATTGACGCCGTTCTCGGGATCCGCGCGGAACGTGCAGTAGCCGCAATAGTCCCGGCAAAGATGGGTGAGTGGAATGAAGACCTTCCTGGAATAGCTGACCGAACGGCCTTTGGAGCGGTCCCGAACCGAGGAAGCCGCCTGGAGCAAGGCCGCTAACGGCGCTTCGTTCATTAACAAAAGCGCGTCTTCGCGGGATACACCGCGGCCCTCTAATCCATTCTCAAGGGCGGCATCCACACAGTGAGGAATTGCCAAATCAGGCATTGGGACGCTTTCGGCGCAGATCTCTCGTCGCAACCTAAGTCACCCGAAAAGCATATGCTTGCCCTCCTTTTGCTGTCAACGTAGCCTGGGCGACGGCTGCCGGCCTACTGCCGCTTGCGGCGGGCCATTCTGAGCTAAGGAATCAACGTTTCGCGGGATTGCCATAACACGCGTACAATACGGAACGATCAAATGCGTGCCGCAAAGCAACTTAGTCATCCCTCTCATCACATTCTGGTTTGACCGCGGATGGCTAATGCCCTGACCGCAGTTCGACTGCTTCTCGTCGCCCCATTTTCATACTTCATGACCAGAGGAGACGCGCACTCTGCGCTTTTAGCGTTGATTGCGTGGGTGGCGGCGCTGGTAACGGACTTTCTCGATGGCCCCATAGCACGCCGCAGAGATACCGTGAGCGCTTTGAGCGGGGCCTTCGATCACACGAGCGATTTTCTTTTCGTCGTCAGCGGCATATTTGCCGGTGCATCCCGCGGCGCCTTTCCTTGGATCCTGCCAATCTGTATCACTGCGGCATTCGCTCAGTACGTCATTGATTCTTACTGGATTCACCGGCAGATCAAGCTCCGCGGGAGCAAGCTCGGCCGCTATAACGGCATGCTCTATTTCGCCCCGCCCTGTATGGACATTCTGATTCGGCTAGGCATGCGTTTTCTGCAGCCTTTGCTTACGCTTTTGGTCTGGGTGCTGGTTCTGAGCACGCTCGTATCCATGGGTCAGCGCTTGATGTCCGCCAGACTAGCCGATCACCTCCCGAGTCGCGCGCCGGAGAAATAGCAGGCCGACTCCCGCGTTAAATACGATAAAGAAGTTGTGCATGACAAAGCCGAAGGCGGTCATCTGTCCTGGCCGGTCAGGAAAAAGCAGAACCCAAAAGAGGATCGCGACCGAGTGCATCGGTCCAGGCATGGCTGCTCCAAAGAAGATCACCGGCAAGTAGCCCAGCATTTCACCGAAGCTCACCGAGCCGCCAAAGAGTCTCAAGGCCAGCGTATATACAATCACACCAGCGATCACCAGCGGCGCGCGAAGCGCGAGCACAGCTCCATAGTGCCAAATCTTGGCGAGTCGGAAGGCGCGGAAGATCGGGCGCTCGCGGAACGCGATCCCTGAGCCGATTCTGCCGCTGAAGAAGAGATGGAAAAACACAAAAACAACGCCGGAGCCCAATGCAATCCAAGGGATTATGTGGAAAGCAGGCTGGAAACTACCCCACCGCAACATCACGCCGATCGTCGCCCAAAGCATCAGGCTGTAATACTCGCAAAACATGAGGAAGAGCATGCTGGAGCCGATCTCCCAGCCGGGCACGCCGTCCCGCCGGTTCAGATACAATGCGATCGCCCCTTTGCTGACTTGCTCGTTCACCAGGGAGAGAATGTAGGCGCTGGCGCGAATGGGCAGGATATCGGCGTAGCGGATTTTGACATTGAACCAATTAATCACACTCCAAACAACCAGACTGTCCAGCACGAGATAAAGGAAACAATACGGAATCATCAGAATGAGCCAGCGAGGCCAGCTGACATTCTCAAAGCTTCTCAAGAGATACGGAACGAGACGGCTGCCCTCGGCCGCAGCGCCACGGCTGAGACGGCTATAAAGGTAGGCGAAGCAGGCTGCCGTGATAAGCAATGGCAATAGCCGCTGCCACGGTTTGGCCTTCTTGCCGGCTGCCGCAGACGCAATACTGGCCGACGGAAGCGTGTCGCTCATTTCGTCATCCTTGTCCTAAGCTGTCTTTGATCATCTCATCGATTCCGGTGAGTCGAATCCCCAGTTTGCACGCGGCCGGCTGCGGATCGAGACGCGTATCTGCAGTGATTACCTCAAGAATGTCCCGTGAAAATCCCGTGCTGCTGATGCGTTGACGAATGGCCAGCACCAAAGAAAAGAAAGTTTTCGGAATCGAGCTGATCCGGACTTCGCGGCCCACCAAGCGAGCGGCTCGCTCGACGAGTTCCCGCTCCCGCAGCGAGATGGGGCCGACGAGATCCAAAGTGAGATTGTTCGCAATGGATGGTTGCGTGGCAGCCACCACTGCAGCCCGCGCCAGGTCATCCACGTAAAGTGGCTGCTGAAGATTGCGGCCACCTCCGATCAGCCTGGCCTTCCGCCCGCTTACGTAGCGCTGGAGTACCGCCGCGCCCGCCGTGCCGCGACCGAGCAAAAGCGGGACGCGCAGCACGGTGTAGCACAATCCCGATGTGCGCACCAGAGTCTCCGCCTGCCCTTTAGTGCGGTAGTAGCGATTGGAAGAAGTCTCATCGGCTCCCGTCGCGCTGACCAACACCAATTTCGTCACCACGCTTCGCTTCGCTGCTTCAACGACCCTGCGAGTGGACGCAACGTTTGCCTGCTCATACGTCGAGTCCGGCCTTTCGAAGAGAATTCCTGCGAGGTGGATGACTGCAGAGGCCCCCTGAAACGCCGCATCCAGACTGCCGGGGTCATCGTAGGAAATGCGGACCACACGGTTGGCATCGCCTGGCCCAGACCGGATCTGTTCGGCTGCACGGTCCGAGCGAACCGCCGCGAGAAATGTGGTTGGCGGCGCCTCTTGTGCCGCTGCGCACCGCAGGATCGCTTGCCCGACGGCGCTATTGGCACCGGTGATCACCACCTTCATAAGTGTTCCGCAGAATCAATTTGAGGCGCGTTCGTCATTGGATACGACGCGAAAAACGTTAATGTACGAAGTGCGTGGAATGATCTGTTCCGGGTATTTTGTCGCTTTATTTCGGATCACGGCTGCTCTTACATCGGGATCGGTGACGTATACCAACGTGCGGTCGAACAATTGATCTCCGATCTTGATTCGCACGCGGGGATCGCGGGCCACGTTTTCATTCCACCGTCTGCCATGCGGATATTGCAGTCCCGCTCGATAAACGGACGTCAGATAAAGCTGACCGTTATAGGAGACACAATACGTCGTGATCGAGTGAGGGAGCCACAACCGGTCCCTGGTCTGCACTTTGACTGTCTGATATTTGTCCGTAAACGACCAATCAAGAACCGGATTGGTTGCAACATCGCCCTTGAGCCACAAACCGGGCACTCGGCACCTCCAAGAAACGCCGGCGTTTGGACACTCCTTAGGTTCGAAGCCCGTGACGCGCGCCGTCAGCAACAATAAGACCACACAAATTAGTATTACTCCGGCAATCCTTGACACCGTTTTCATCCCTAGCTCCTCGATGGAAGCTAAAATACTTCTGCTCGAACTAGATTGTCCCTTTTGGTTCGATGTGACGCCTAAATACTATCATCGGTGGCGCCTGTTGTAGTTCCGTCCGGACGATTTCGCTTATAAGGAGCTGTCAGTCGCGGACCAACAAATTCGCTGGACAGTCGCAGCCGATTCGAGTAACGTCTGCGCTCATGAAAAGTTCTTATAGGTATTCCGCGCTGGCCGCCTTCATTGCCGTGGTGGCGATCGCGGCAACTTGGCCTCTCGCCGGGCAGACGCCATCCGGCGGCGATCGCCTGATCGTGTACGGCGACGTCGTGTACTTCTATCCCCCGGGCCAGCCCCGCAATTGCATACTGAATAATCAGTTTAAACCGGGCGAGCCGGTGGGGTTCCGTATGACCGCCATTAATCCGGCGACGGGCAAGCGCGATCGTGCGACGCAGCTCGTGGTTCACCTCACCTATGCTGGCAAGACACTCGATATTCCCATGCGCGATCGCCAGACCGAGAAGCAGCCGGAACGCGAGTTCTGGGTCGCCAAGTGGATGGTGCCCGATGATGCGCCCACGGGCATTGTTCGTTATACAGTGACCGCAAAGGACTCCCAGGGCCGGTCCGGCGAGTTCAAGCCCTTCGAGGTCCAAGCGTCGCAGATCACAATCGTTCAATAGGCCCCAGAGCTGCGCGCCTCCGGAAGCATGAGACGTCTTCTCCAGTCTACCGTCTGGATCCTAATAGGCATTGTTGCGGCAATATCTGGCTGCTCGCGATCACAGTCAGCGGTGGCCTCTAATTCTGCGGCCGCTGTTCCATCAAACGAGAGCACCCCCACATTGCTCGATCTTGCCTACGATAAGCCGGTTGTGGTCGGCGCCAGCGTACATGCGACTGCCGCAGGCTTGCCGCGTGGGAAAACAGTCGATCTCGCGTGGGGTACGGTGACTGGCGGCTGGGTCATCGAGGATTACTACCACTTCCGCGGCAAAAAATACTCCGAAACGACCGCCACGATCGGCCAGTTCCCTGTCGATTCCAGCGGACGGCTCGACGCGCGCTTTGCGATTCCCGAGGACTACGGCGGCGTGCACGAAGTGATTGCCCTCATCGATGGCAAACCGGTCGCCCAGAACGGCATCAACGTCACCCAGACTTTCGAGCTCGCCCCAATGTCAGGACCAGTCGGAACGCTGATCGAGCTGAAGGTAAAAGGCCTGGGTTGGCGAACCATGGAAAGCACGTGGGTGGTCAACTGGGACAATCACGCCGCGGGTTGGGTGTCGGCCGCGAGCACGCGCGGATCGGCCGTGGCGCGGTTTCGCGCGGCGGGCCCCGTCGGAGATCACATCGTTAATGTGTATACAGGCTGGCAGGGACAAAGCTATCTTAATTATGAACAGTCGCCCGTAGCAGATTTGCCGCGGCCTCGATTCACGTTCCACACGACGGCAGGCGGAACCGCGCGAGCGGCGTACGCAGAACGCTATCAGCCGCAGGTGATTCCGAAGACAGAAGTGCAAGTCGCAAACGCGAAACTTGCGCTCGCCCCAGCGCAGGGTATCGTGGGCACGCGGGCAATGCTTCGAGGCGAAGGCTTCCCGCCGGATACGTCACTGCAGCTCATCTGGGAAACTTCGGTCGGCAGCCGTGTGGCCGTTTCCGGTTTCGTCCCTCAAGAGAACGTCATCGGTCAGGTCAAGGTGGGGAGCGACGGACGGATCGACTTCCCAGTGACGATTCCACAAGACCTTGGGGGCTTGCACGGGCTTGCCTTGCGGCGCGGCAATGACCTGCTCGCGCGTGCGTTCTTCGTCATCGAAACCAACATCGTCAGCATCTCACCGGCGTCGGGACCGGCGGGCACACCTGTGAGGATTCACCTAAACGGTGTCGGCTGGACCGAATACGACAACATCTACGTGGCGACCTATGACAATGCCTACATGGGCTACGCCTGCGGCTTCAACAGCCAAGGCGACGTGGTTATCAACTTCACGGCCACGGGCGAACCGGGCGAGCACCTCATCGACCTTTATCCCGGAATCTACGAGGGGCCGCCCAACGAATCGCAGCAACTTTATCGACTTCCGCAGCTGACTTACGCCGACGACCATCCGGGCAACAAGATCCCGGCGCTCCGCTTCACGTTCGAGGTCACGCCCCCTGCCGGACGGCGCACAACCACCCCCGCGCCCGCTATTCATGCGGATCCCCTGCGCGATTCGATGCTAAACCGGTAGTACTCATCAGCCCAATGAGAGGCTATGTGCCCCGCGCAGGAAATAGCGATTTGTCTGATCGGTCTTGCTTATCAGCGCTTACTTCATTTGGCAGTTCTCAGCGCCCCATTACCCAAAGCGGTTAGCTCGTCTCGGAAGACCTCCCCGCCCTTCATGACGAACTTCACGCGCTGCATTTCACTGATGTCTTGCAAGGGATCTCCGGAGACTGCGATGACGTCGGCGAATTTACCTTTCTCGATACTGCCCAAATTGTTCTGCTGGTGAATGATCTCCGCATTGACCATCGTAGCCATGCGCAGGGTATACACGGGCGTCGCTCCCCAGCTCACGAACACGGGGAACATCTCCCCTTGCACACCATGCGAACATTGGCACGCCAGATTGTAGATTCTTCCTTGCCCGTTTGTGACCGGCGCGGCACCGCTACCGAAACCCAGCTTTACACCGGCAGTCATCATTTTCTTCCACGTCACCTGCTGTATCCGCCAACGGCTGTACGGCGCAAAGCGCTTTAAGTCGCCCGGCTCATCCTGGCGTTGGTCCAGAATCGTGGATGTGATTGGAAGATTCTTTTGGACCAGCATTTTTATATCTTCATCGTCGGCCGCCAAGCCATGCTGGATGTCCTCTTCTCCCACTTCAATCGCGTGCTTTAGGCCGGGACCCCCATAGGTATGGCTGGCTACAAACAGGCCCAGTCGGTGTGCTTCCTCTACCGCGGCTTTGACTTCATCGAGAGTGGGAAGTTCCTGGTTCACCATCTCGCCGGTGTCTGGTTTGAAGTAAAAGGCGCCCGTGGTTGTGATTTTGATATGGTCCGCGCCATAGTGCGCCAGTTGGCGCACCGCCTCTCGAAACTGCCCAGGCCCATTGGCATATAGGGAGGGTTCGAACGGCTTCCAGTCCAAAGGAAAGGTTGCTTTTCCGGGGCTGGTGATCTCGATGAGAGGCCCCGCCGGAAGTATGCGCGGACCGTGGACGAAGCCGGCATCGATGGCATTGCGTAACTCCACGTCTGCGTAACCGCCGCCATGCGACCCCATGGGAACCAAGGTGGTGTATCCGGCGTTCAAACTCTGCGTGGCGCTATACAGGGCTACCATCATCTGGTGTTGCAGGCCGACGGATGCGTCAGTGAGATGGACGTGACCATCAATCAGACCTGGCAGCACTGTCGCCCTGCTTAGGTCGATTACTTTGGCATCGGGCGGAATCTGCACGCGATCAGCCGGACCAACATCCGCAACCCGGTCGCCCTTAATGATCACTACCTGATTCATCAAGTTTGTACCGGACTTGGGATCGAATAATCGCCCCGCGCGGATGGCCGTAGTTTGAGGCGCTTGAGATGTCGCAGGGGTCTGAGAGCGAACCCCTGCAGGCGCCAGTAACGCCGTGAGAATCAAGAGACCAAAAATTCTTAATCCAGTCTTCCTTTGCATCACAAATCCTCCCTTAAGAAGTCACTTCGCAATGAGCCCAGAATTTCCCCTCGGAGACGAGGCCCCAAAACGCTGCTCTAACCCGCGCTCCTCTTTTATGTAATTGGCGTCTGTCGGAGCTGCTCACCCTAGATTCACAACCAGTGATTTTACCTCGAGATATTCGTCGATCCCTTCGCGGCCCCCTTCGCGACCGAGCCCGCTCTCCTTGAAGCCGCCGAAGGGGATCTCGTGGGTATAGCCCTGCGCGTCATTGACGCCTACGAGCCCGGCTTCTAAGCCCTCACTCACCCTCGCCACCCGGGCGTAATCCCGGGTGTAGAAATAGGCTGCCAGGCCGTAGCTCGTCGCATTGGCCCGGCGCAGCACCTCTTCCTCCGTCTGGAAGGTGAGGATTGGCGCGATGGGACCGAATATCTCCTCCGTGCATACGGGCATGTCGTCCTTCACACCCACCAGCACGGTGGGCTCAAAGAAAAATCCCCTGTCCAGTGGTGGCCTCGTATACCGCCTGCCACCGATAAGGACTCTGGCCCCGCCGGAGGTAGCGTCCTCCACGAAACGTTGCATGCTCCTTAGTGCTTCTTCGTTGATGAGAGGTCCCACCTGCATTCCTGGTTCGAAGCCGGGCCCTACCTTCAGCGCTTTGGTCCGCTCCACAAATGCCGGGATAAAACGTTCAGCAATGGTCTCTTGGACGAAAATCCGATTGGCGCAGATGCAGGATTGCCCGCCGACCCGCAAGAATTTCATAGCCACTGCGCCTTCGACTGCTTTGTCAAAATCAGCATCGTCGAAGACGATGAATGGCGCATTGCCTCCCAACTCGAAGGATATTCGTTTGATTTGATCTGCCGCTTGCCTCATGAGGCCCTTGCCCACTTGGGTAGAGCCGGTAAAGCCGATCTTCTTGACATGGGGATTTCTAAGGAGCTCGTCACCGATGGCCGCGGACTTGGCGGCGGTGACGATATTCAGCACCCCCGGAGGGAGGCCTGCATCATGAGCGCAGCGGGCAATGGCCAGCGCTGTCATGGGGGTGGCTGAGGCTGGCTTCAGCACCACTGTACAGCCGGCGGCCATAGCCGGGGCAATCTTCCTCGTGATCATGTTGGCTGGGAAGTTCCACGGGGTAATGGCTCCCACCACACCCAACGGCTGCCGCAAAACCCAGAGCCGTTTATTCGCGAATGGCGACGAGACCACGTCGCCATAAGTACGGCGGGCCTCCTCGGCGAACCACCCGAAGTAGCCCATTGAAAATCCGACCTCGCCCTTGGCCTCCTCGTAAGGCTTCCCGTTTTCGAGCACGACCAACTTGGCGATTTCGTCGCGTCGCTCGGCCATTAGCTCCATGATCCCCTTTAGAATGACGCCGCGATCTTTGGCCGGCGTGCGCGACCACGCCGGAAACGCACGATGGGCTGACTCGATCGCGCGGCGCGTCTCGGGAATCCCACCATCCGGAACGATTCCCGCCACGGTTCGGTCCGCTGGGTTGCGCACTTCGAAAGTCCTATCACCTTCGGCGCTGACCCACTGCCCGTCAACGTACATCTGGAAGCGTTCCGCGGGTGTTGTCTCTGCTTTTACCACCGCACTCGGCTGCATCAGGTTTGACCCGCTCGCATTGTTTGCCAAAGACTGCTTCTGAAGTCTTCAGGGCACCTCTTCGAAGACCATGAGATGGGACTCTTCGGTGACCCAGTCGCCTACGCCATACTGCGTGGTCGGCATCAGCTGGACCAGGTGCTTCGGGACAGCTGAATAGTATCGCTTCTGTTCCGGAATCCACATACCCGATTTCGCAATCGCCCCCGTCGGAACTTTTCCGAGTTGCCGGAAATGGTCTGGATCGTCCTCATGAAAAACGACCAGTGTTCCGCTGCTCCCGGAGAAGTAGACACGCGAATTCGCGGCGTTATAAAAGATTTCATCCGCCCCGCCCGCAGCGTCCAGCGCTTGAGCCACCTTCCCTGTGTCCGTGTTTATGACCACAAACTTACCCGGATCGGCCACGTGTCCGCCTCCCAGCCGGCTGCCCATGAACAGGCGATGGTGAGCTGCATCCAGACCTGCGGTATGGGGCTGCGGGCCCCCCGTGATCGGCCACTCGGCAATAACGGCCCGCTTGTTGGTGTCGATCACCTTGACGACACTCTCGCCGTTCACCACATCCCCCATGCCCACGTACAGCCTATTTGCGGCACGGTCGAGTATCATGCCCGCCGGATCGTTGCCATCCATCTTTATGCTGCCCACCAGCTTGGCGGCCTTCGTGTCCACGATCTCTATCGTGCCATCCTTATTTCCCTGCCCCGTAACGATGCCAACATAATACAACCCCTTTACGAAATCGTAGGCCGCGTTATCCGGATCCCTATGCGCGGCGCCCTTTCCACCGGTCAGTTCGACGGTCTTCGTCACCTCGAAGGTGGTCCCGCTGATGGCTACGGCGGTGTTATCTCCGAGGTCCAGCCAAAGTTCATTGGTGGCAGGGTCAAAGAAGGGCTTACGAGGATTTCCGCCGAGGGGCGTTTCGTGGATCACCTTGCCCGCTTTCATATCCACGACCACCAGCTTCTTATTGTTCTCGCCGGAAATAAACAGGTGCTGGTTTTTCAGATCGTAGCTGAGGTGATCGATATACCCTTCGGTGGGGATCGGGATCGTCTCCACAAGCCTTAGAAGGCCAAACCAGTGCTCCATAGGCGCCTGCTTATTGACGTAGGGCTTCGGCTGTTGCTGCGCTCTCGCGCTCAAGGCGAAGATCGCGCACAAACTCAAGACGATGGCTATCCTTTTCATTCCTGGCTCCTCAAATGAAATTCTTGCGATTCTAAATTTTGTTTGCAGCCAAACCGCTGCCTACCAAATTAGCTTCAACGCAAGCTGAATCTGACGGTTCGGAATTTGCGTAGCGGTGATGAGTCCGAACTGAGTATTCGGCTGCCCCGATGCGAAGATTGCCTCCATCGGCCCACCTCCCGTGTTTGGGTTCAGTGAGGGCTGTGCAAAGTTTGCGCGATTGAGGGCGTTGAAGAGCTCCACCCGGAATTGCAGATTGAAGGCCTCCGAGACCCTCGGGATGTGGTTGTTCTTAACCATGGAAAAATCTACGTTAGCCAAGCCAGGCCCAAGGATTGTATTCCGTGCCAGGTTGCCACGAATGTTTGGACAGAAGCCCGGGGAGCCCAACTTCGCTGCGCGAGCCGTATCGCAAAAAGGAGTATTCGTTGCGGTTTGAGGCACCATTGAAAAACATCCTGCATTCAAATAATGGGCTGTATTCCCCGGGTTAACGATCTTGCAGCCGGCTACAACGTTCGGCGGATTGAGAGTCTGAATGATCTCGCCGAGCATATCCGGATTGTCCATGCCCATGCTGGGCATCAGCGGGAAACCGTCGCTGGCCTGAGCGATGATGCCCACTTGCCATCCACCCAACATGTGATCCGCCACGGACCCCAGTGACTTCGGAGTTGGAGCATTATACAGGCCATTTATGACCAGGTTACGTGGGATATCATAAGATGAGAGCCCGCGCACGAGCCTCATGTCGTAGGTCGGCAGCGCATTCCACTCATTGCTGAACGTGTCGGCAGCGGCGCTTCCCGAGCTATCGTCGATACTCTTACTCCAGGTGAACGAACCTTGCACTTGAAGGCCGTGGAACAGCCTTTGATCAAACCTCAGTTGAAGACTGTTGTAAGAGGAAGTGCCCTCCCAAAAGATGCAGCGGCAGGTCTGGATGTTCGGGTTGTAAAACCGAGCCTGTTTTTCGGCCGCTGTGAGGCAGGTCACGCCGTCCCCCACCGGCGGAAACGGGGGCGGTGGCGCGCAGTTCTTCACATTGGACCATGGAATCGGCCAATAGTAGCCGACGCCGGGGATCGGATTTCCGGCGTTCACTGGCTGAACCGAATTGCCCCCTTCTGTCAGAAAGGGATTGTGCACCCCGTGGGAACCTGCATACGCGACCGTGATCGTCGTGTTGGCGGCGAGTTGCCGCTGAACGCTGAAATTCCATTGCGTTATGTAATTCCGCCGAATATTTGCGTCGGTGTAAGCCCATACCACCTGCGTAGGCAAAACCGTGGGCAGTTGTGCCGGAATACCATATGGGAATGTACCGGGGAGGGGGGAGTTACCGACTGGGGGGCCAACGGTACCGTAGGTACCCAGGAAGGGAGCCGTCGTAGCATTGTACAGCGCGTTGATGTACGCACCCGGCAACTGATCAAACATTCCGATACCGCCTCGGACCGCGGTCTTGCCGTTATGGAATGGATCCCAAGCAAAACCAATGCGGGGCTCGAAGTTTTTGAGGGTAGGGTTGCGCGTGTAAAAGGAGTTTCTCAAATTCGTGGACGGACCATTAGCAGCCGCTAAATATGCCACTTCACCGTGTTTCTCAGTGGGGTTGGTCTGCATTTCGTAACGAAGCCCCAGGTTGAGCGTCAGATTAGGACGGAGGCGCCAATCGTCCTGCGCGTATACGCCGAAAACCTTATCACGCACGTAATGCTTATTGCTTGCGGTCAGATCGGCAGGCGTAACCGCAACGCGCGGCTGGTTGGTCAGAAAGTTGACCAGCGCCCCGCAAGAAGCATCAATGCCGCCCGCCGACGTCCCGCAGTCCGTATTTGCAATCGTAGTCGCCAACCCGCCCGTAAAGGTGGCGCTGCCGTTTATCCCGTTGATGGCAATGGTATCGTTCTGTTGTCCCAGGAATTCAAAGCCGAACTTCAGGCCGTGGTTGCCCCGCGTGACGAATGCATCGTCATAGACTTGCAAGATTTGGTTGTACAGGTCCTGGTGCGTTCCTCCCCAAAGCAGCACAGGGGTCGTTATATTCGTGCTCGTCAGATTGACGGTGGGTTGGCCATGAGCGGTCCCCTGCGACGGGATCTCGTTGAGAGAGGTGTCCGCCGCCAGGGGGTTTATCGCTTGTGAGGCGAAGTCATTGTAGTTATTCGTCTTGCCGTTGGTCTTGTCCAGGCCCACCCGAACCGTATTGGCCATGGACGAACTGATCACGTGAGTCTCTTCGAGCACTGCGGCTTCCCGGTAGGCGAAGAACTCTACGAAAACCTGGTTGAGCGCTTGCGGCAAGGTATACCTCGAGGGGTCGCGCACGAATGTTTCAAACAGGCTGTCCTTGGCCGAAAGCCTCTGATCGGATCGGACAGTGAAGAAATTCTCTGTTGTGTGTTGTACTTGATTCCAAGCATACGGCGCAACGTTCGCGTTACAGCTCGTACAATTGGCGGGGCCGGTCGGCTTCGGAAAAAAAGCGAGGTACTTCTGGATATACGGGTCTATAGGGACGGCACTCACAACGCCGGTGGAACCGTTAGTTACGGTGGATAGGTTCGTGACGTTGCCGGCGCGAACGGCGTCGGAAATGGTGAACTGCGTTAGGGCTGTTCCCTTGGCCTGACGCACGCCCTCGTAGTCCCCAAAGAGAAAGACCTTGTCCTTAAGAATGCGTCCTCCTGCCGACGCTCCGAACTGGTTTTGCTCCAAACGCTGTTTGGGGAGGCTATTAGCATTGTTGAAGTAATTGGCAGCGTCAAATTTTTCATTGCGCAGAAAATCGAAGGCAGATCCGTGGAACGTGTTGGTGCCCGAACGCGTGACTGCGTTGATTACCCCGCCAGAAGTGAAACCGTACTCCGCGGAATAGTTGCTCGTTAGCACGGAGAATTCTTGAACGGCATCCACGCCTAGGTTCTGACCGAGTACGCTCCCGGGGCCCGCATTGGAATAATCATTCACGAGCGCCCCGTCCAGCCGATAACTATTTTGCGTGGGCCGCTGTCCGTTGATGGTCATTTGTATGCCTAAACCGCGAGAAGCTTGGGTTCCGGTAGGATGAGCCTGGACCTTTGCGACGCCCGGCTCCAGCGAGGCCAGAGAGCCCCAGTCACGGCCATTCAAGGGGAGTTCTCGGACTTCCGTGCTCTCGACGTTTCCGGAAAGAGTGGAACTAGTCAGTTCCACTACCGGCACTGCGCTCGTTACCTGAACCTCCTGCGTCACCTGACCGACGCTCAACGAAAAATTCATCTCTTGCTTGGCGCCCACGGTGAGGGTCACTTTCGCGACCGAGGTGCTGAAGCCTGACGCCGATGCCGAAACTTCGTAATCCGACGGGATCAGGTTCAGAATGCTGTACGCGCCGTCGACATTGGTGGTGGTTTCGGTAACGACGTTGGTTTGGACGTTCCGGGCAGAGACTTTTGCAGCGGCGACGGCACCTCCCTGCGCGTCAGTGAGAGCACCCGTGACAATGGCGCCAGATACCTGCGCTCGAAGCGGGAGCGATAGCGACAGACTCAGGCTCAGGACACTCCCGAAAAGTAAGAGTTGGCCTAGTTTCCCTTTCATGAACACACCTCCTGTTTCGTCCTATCTACGTATTTCCGCCAAATTTAGATCCGGCAACCAGAAACCTGGAAAAGAGGACGGGTAAGCGCGGGTATATAGAAAAATGGTCTCAGGAGGAATGATCACGCAGCAAAGAACTGCGTTTCCGAACGACGCAGCAAAGGCCCCAAGAACAGTCGAGAAGTTCGTAAGACACCTCTTCCCAGGCGTCTTCAGAGAAAAACACTTCGGATCAGGCCGACTATTTTTCGAGAAGGAAAGGAAACGGGCTGGACTCTTATACTTCTAACCTTAAGGGAACCTTAACAAAATCTTATGAGCGGTGGCTTTGGGAGGGGCCTGGGCTTGTCCAGGTACACGCCCCGGGAGTTAGGCCGTTGAAAGTATCGGCTCATCGTTATCGATGAAAGGCACGGCCGCACACACGAACAACGAAAAGCCACCGAGCAAAACGAAGCTGGTCCGGAAGGTACCAGACAAATCCGCTAAGTGCCCCACAAGCGGAGCGCCGCCGAGGATCATAATAATTCCCAGCATATTCACTAACCCCATGGCCGCTCCAGCCCGGCCTGGAAACAACGCTCCGGCACGCGAAAACATCGCGGAGTAGGGGAGGCCGACGCCCATGCCAATCAGCACAACCGCCGTCAGCGCGATGCCCAAAGAAATTGAGGTAGACACGAACGCGAAACAGCCCAGCGCTATCATCAGGAGACTTCCGATGAACAGGGGACGGATGCCCATATGGCGGCGCAGTATACCTCCGAGCGGTCGCGACACGATGCCGAGCAGCAGTACCAGCGATCCGATGAGCCCAGCCTGAGTGGCGGGAACTTTCAGCACCTTTGTCAGCATGACCACAACCCATGACCCCACAACCAGGGAGAGGCCGAAGCTAGCCATTTGCACGAGCCCCAGCAGCCAGAGCTGACGAGCCACTAACATCTCGCGGAACCGGCCGGGCGGGGCAGCGCCGGATGTAACCTTGGGAGCCCCGGCCAGCCAGATGATCGCCGCCGCCAGCGCCATTCCGGCGGATACGAGAAACGTCGCCCGCCATCCGGCCAAAAGATAGAGTCTCGGCACAGCGAAAATCACAAACCCGGCGCCGAGTTGGACGGAACCGCCGAACAGTCCCTGTGCCACGTTGAGCTGCCGTCCGGCCGCCGCCGCGTGCACGTAGCGTGCGCCCCCTACAAAGCAAACCCCGGTTCCGATGCCGGTGAAAATCTTGCATAGGAGCAACTGCCAATACGCGCCGGCAAATGCCATTCCCAGGTTGCCGAGCGTGACCCACGCGAGGGCGCACAAGAGCACGCGCTTTGCGCCGAGCCGGTCAACCAGGTGCCCGCCCGGAATCTGCATCAGGGCATGAGTCGCAAAGATGCCGGTCGTCAGAAACCCCGCCAGGGCTTGGTTAAACCCAAATTCACGCATCAGCGCGGGTGCCAGAGGGGCGTGATTGGTGTAGTTGGCTGAATAGGCGAATGCCACGATGCAACCGCAAAGAATCGCTGCCCGCCGCGATTTGTCAGACAATGCGGCGAGTGCCGCGACACCGGCGACTGAAGAATTCTGCACTACGCTCATGGCCCGCCCCCAGCGCATCAAGGTTTTGGTAACGTCGAGGCTGCTGTTTCCGCAATGGCGCTTAATTCGTGACTTCGATTTTGGCCCGTCTGATCGACTCGATACTACACCGACGGCTGCGGTTCGAGCTCACTTGTTTGGTTATGACTCTGCTTTACAAAGTGTTGGGAGGGCCGAACGATGGAAGTTGCGTGGACGCCGGCACAGCGATGCCGTTCCCTGCTCAGACGCTTGCCTTATCGCGCCTCCTGTCTCGAGAACGCGGCGCGGCTTTTGAGCTGCGGATTTCTCTCGTGATCGCCACGAATCCAACCACGCTGCCGTTCACCTCTTTCACCGGGGACAAGGACACGGCGACGTGTATCCGTTTTCCGTCTTTCCGCACATGGATGGCCTCGCACAGTTGAATTTTCTCTCGCCGTTTCAGTTTTTCGGAAATTCCGCTTACCTCGTCCGGTTGGCCCTCCGCCATCAGCATATATCTCGAACGCCCAAGTACTTCACCTGCCGAATAGCCGTAAAGGTTCTCTGCACCCGCGTTCCAGCTGACGATCGTACCCCCGAGGGTATAAACCGCAATCGCGTCATTTGCGCATTCTACGATCGATTCCAATTGTGCAAGTCTTTCCTGGAGGCGCTTGCGCTCGGCAACCACGCTTCTCAGCACCTGGTTCTGGCGCACAAGCTGCCACGTCCGGCCAATCGTTTTCTCCCTGGATTCATCCGTGAGCTCGGCGGATCCTAGTTGTGCGCGTAAGAACTCCACGAAAGCCTTCCAAGAGGCGTGATCTAGCAAAAGAGGCAGCAGGACGTTGTTCGTTTCGGCCCCAGCCTCGCCGCAAGCCTGTCCATCCACGATCTGGCGAAGAAGCTCCCCATAACTCTCGCTGAAGCTCCAGCGCGGCGTCGCGGCATCCAGCAATTGTCTTTCCTCTTCTGATTCGGCTTGTTCTCGAAGTTGCTGAATCAGGCGGGCAATTTCTGCGCTATTGTGCGCCCGTTGCGCCAGCAACGATTCGATGTCCTCGGCGGCTACCATCCAGATCTGTATGGTGAGCTGAAGGTTGCAATCGCAATGGGAAAGGGTCTTCTCGGCCATTTCCAGTCTGGCCTCGAGTGCGCTGCAAAGGTCATGTTGGTGTTGCACAGGTTTCTACTCCATTGAGCCTGTCACATTCGAGCCGCTTGCCAGGGACCATCAGATCTCCCGCTCCGTTAAGATCGAGTGAGCTCAGATAACCTGCGCGTCTGCCGGCAAAGAATTGCACTGTGTCTCAGGCCAATTTCTTATCGAGAAGTAACTTGTCTATCTTGCGGCTCAACCTCCCAAAGTCTATGGGCTTGGTTTCGTATTCGTCGCAACCAACCTCGCGGGCTTTCTCTCGGTCCGTGACCAAAGCATGCCCTGTCAAGGCAATGATTGGAATGTGGCGGGTGGCCTCGCTTGCTTTTAACTGGCG
>QHYR01000125.1 GCA_003223315.1 Acidobacteriota bacterium | reverse complement strand
CTGCCGCCAGTAGGGATGCGGCTCGGTGTAGTAGTGCGAGACGTGAGGCAGGTCTTCGCCAGGCACGCCCAGGCGATTGGGCAAGTCGTAGTATCCGGTGGCCACGATCAGCTTGCGCGATTCGTAGACGTTTTCATGCGCCAAAAGCGGCGTGATTTCCACGCCCTTTTGGCGCTCGACAACCGGAGCATCGCTCGCGGCGCCGGCGCCGCCATCGCGCGTCTTGATTGCAGGGTTGTTCTCAGTGACCCTGGTGTGCACGCGGAAGCTTCCGTCGCCGCCATCCACGCGCGTGACGGTTTCGCCCAAACGCAGCTCGAGGTCGTAGTGCTCCACGCATTTGCGGTAATACTTGAGCGCTTCGACGCGCGTGGGCTTTTCCGCCGCGCTCACGAAGGGCAGATCGCCAATCTCCAGCAATTCCGGCGTGGTGAAGAAGACCATGTTCACCGGGTAGCGGTAGAGCGAATTGCATAACACGCCTTTATCAATGACCAGCGGACGCAGGCCCGCGCGCTTGGCCTCAATCGCGCAGGCCAGGCCGGTGGGGCCGGCGCCGATGCAGATGATGTCGTAAGGAGGATTCATTTATTTAATGTGCCCACTCTGTCGGCCAAGATTCAGTTTGCCTACTCGCGCCAGGGTTTGCAACTTGCCCCGAAATCAGAGGGGTGGCTCAGCTTGCCTCTCATGAGGCATCTTTGTGGCACAGGCACTCCTGCCTGTACACATACATGCGGCGCAAATCGTGAGCACAGCCAAGAGTGGCTGTGCCACAATTCCCGGCAGAAGTTCCGGTTTCAGCATGGACTCGTAAGCGTCGGCGTGTTCGGGCCGGGTGTATCCGCGCCAGATCCTTGCGATCATGTGGCCTCCTCATCTCCCCCCGCGGCATCCGAAGCGAGGCGGGCGCGGAGGGCCCGGCTCATCTCCATGACGTCCTCGGGCCAAGCCTGCACGGTTTCCAGCTTGGCGAGCGCGTCGGCGATCTGCCGCGCTTCGCCCGCGTCCAGATCGAGCGAGACGCTGCTGTCCGGATTTTTCGCCGGATACGGCGTCTCGGCTCCCATCACCGACCCCATCTTCAACAGCAGCCGATCGGCATCGCCCGGAGTCTTGCTGCGGGCGATGGCCTCGAAATCCACGCTGAAGCCGTCGGCTTCCTGGCGCAGCATGCTCGGCCGCGTGGCGCGCACCAGGCTGACCAGGGCCAGGATCAGTTCGTCGCTGCTGAAGGTCATGACTTTTTTATGCGCCAAAACATAGCGAAGAGTCTGTGGCGAGTATACCTGTGCTTCAACACCAGCATGGGTTCGGTGGCACAGCCACTCTTGGCTGTGCGCCCTTCTTCGCTAAAACGATCTCTCCGCATCCGGAATATCGACCACGGAATACGTGCCCGGCTTCGCTGAATTTATCGCAGCGGCGATCTCTCCCATTCTCGGCTGGATCAGCGCCCAACGGTTCTTCGTCAGGATCACCACCGCCAGCTTACGTCCTCGCATATTCTGCTGATGAGGAAGACTCGTGTCGGTCGTCAGCAGCACTTCGAAACCGGCCTGCTCCGCAACGCGAAAGAGTTCTCCATTTGTGAGCGTGCTCCAACCCTGCGCGTTAGCGGTTCGCACGGAATGATTTTGCAGCGCGTCGCCGATGGCGACCGGAGTCCCCTGGTCGAAAAGAATTCGCATTACCGCGTAGAGGAAGGGGTTTCGAGGCTCTGGGCGGTGAATTCCAGGACCGCTTTAACCTGCTCACGCGTCAGCCCGTCATACAAGGCCACAACCTGGTCGATCGTGAGGCCGTCTTCCAAATTCTCAAAAACAGCCGCTACGGGAATACGTGTCCCCCGGAACACCCATGCTCCGCTCACTTTTCCGGGCACGCTTTCCACCGCCGCACATTTTGACCAGTCCAATGCCATTGACTGCGTCCTTAGAGGCAATCATAGCGAAGAGTCTGTGGCGAGTATACCTGTGCTTCAACACCAGCATGGGTTCGGTGGCACAGCCACTCTTGGCTGTGTGCCCTCCTTCGCGCCGCTTTGCACCCCGCTGCCGCAGGCGTCTTCGCGCGAACGTCATCCTTGCCGCGAACGTCATGGGCATCAGGAGCTTCGCGGCGCTCGCAAAGTCATCAGGAGTCCCGCAGTCCCGGGATCCCGGAAGAAGTCGCGGGACTTCCGCACGTTAACAAAGTCACGGCCTTTTTTCGGCTCGACGACCCCGCTATTGGGTTGCTCAATTCCCCGACTTTTTTATGCGCGAAAAGCCATTCTAAATACTCTTGTAGGCAATTCTTGCGATTCTAGAGGGTTTAGCGCCTGAGACGGAAACGCTAAATGCCGTACAATCGCTTATGACGCAGGGTTTAATAGCCAAAAGTATAGCCGAAAAATCGGAGGCTCGGAGGAGAGTCGCCCGAGAACCCTTCACCAATACTTGATGATGAAGTGCAGTAGGACCCAGGGGATTCCAATACAAAGAGCGAGGTAGACAATAAAAGTGATCCGTCTTTTGAACCGCGTCAATGCCTTGAAACCAAGTTGATCTTCCGGGTCTGGATCATAGTCACGTGCGATTGCCTTCTTAGCCTCCGGGCTTAATACGGACATACCACGTTCGAACTTGGAGAAGGCCTCATGAAGCCAGCGCGTGTTCATAGGTTCACTCAAACTGACCCGGCGGCGGCGCCGTATTCGTCGAGACGATCGTGGCTGTCTGTACCGTAAGCTGAGGCAGATTTTGAAATTGCTCCGTGTGGAGAGGCCCTGGGCAAGGAGCCCCAGACGTAACGATCAAAGCAGTCGCGAGCGAGATCGGCAGTAGGAATTTATTGAGCTTCATAGTAGTAGTCTAGGCGAAAGTAAACAAAGAGCAAGAGGCCCTTGGGCGCGGAGTCCCCGAGTCGAAAGCCGAGAGGGTTCAGTGATGCCTGAGACTAACCCAAGCTCCAATCACTGCTCCCGCTAAAGCTCCGACGAACGGAAGCAACGCCAGCCAAACCTGCTTCCGAAACGCGCGTCCCTCGTCCTCGATTCCTAAATGCTGCTGAGGTGAGCGGCCCGGCAGATGGCGGCGAAAACCTACGCAGCGGAAGCGCGACCGGTTGGCCTCAAAGGTGATGACGCTAAAAGAATCTTCGTCCCAATACCAGAGACCTTTGTAGCAGTTGATCGTGATGCCGTCCGCAAACCATCCAGCTTTACCCTCTACCGCTATCGTTCGACGGTAATCCGCGTTTACCTCACCGTGGCCGTTCACGGTCAAGAATCCGCAGTCGAGGCAAGTGTTCCAGTATCGCGGTACCCACCTGTGAGCGATTCTCCGTAGCTTTCGAGATAGGCGCTGCTGCCACTTCATAGTTTGGGAATCATACCACCGGCTGATTTTGCGGGAGTTTCGGAGTCGTCTCAAAAACAAAAGGCCGCTCTGGTGTGTTAACCTCCCACGAGTATATTGATAAGAAAGTGACGCAGGCTCTGAGGAGGTTCGCTCGTGGCGGAACATATCGATAAAGAAATCGAGGCCATAAAGGCAGTCCTCAATGCACTTGAGCCCTTAGCACCCGACGTTCGCGCGAACGTCCTTGAGTACGTGCTTGGGCGTCTTCAGATCGTCCTTGAATACGGTCGGCAGACGCGCGGCGCGGATGTGAGCCTTGACGCCCCAGAAGGAGTAGTAGAAGCGCAAGTAGGGCCAGTTCACATCAAGGATTTAAAAGAGCGGAAGAACCCTCGCTCCGCCAACGAGATGGCGGCACTCGTCGCCTATTATTTGGCCAACATGGCTCCCAAGGAAGAGCGCAAAAATGCGATTACTACTAAGGATATCGAAACGTACTTCAAGATCGCAGACTTCCCACTTCCGGAAAAGACTCAGTTCACTTTAACGAACGCAAAGGGTGCTGGATATCTCGATGCAGTTGGAAACGGCGAATACAAGTTAAATGCTGTTGGTCATAATCTCGTCGTCCACGGCATGCCTCGTGGGGCGGAACGCACAACGACCTCAAGAAGAAGGAGACCTGTTAAAAATGGTCGGCGTACCGCGAAGCGGAAGTAATGATTGGTCAGCTCATAGCGGATGTCGAGGCCCTCGGTGCCTCGCTGCGTCGAGGCAAAGCTGTAAACGTTAACGACCAGAGTTCGAAGGATCGAGCCATCGGGCTTGCGACGCGTTACTTCAACGACGTAAGGTCCAGTGTGGTTGCGGCAAGTAGCGAAAAGCAACGCCTTCGAAATCACGACGAGTTGTGGCAGCAACTGATTCGTCTTACACAAGGAAACAATGCTCGAAGTACCTATCTGAAGACAATCGGCGCGCTTCGGAAGCAGCTTTCCGAATTTCAGATCTCGGCTCTCGCGAAACCATTGGCACTGGCTACGCGGTTGTCAGCGACTCGCGAGGAGGGTCTGATTCTGAAAACACTTGAGTCCCTCGTACCAAGTGCCGCGGCGTCCTATCGACAAGGACTATCCGATCTGACTGACAGGGAGCGGCTGTCTTATCGTGGAACAGCAGCCGAGTTTCGAGAGGCGTTGCGGGAAACGCTTGATCACCTCGCGCCCGACGCTGACGTCGAGGGACAAAGCTGGTACAAGCAAGAGGATGGACAGAAGACTCCGACGATGAAGCAGAAGACTCGTTACATTCTGACCTCCCGAGAACGAAACAAGACTCAGAGAGAGTCAGCCGAAAAGTCGACAAATCTTGTCGAAGAACTCTCCGGTGAAGTAATGCGAGCAATCTATAACCGCGCGGCTCTAGCTACGCACGTTCACCAAAGCAGGTCGGAAGTTCAGCGGATAAAACGCTACGTGGACACGGTATTTTTCGACCTCCTTGAAATCGCACCGTGACGCGAGCAGCGCGGCGACGATCAGCATGGCCCGCCAGAGCTTAGGGTCGAGTCTGAAATACACCGAGAATCTGTTCGGCGCGGCGGCTGCGAATAAACTGGGTAAACCCGACCGGTTCGGAGGTAGGACTAGGCGGATTGCGCGAGGAAATGAGCCTCGGTCGCGCTCCAGCCTATAACCAGAATCTGGGTTACTTGAGGCAGCAGGGTGGTGAGCTCTTCGATCAAGTACTGGGGACACTCGAAACTGCCTTTCTTCTCCACAGGGATGGCGATCGCCGGGAATACCGGCTTACCTAGGGTAATTCCGATTGCGTCGTGAGGGCTGAAGACGTATCTGTCAGTGACATGTATTTCAGCTATCCGCTCCATCATCTGGCCGTAGATCGCTGCTTCAGGATTGGAACTCGGCCTCATGTCGATAGGAGCGTTTATCTCTATCTCTCGTACCCAGTTTGTCGAACCGTGTAGCTTGAAGACTCTAAAGAACGGATGCTTCTTAGTGTAGTCATCGATGTTCGTGATTGGGAGATCGAACTGGCGGAGCGCGTGTTCGAGAAGAGTATCGTAGTTGAAGGTGACGAGGCATACTGGTTCCTTCGGGAACGTACGCTCTATCTCGCGCAGCAAGCTAAGGTAGTTTGTGATTCCTCTTGTTATGCCGAGCCAACGCATTTCGGATTGGTGTATGGCGCGCTGAAGGTAGAAACGGACCGCTGCCAGTTCCTGCCGTCCTCGTGGGTATGCCTCTGCCTCTGCCTCGATTTCCTGAAGGAGAGCCTCGATCGATATCTCGCCAGATATGACCCTTGGGTCCCTCAGCCTAGGCACGATGGTCTTACACTGCGGAAAGGCATCGAGAGCGTCCATGAAAAGAGGTCTGTCCGCGAACAGCTCTTTTGCGAGTGGTGGCCGAAAAAAGTTGTCGTGGAGACCAGGTTCAGTCGGCGGTGTCATTCCCGGCGCGTACGTTGGGCTCGAATCGAAGGATGCACCGGCGCCGAAGATGACCATCAACATGTGCGCAGTATACGCGATGGCGTGCCCGTCGACAGTCGAAGGCATGAACCGTAAAAGAAGGTCGGGGTTCGCGTCCCTCCGGAGCGACGATGGAGGCGGGGAGGGATGGGTCGCCCGAAGAAGATACCGGGCTTCTTTAACGCGCCGGGCTCCCCTTACCGGGGACACCGGCGCTACTGCAGGCCGACGCTACATCAAGAAAAATCCCCAGGGGCCCCGCCACACCACCCCAACGCACGCAAACGTGGCGCGCGTTGGGGACCCGGGTTACTGCGGCGGGCGCCGGCCGTGGGCTACAAGGCATAAAGCCAGATGCCGGGCTGAAGCCCTTCGGGGACTCCCTTCGGGCCTCAGGGCAAGCCCTTCGATTCGCTCCGCGCCCCTCAGGGCAAGCCGGCGCTACATTTATTTCCCCGGGGAAAAGGTCCCGGGGACGTGCATGGAGAACAGGACCAGCACGCCGTTGATGGGGCTGAACCAGTGCGGCGTCTTTTCCGGAACGAGAATCCAATCGCCTTTGGCGATGGTGCGCGGGGTTCCGCCCTCGATCGCGGAGCCAGCGAGGTTGGTGGCATCGGTTCGTTTCTCGTTGACGAGCTTGCCGCCGGTGACCAGAGTGGCGGATCCGTCAATCACGTAAAAAAGCTCGGCCTCGTTTTCATGGACGGCCGCATTGCCCACCGAGGCTCGATATTCCATGTGCCCGTTATACCCTCCCAGCTCCAGCATGGGTTGCGTGACGTTGGGCTGGGCTTCCTTGCGCTCGCTTTTTGATTTGGCAACGAGCGCGGTGGCTTCGGCCGCCGAGGTGAAGGTCTTCATCTGAGGAGCCGACGATTGTGGGGCCGGCGGCGGCGCGGGCTGCTTGGCCAATGCCACCGCAGCCGCCAGAGTGACAGCGAGACCGATGAACTTCGTTGACCGCGAAAAGCGCATAAAGCCTCCTAGTGTGCTTCGGCTATGGCCCGGCTGACCGTTGTTCCACGGGCCTGCCGCAGGCGTTTTTAACCCGAGTTCCCGATTCAGGGCTGTAGCTCGCGCATCGTACACTTCTCCTTCCATCGAAACAACGAATTTGCGGAGCGCGAAGAGCGGCGAGCGGTTCGCAACGGCATCGGGGCGCGGACTGCGCCCCACTGCGGGCGAATGACGCCGAGTGGTAGGCTGAAGGGACGGAAAGGAATGCAGTGAAGGAATTTGAGCCGCATCGCTGGCTGGGCAATGCGCACGCAATGACGCTGGCGGGAGCTTTGCTGCCGAGGCGCACGCCGGGACTGCGGCGCACGCAGGACCGCCTGTTCGAAGTGGAGCCGGGAACGCGGCTGCTGGCGCGCTGCGACTGGCAGCGCGAGCCGCGCCGGTCTCCCACTCTGGCGGCCGTACATGGCCTGGAGGGCTCCAGCGAATCCGGGTATATGCGTGGCTTGGCGGCTCTGGCCTTTGCCGCCGGCTTCAACGTGCTGAGGATCAACCAACGAAATTGCGGCGGCACAGAAGGGCTGACGGCGACGCTCTACAATTCGGGGCTGAGCGCGGATTTCCGCGCCGTTCTCTTTGAACTCATCGAACGCGACCAGTTGCCGCAGATCTTTTTCGCGGGATATTCGATGGGCGGCAACCTGATCCTGAAGATGGCCGGAGAACTGGGGACGGCGCGGCCGCGCGAGCTGCGCGGCCTTTGCGCCGTATGCCCCACGCTGGATCTGCGGGCCTGCGTGGACGCGCTGGCGCGGCCGGAGAACCGGGTCTACCAGTGGCATTTCGTGCGCAATCTCAAATCGACGATGCGGCGCAAGGCCAAACTCTTTCCCGGGCAATTCGAACTGAATGGCCTGGGCCGCGTGCGGACCGTGCGCGAGTTCGACGAGGCCATCACGGCTCCGCTCTGCGGCTATGGCAATGCCGCCAATTATTACGAACAGGCGAGCGCGCTGCGCGTGGCGCAGCGGATTGCCGTGCCGACGTTGATCCTTACTTCCAAGGACGATCCGGTCGTGCCCTTTGAATCCTTCGAGGCCCCCGAACTGGCGGGGAATCCGCAGATCAAGATCGTGGCCACGGAATCCGGCGGGCATTGCAGTTTTATTTCGCGATCGAGGGGGCGGGAACGCTATTGGGCCGAAGCGCGAGTGTTGGAGTTTTGCCAGGCGCACGTGCGGCCATGAGGGCGGGGGCGAATGGGGCGGGGCGTCTTTTTCGTGGCGCGCGGCAAGCGCGCTTAAGAAAGGCGCTCGAAGACATAGTGGTCGATGGAGGCGGCGATTCCGAAATGGCCGAGCTGGACTCCATTTACCGTCTCGGTGCGGAGGACGTGCCCTTCGCACTTCAAACGGACAGACTTCGACTCGCTCAGCCCGGGGAAGATGGTGAAAACGAACTGAAGCGGAGTTCCTACGGTGAGAGTTTCGGGCCAAAAGAAATATACGGCGCGTGAGCTCACTTCCGCTGTTTCGGTCAGCGATTCCGGCCTTCCCGGCCAGCTCACTTGCAATGGAAATTTAAAGCCGTAGCGCTTCGCGCCGCGGCGCTCTTCGTAATTCATTTTTGGCGCACTCGGTTGGGCTGGGTAAACCTCGAGGCACCTGAGCGGAGCGGTGCGGAACGAAACCGCGTCTCTCCACCGGACGACGGAGCCTCAGTCAGTGTCGCCTAATCTCACCAGCGGAGACTTTCTCAAAATAGAGACAAGTTGGGTATCGGGAGAAGACTTGCAATGAATACAAAGAATCCACGAATTACGCCGCAGAACTCCCCGGCCCCGCGCGGGCGCGCCGAGCACTTCCCACCCTTCAGACCCTTCGCAATCTCAGGGCAAGCAGGGTGGGGCACCCGCAAAAGCGGAATCAGGACGTGTGTTGGGGTGTTTAGCCGCCGGCGATGGCGCCGATAACGAGAAAGGGTTCGCTCCCCTGGGCTATGGCCTGCGGCAAAGGATGATCGGGCGATTCGAGAGACCAATCTTCGCCGCAGGCAAAGAAACGCAGGAAGGGCCGGCGCTGCTGGGTATCGTGGTCGCGGATGGTGCCGCGCAGCATGGGATAGCAGGACTCGAGCGCGTCCAGGATGGAGCGCTGCGTGATCGCGCCCTGAACCTCGATACTCACTTCCATGCCCACGTGCGCCAGCGTCCTCAGATGCGGCGGCAATACCACTCGAATCATGGCAGCGTCTGCACCTCCACGGAATAAACCGCCGGAAGATCCCGGACGATGGGCGCCCAGTTGTTCCCGGCGTCGCGCGACGCGTACACCTGGCCGCCCGTCGTTCCAAAGTATACGCCGCAAGCGTCCAGCGAATCGATGGCCATGGCGTCGCGCAATACGTTCACGTAACAATCGCTTTGCGGCAGACCCTTGGTGAGCGCCTCCCACTCGTTTCCGCCGGTGCGGCTGCGGTAGACGCGCAGCTTGCCCTCGGGCGGAAAGTGTTCCGAATCGCTCTTGATGGGAACCACGTAGATCGTCTCGGGCTCGTGGGCGTGAACGTCAACCACGAATCCGAAATCGCTGGGCAAATTGCCGCTCACCTCGCGCCAGGAATCGCCGCCGTCGTCACTGCGCATCACATCCCAGTGCTTCTGCATAAAAAGCACATTGGGCCGCGACTTGTGCGCTGCAATACGATGAACGCAGTGGCCGATCTCGGCGGCCGGGTCGGGCAGATACTGGGACTTCAGTCCGCGGTTGATGGGCCGCCAGGTCTTGCCGCCATCATCGGTGCGAAACGAGCCCGCCGCCGAGATGGCGATAAACATCCGCTTGGCATTGCTCGGATCGAGAACGATGGTGTGCAGGCACATGCCGCCCGCCCCCGGCTGCCATCGCGGCCCGGTGCCGTGGCCGCGCAGTCCGGCAATTTCCTCCCAGTTCTGGCCGCCATTGGTGGAGCGAAACAGCGCCGCATCTTCCACGCCCGCGTAGACCGTGTCCGGATCGGCGAGCGACGGTTCGAGATGCCAGACGCGCTTGAACTCCCAGGGGTGCTGCGTGCCGTCATACCACTGGTGGGTGGTGAGCGGTCTTCCTCCATTTTCGGGCGAACTGTTGTAGACGAATTTATTGCTCTCGCCTTTCGGCGGGCCCTGCTGCGCGGCTTTCTGTTCTCCGGGAGGCGTGCCGGGCTGTATCCAGGTCTTGCCGCCGTCATCGGAACGCTGAATGATCTGCCCGAACCAGCCGCTGGTTTGCGACGCGTAGATCCGGTTGGGATCCGCCGGCGATCCCTTCACGTGGTAAATCTCCCAGCCGGCGAAGTGCGGACCACTCACGTCCCAGCGTTCGCGTTTTCCATCGGACGTCAGCACAAACGCCCCTTTGCGCGTGCCGACGAGCACTCGCACTTTGCTCATCCCTTTCTCCCCCTCTTTTCGGATTTGCCCTCAACTTCCGCATCGCTGAATTTAGGCAGCAGCGGCGTGGCATCCCGTTCTCGCCACCGTCGCCGGACTTCGGCAAGGACCCGTTCGCGATTCTCGGCCATATTCGCGATGAGGGCGCAAGGCGCCGCCGTATGCTCGTGCCGCGCGCCCCAAACGAGCAACTCCAAAAGCACCGGCGCCAGATCGATGCCTTTCTCCGTCAGCCGATAATTGATGCGCCGGGCGTCAGCCTGGTCACACTCCGCCGTAATGATCCCCGCCGTTGTGAGCTTCCGCAGACGTTCCGCCAGAATGTTGGTGGCAACGCCTTCGCCGGAATCGTGAAACTCCTTGAAGGTTCGGAATCCGCGCACCATCAGGTCACGGATGATCAGCAGCGACCACCGATCGCCAAACGTCTCGAGCGAGATACTCACCGGGCAGCCGGACCGGCGTGGCGACTGCGCTTTCGCCGCCGGCCGTCCCGCCCTCGCTTCCCCGCGCACTTCGCCACGCCGCGACTTCGCTTTCCCAGGCACAGCGGCGAGGCTATCATCATCACTTGCAACATGCAACTGATATTACAGGCAAAGCTCAGGAGATCCAGCAATTGGCGGGAGGGCATCGAAGCATTCTTAAACCTGTGCCACGGAACCGCAGCAACGTAATTAACCCCGTATCCCGCGTTTGCCTATTTCTTAATTCCAAATCCATTTTAGGGGCTGTCTGTTATCCGCAAGTTAAGGATGAGAGCGGGATTTATCAGATGTCCGTCCAGCCATCGATTGGACCTTAGGCGCTACGTTCTCGTCCTACTATTCTCCGGGAGGCCGGTCAAGTTCGCTGCTCCAAAACTGGTCCTCAGGGCAGTAGTATCTCGAAGTTCTGAGGGCCTAGCATCCGTTTACCAAGCCCACCTGGGGTCGCCAGTTTTGACGGCTCCTCGAATTGCGGATTCCAGCTACAGCAAACTGTCAAGCTGTACTGGCTAGCAGAAGAAATGGAGGACAAATGAAGAAATCATGGGTGGTTCTTCTAGGTGCGGCGGTAACCTTAGGTGCCGCAGTAGCATCAATGGCCCAGACCGGGAATGGCGCTCCGAAAGGGACTCACTACGAGCTGGGTATCATCGGGGTCACGGACCCCAAGACGCAACCGCTCACCGGCAGCGACCGCCACACGATTTTTGTGGGGCTCGGATCCGTTAAGAAGGGCGTAACCACCAACATTTACCTGACTCAGGGTCCTTTCGCCGTCTGCGATGGCAACGGCTTTCTTCCGGCAGTTGATTGCAATGGCAACCCGGTCCCTGGCGCTGGTAACGGCGCCGTTTTCCAGCTTCCGTGCGACACATTGACCGATACCTGCGTAACAGGAACATCGCAGGGGTATACAATCTGGGCGCGAGCGCTGGGCAAGCCGGGCGGGAACGCCACCGTCACTACCTGCGGGACGACCCTCGATGGGGTAATCTGCGGGACGTCGCCAGATGAACTCTTCATGCGCGGGAGCGGCCAGCAGAAATTCAAGGACGTGACCGCCGAGCTGACCAACATCGACACCACCCTGGGGACCGTTTCACTCTTTACGGCCGGCTTCGAGAATTTCTTCTGGCAGTACGATAACTTCGGGCTGAAGCTGTTGCAGGTCCGCTTCTACCCGCGGTGAAGCTGGCCTTGAGCTTCTGGGCAGTCTTCGTCTGCGTATTGTCCGCGCTTCCCGCCGTGGCTGGCGCGGAGGCTCCGAAGGCGGTCTTCCAGGAGACGCGCTTTGACTTCGGAAGAGCGATGTACGGAGCGGTGGTGGAGCACGATTTCTGGGTTAAGAACGAAGGCTCCGCCGCCCTGAAGATAGTAAAGGCCAGCATGACCTCGCCGCTGTTGGTGACTCGCATGCCACGCGAGCTTGCCCCCGGCGGCGAGGGTCTTATTCACTTCAAGCTCGACACCGCGGCTCTCCGGGGCCCGTTCAAGGGACAGATCACGGTATTCCTGAACGATCCTGACCTGCCGGAGGCCGACTTGAGCTTCGAAGGGGTGGTGATTCCACCTGTGGAAGTCTCGCCTCTGCCGGCGTTCTTCGTCGCCAGCCTGCGCGGGAAAGAGACGTCCGCATCCCTCGAAATCATCAATCACGAACCGCAGCCGCTGCACATTGTCAAAATCGACCACCCAACAGATCGGTTCACAACGGTCTTGGAAACGCTCCAGCCTGGCCAGCGCTACAAGTTAACTTTGATTCTCAAGCCCGATGGCCCCAGCGGCAGAAAGACGGAGCCGATCACCGTCGCGACTTCCAGCGACGCGCAGCCGACCCTGGAAATCACTGCGAACACCTTTCTTCACGAGCGGGTTTACACGTTCCCGGACTCAGTAGATCTCGGAGCGATCCCGATCTCGCAGATCCGGAAGAACCCTGGCCTGCTCGGCATGCTGGCCCAGACTTTGATGGTGTACCAGGAGGGCGGCTCTGATTTTCGCGCGACCCTGCGCACGGATTTACCGGGACTGAAGCTGAAATGGGAGCGCGGACCGAAGGGCGACCGGTACCAAACTACGATCGCCCTTGATCCCGACAAAGTGCACGCCGGCTCCTATAAAGGTTTGTTGCTCATCGATACTAACGACCCCGCGTTCCCCAAACTGACTGTGCCGATTTCGGGCCAGATTTTGGACCAATAAGCTTAGAGCCCGCGACGGTCGTGACCAACGCCGCCATGATCGCCACCGCGGCCCTGCCCAAATTTGTGGCCGGAAAAATTCGCCGGCTAGATAGGTGGCCCGCACGGAGAGATTCTTACGCCTTACCTTCTTAATACCCCACGCCGCGGGGCCGGACAGAATCATCTTTTTCGAACGCCTTGCGGCGAAAGTCACCTCTTCGCCGCGAAGGCGTTCGATGCACCTAAACTGGTAGCGGCCGCCTTCACGCGGGCTCTTATCCCGTTTGCAACCCATTGAGCTAAGTCACGTGGAATGCGCACTTACGAAAAAATGGGAGGGGGGCGGGGCCCGGCCGCCGCGAATTCTGCCCCTCCACCGCCATTTCAGCCTCTAATTTTTGGGTAGTGGTGTCGTTTCCCTCACCACCGCTCGATGAGAAAAAGACAAAGGGTGCCGGGAGGCCCCTTCGTCTCACGGATGGAGGACGTTGTTAGTCCTCCCAGAAGATCATCAGGTAGTAGGAGTGCCCTGGCCCGTCATCAGTTGTTGCTACTATGTGCTGCCTACCGATCTCTTCGGGACCCTTCGCCTCCTTGAGTTTGAAGTTGAGGGCGTCCAGCGTCACCATCGCTGAAGTGCAGGGGCCGCTGAGTGCCACCGGCCCCTGAGCAGACACGAGGGTGTCTGTGTCCGGGTCGCACTCAATGGTTTCGACTGCTCTTATGTCCGCAGATGCCTTGGGTACATGTACGTGTGTTAGGGCAACGATCACCAGCGCCAGACAGCCCAGAAAGACGAGAAAGATCCTCGTCATTCGCATATGCGGTGTGCTTTCGAGCTTCATCAGTGTGCCTCCTCTTGAACTTGAACTCGGTGTAGCGTTTCCGGATGGGGCAGAGCCTCACAGTGGACTCGGGAACGTCGCCACGTGAATCACTCCCTTCAGGCGTTAACGTGCACATATGTCAATATCCTGGGGGTTGGGTGCGAGCAATTGGGTGGACACCTGAAATTCGCCCTGGTGGTTGCCGGAAACCACCTTCCGGGAAGCACCTCACCTTCCCGCCTCCTTCCCCTACTTCACTCATTCAAATGACACCACTACCAATTTTTGGGGGCGCTTACACCGATGACCACGTACATTATAGAATCGCCACCCAGGAAGATGCCGGCACGTCCCGATCCCTCGATTTATATACCCCCGCCGGGCCTCGCTTACACCAGGGTGCAGAAGCTCTTCGCCGAGTTTTTCGGCACTTTTGCGCTCGTCCTGTTCAGCGCGGGAGCGATCTGCGCCGATCACTTCCTGCGCAACAGCAACGAAACCGGCCTCGGGCTGCTGGGGATCTCCCTCGCCTACGGCCTCACCTATGGCGCGATGATTGTCGCCGTGGGGCGCGTCTCCAGCGGGCACCTCAATCCCGCCGTGACCATCGGCTATTGGGTCACGCATCGCCTGGGAACCATGGACACCCTCCTCTACTGGGCCGCGCAGCTTGGCGGCGCCATTCTCGCCGCCTATCTCTTGCGCTACGTCGTGCCGGAAGGGACCTGGCGCGCCACGGCCCTGGGTACGCCCGACCTGGCCAGCGGTGTGACCCGGCTTCCGGGGATGCTGATCGAAGGCGTGATGGCATTCTTCCTGATCTTCGTCATGTTTGCGATCGGCCTCGATGAACATGGCATCCCGCGCCCCGTCGCCGGATTCGCGGGAGGCCTGATCGTCACGGTGGCCTCCTTCCTCGGCGGACCGTTCACCGGCGGCGCCATGAACCCCGCGCGCGCGCTGGGCCCGGCCGTGGTGGCCAACCACTGGAGCAACCACGCGGTCTACTGGATCGGGCCGCTCGCCGGAGGCGTGATCGGCGCTTGGATCTCCGATCTGATTTTTCTCGGCACTCCCAGGGAGTGACCACAGCACCCGTAAAGGCAAAAGCCGGAGGCCGCCTGGAAGCCCTTCGGGGCTCCCTTCGGAACTCAGGGCAAGCAGGGCAAGGCGGCGCTACTTTTTTTATGCGCCAAAAGCGGCGTGACTTTGTTGACGCGCGAAAGCTCCTGATCACTTCTTTTAACGCCGCGAAGCTCATCCTGTTGGTAGACGTTCGCGGCGAGGAGACTTTCGCGCGGAAAAACGCCCTTCTGGTGCTCGACAACCTCGGCACGCTCCGCCCAAAGCTCTGGCTTGGATCAGCGGACAGTAACTAAGCGGCAACTCTGTGCGCTCCCGCCGCTTGTCGCGCCTCGTGCCCGATGCTAGTTTCGGTGTGACGCTTCCCGGGAGCCGCATCCCATATGCCACAAGGTATTGATGATCTGCTGCGCTTGGCGGTCGAGAAGAAAGCCTCGGACCTGCATCTGAAGGTCGGCAATAATCCCTACCTGCGCATTGACGGCACTCTGGTCGCTCTGGCGGAAAATGCGCGCGTAACGCCGGAGGACATGCTCTCCATGGCGTTCAGCATGATGACCAACCGCCAGAAGCAGAAGTTCAAGGAGACGGCCGAGTTGGATATGGCCTACGGCGTGGCCGGCCTGGGGCGCTTCCGCGTCAACGTCTTCCAGCAGCGGGGAAACGTGGGCATGGTGCTGCGCGTCATCCCCACCAAGGTGCGCACCATTGATGAGCTCAATCTGCCGCGCGTGATCGACAAAATTTGCGACGAACAGCGCGGCATGGTGCTGGTTACCGGAACCACGGGCTCGGGCAAATCCACCACGCTGGCCTCCATGGTCGATCGCATCAATACCACGCGCTCCGACCACGTCATCACCATCGAGGACCCCATCGAGTTCCTGCATCGCGATAAGCGCAGCTTCATCAACCAGCGCGAAGTCGAGGTGGACACCGCGAACTTCTCCACGGCGTTGCGCGCCGCCCTGCGTCAGGATCCCGACGTGATTCTTGTGGGCGAAATGCGCGACCTCGAGACCATCGCCACGGCCCTGCTGGCCGCCGAGACCGGCCACCTGGTCCTCTCCACTTTGCATACTCTGGACGCCACGGAGACGATTCAGCGCATCATCGCCGTCTTTCCGCCGCCGGAGCAAAAGCAGATTCGCCTGCAACTGGCCGGCACGCTGAAGGCGGTCATCAGCCAGCGCCTGGTTAACTGCGCCAATGATACCGGCCGCGTTCCGGCCGTCGAAGTGATGATCGCCACCGGCTATATTCGCGATTGCATCATCAATCCCGAAAAAACGCGCATGATCCATGAAGCCATCGCCGCCGGCGGCAGCCAGTACGGCATGCAGACCTTCGACCAATCGCTCTACGATCTGCACACGCGCAACCTCATCAGCTACGAGGAAGCGCTCAGCCGCGCATCCAATCCCGACGACTTCAAGCTGCGCATCCAGGGCATCCGCTCCGCCACCGACGCCGCTCGCGAGGAGATGGAGCGCACCATGGCCGAGTACGAGCAGTACGGCAGCCGCTGATCCCGCGCCGGCGGCAATCGCCGCTGCGATTGCGTTGCCGATTTCCGCAAAAGCTTCTATGCTGGGCGCGCCATGCGCTCCGAGGCGCGACAATCTGCCAGCGAAACCGAACTCTACACGGCGGCGCTGCGCGCTCTGATGCGCCGCGCGCATTCCACATTCGAGCTGCGCACCTATCTCGAGCGCCGCGCGGGCCAAGCCGCGCCGGTGCGACGCGTGCTTGCGCGGCTGAAGCAGGAAAAGCTGCTGGATGATGCGCGCTACGCGCTCGATTTCGCGCGCGCTCGCGCCAGCGGGCGCCGCCAGGGCGGCCGCCGCATCGCGCTGGAATTGCGCAAGCGCGGCGTTCCCGACCGGCACATCGACGCGGCCATCGCGCAGGTTTTCGCCGATCTCGACGAAGCCGCGATGGTGCGCAAGGTGATCGAACGGCGCACGCGCGCCGCGCGCGGCGCGTTCGATGCGCGCCCCCTTGACAGAAAGAAGATGGCGTCGCTTTACCGCACGCTGCTGCGCGCCGGCTTCGATCCCGGCGTGATCCGCCGCGAGCTGTGCGCCGTCCCTCTGCCCGAAGCCGCAGAAGATTTGCCGGGCTAGGGGTCGCCTCTATTTAGTGCCGCTGAAGTTGAGCGCCCAGCGGCTTTTGGGATTGATGATTGTGAGCAAAGCCAAGGCTTCCAGGACGACCACAAGCAGAAGGACGGGCAGTCCCTCAACGGCCGTATCGGGTTTGAATAGCAGCGACAGCCACGGATGAGAGGCCGAAAAGTAAACTACTGATCTCTCCCCCAGGCCTACCCTGCTGTACTTTTGCTCCCGCCAGTTTCTCATGCTTTGACCTGCGTATTCCTTTTCATTCACGGTGTAACGGTACGCGACGCTGTCATGGCCCGTCCAAAGCTCCTTCGTGACCACAGCTATTCCTTGCTGGCCGTCTTTCCGCAACCAGTAGCTCCTCCAAGTGTCCGTCGTCCAGCCAAACAAGAGCCAGCCAAGAAAGACCGCAACAACCGCAGCGAAGAATCTGGCTGAAAGGAACGTCATATCGGTGTAGACGCCGGAAGTTAGCATGAGGGAACGGTTGGGTCGATAGCTAAGCGGGCGCCCGGTAGTGTCGTTTACGCGCGGCGCAAATCAGGATACCACCTGAATTCACGGCGCATTGCGGCGCCTATCTGCGTCTGCGATAATTCCCAGCTAACTCGCGACACATGCTTACCGGCCATCAAATTCGGCGCACATTCCTGGATTTCTTCGCGCAGAACGGCCATCGCGTGGTGCGCAGCTCTTCGCTCGTCCCCATCGGCGACCCGACTTTACTTTTTACCAATGCGGGCATGAACCAGTTCAAGGACGTTTTCCTCGGGCTCGAGCAGCGCGATTACAAGCGCGCGGCCTCGGCGCAGAAATGCGTGCGCGCGGGCGGCAAACACAACGATCTCGAAAACGTGGGATTCACCAATCGCCATCACACTTTCTTCGAGATGCTGGGGAATTTCTCCTTTGGCGATTACTTCAAGAAAGACGCGGTCGCTTTTGCGTGGGAGTTGGTGACTTCTTCGGCCGCGGGCCGATTCGGCATTCCTCTCGACAAGCTCTACTTCACCGTTTTCGGCGGCGCAGAGATCGTTCCGGGGAAAAAAGTGCCTCCCGACGAAGAAGCCGCCGCGCACTGGATTCATGTGGGCGCGCCCAAGCCGCGCGTGATTGCGGTTCCCGGCCTCAAGGAGAATTTCTGGGCTATGGGCGACACCGGGCCTTGCGGCCCGTGCAGCGAAATCCATTACGACATGGGCCCCGCGGCTTCCGATTCAGGCCACGCGAATTGCCAATTCGGCTGCGACTGCGGGCGGTATGTGGAAATCTGGAATCTGGTTTTCATGCAGTTCAATCGCGACGCGGCGGGCACCGTTACGCCCTTGCCCAAGCCCTCGATTGACACAGGCGCGGGCCTTGAACGGCTGACCGCAGTTCTACAAGGAAAGACCAGCAATTTCGAGACCGATCTTTTTCAGCCGCTGATGGATTCTGCCAGCAAGCTTTCGGGCAAACAGTACGGTGCAGCGCCCGAAACCGATGCGTCGTTGCGCATTCTTGCCGATCACAGCCGCGCCGCGGCGTTCCTGATCGGCGACGGCGTGATGCCGTCAAACGAAGGACGCGGCTACGTACTGCGCAAGATCATTCGCCGCGCCGTGCGCCACGGGCGGATGCTCGGCCTCGAGCGGCCCTTCCTCTTCGAGATGGCGCAGCAGGTCGCGGAGCAAATGCGCGAGCCTTATCCCGAATTGCTCGAAAGCATCGGCCGCGTGACCGGCGTGATCCGCCACGAAGAGGAGCGCTTCGCGCACACGATTGATATGGGCCTTCGCAGGCTCGAAGAAGATTTGGCGCCGCTGCTTGCCCAAAAGAAGTCGCAAGCTCGGGTGAGCTATCCCGGAGACAAGGCGTTCCGCCTTTACGATACCTTCGGCCTGCCGCTCGATTTCATCACGGATACGTTGCGCGACCAGGGCATCGCCTTCGAACCCGCAGAATTCGACCGGGCCATGGCGGAGCAGCGCGAGCGGGCCAAGGCGTCCTGGAAAGGCGCGCACAAGGAAGTCGCCAGCCCCGCCTACGCGAAATTGGCGGAAACGTTTCGCACCGAGCCTGATTTTTACTATGGCACGAGCGCGCGCGACTGCCGCATCGAGGCGATCATCACGCCCAAAGGTCTCGTCAACGAATTGCCGGCGGGCGCGGAAGGCGAAATCGTTCTCGACCGCACGCCGTTTTATGCCGAATCCGGCGGACAAATCGCCGATACGGGCACGCTGTGGAACAACGAACGAACCCTCGAAGTAGCCGACGTGCGCGGCGCCTATTACCCCGTGACTGGGCTCGTTGCGCATCGCGTCAAGGCCAGGGAAACGCTGCGGGTGGGCGACCGCGTGGCCGGCGAAGCCGACGCGACGCGCCGCGAACGGAATAAGCGCAACCACACCGCGACGCACCTGATGCATGCGGCGCTGCGGAATATCCTCGGCACGCACGTCAAGCAGGCGGGTTCGCTTGTGGCGCCAGACCGGCTGCGTTTCGATTTCTCGCACTTCGCTCCGGTCGATCCCGCCGAATTGACCGACATCGAGCAGCAGGTGAACGACCACATTCGCCAAAACGCGGCCATCGAGACGGACATCACCACGCTGGACGACGCGCTGGCTTCGGGCGCGCTGGCGTTCTTTGGCGACCGCTACCCGGAGCAGAACGTCCGCGTGGTGACCATTCCGGACCCCGCCTCGCCCCGCGGCTTTTACAGCAAGGAGCTTTGCGGCGGCACGCACGTCCGCCGCGCGGGCGATATTGGAGTCTTCAAGATCGCCGTGGAGCAGTCGGTGGCTTCGGGGATTCGCCGCATCGAAGCGCTTACCGGCGAAGGCGCGCTGGCCGATTATCAGCGCTCCAGGCAATTGCTCGCCGAAGTCGCGGCGCGGCTGCACGTCGGCGAGAGCGAGGTGAACGAAGCGCTCGAACGGCTGGCGCAAGCGCAGAAGCAGGTGGAGAAGCAGCTCGAAGCTGTCCAGCGCAAAGCGGCGGTGGGAAAGCTCGACGCCCTGCTCCAGGGCGTCCGCAGCGTCAAAGACGTCGCCGTGCTGGCGGCCCAGGTGGAGGGCATCACCCGGGAGGGCCTGCGCGAGCTGGTCGACCCCCTGCGGCAGAAGATGGGCTCGGGCGTATTTGTGCTGGCGGCGGTGGAGGACGGGCGGGTGGCCCTGCTTTCGAGCGTGACCCGCGACTTGACCGACCGGCTGCACGCCGGCAAGATTATCCAGAGTGTTGCCAAGGACTTAGGGGGCCAAGGGGGCGGGCGCGCCGATTTGGCAGAGGCTGGCGGAAAAGACACACCCAACCTAAAAAGTGCCCTGGACCGGGTTTACCCCCTGGTCGAGGGGATGCTATCCTCTGGGTAGCGCTAGAGACGTTTTTCGGGCGAAAGTAGATCATCCGCCCGGAGAGTGCTGTCTCTCTCTGATGTTCAGGACACTGGCAGTTATCTGCTTTCCCCGAGTGAAGACCTCAACCATGAAGACCATACTCACGACCGCTCTGCTCTGCACCGCCCTGGGATCTGTGGCGGTTTCCGCCCAGGCGCAATTGCCCTATTACGTGGATGGTAACGGGAATCTCGTCTACACGAACGATGACTCCCCCCACGCGCGCAAGGCCCCGGCCGCGAAACCCTCGACAGGCGCGGATCTGAATCGGAACAGCTCGGACCTGCGCGCCGCCAATTCCGCGCCGGCGGCTCAAACGCCGGGCGCCGACTTGCTGCATCAACTCGTGCAGGAAACCGCGCACAAGCACAACGTCGATCCCAATCTTGTGAGCGCGGTGATCTCCACCGAATCGAACTGGAACACCTCCGCCATCTCCCGCAAGGGCGCTTTGGGACTGATGCAACTCGTTCCGGAGACGGCCCAGCACTTCGGCGTCTTCAATCCGTTCGACCCCACGCAGAACGTGGAGGCCGGCGTAACGTACTTGAGCACACTGCTGGAAAAATACAATGGCGACTTGCCCAAGGCGCTGGCGGCGTACAACGCAGGTCCCCGCGTGGTGGATCGCTGGCACGGCGTCCCCGCGTTCCGGGAGACGGAAGAATACGTGCGCAAAGTGACCAGCAGCTACGTCCACCCCGGTTCCGAACGCCCCTCGCCTTGGCGAGCCCCCAGGCCGATCCGCCGCAGCACGACGGATGACGGCCGGGTCGTTTTCACGAACGAATGAGACCGGCCGGGCCTTCTCGGGCCACCTCAAGCCACAAAATCACTTCTGGGTTCGCGTCTTCCCTAGTTCCCTTCTCTTTAGCATTGGTCATGGCGCTGGGCGTTGGCGGCGTCTCGCCTGCCGCCGCGCAGGAAGACTATCTTTCCCGGCGCGCCGCGGCTCAAGGGCAGTTTGAACGCGCGGAAGCGCTGCGCGCCACGCTCGAAACCAAGACCGAGCGCGAGCGCTCCGTGCGGGATTACCAAAATCTGGTTTCGGCCTACCGCCGCGTCTACCTGATTACGCCGCGGGCGGCGCAGGTTCCTTCGGCCATCAAGAACGTCGCCGATCTCTACCGCCGAATGGGCGAGCAGTTCGAGCCCAAGTACTTCGATTCGGCCATCGAGAACTACCAGTTTTTGATTCGCGACTATCCCGAATCGAAATATCGCGAAGAGGCGCTGCTGGCCATCGCAGAGATCCGTAAAAACAATCTCTCTCAACCGGACCTGGCACAGAAGAACTACGAGGATTTTCTGCAGCAGTATCCGCACTCGTCCTTTGCGCCGCAAGCGCGCAAGGCGATGGCCCAGATACAGAGCGACAAGATACAAGCCGGCGAGAAGGCCAACGCGGCGCCAGAGCAGGCTAGCGCGGCGGGGGGGCCGCGATCGTCTTTGGGAACTGCCGCCGCCGGAGTCGCGCTGGCCGGAGCCGCGGCGGGCGAGGCCGCGCCGGAGCAGGATTCGGAAGTGAGCCGCGTGCGCATCTGGAATGCGGACAACTACACGCGAATCATTATCGAGCTCGGCGGCCGCGCCAAATATCAAGCCGCGCGCATCTCCGATCCCGATCGCATCTATTTCGATATCAAGAACGCCAGGTTGAGCAATGAACTCCTGCACCAGCCCATCGAGATTCCTTCCGGCAGCTACTTGAAGGCGGTGCGCGTGGCGCAAAACCGCTCGGACGTGGTGCGCGTGGTGCTGGATGTGGCCAAGGTGAAGGATTATTCCGTGTTTGAGCTGGCCGATCCCGACCGGCTGGTCGTGGATGTATACGGACCGGGCGCCAGCGCGGCCGCGGCCGCAAATTCCGTGGCAAACGCAAACCCGAAAACGAGTGCGAAGACCACGGTTTACACGCCTGGAACTTCGGCGCATGGGGCTTCGGCGAGTGCGGCGGTTGCTTCGGGATCCAGGTCCTCAGCGCCCCCGCTTTCAACACTAAAGAAAGCGCGGCTCGAAACGCCGCCGGGTCCTGCGCTAGGTTTGCTGCCTCTCTCAGCGAAGGCCTCGACTTCCCTGCTCTCCATGCCGGCTTTGCCTAGAGTGGCCGCCCGCACCGCAGTTCGGCCCTCGGAATCGCTGAAAACCCTGGCGGACAGCATCGGCCCGGCGCCGGCCGCAAAGCCCACGCGCAGCGGGGAACATTCCCTGACGCGCGCGCTGGGACTCAAAATCGGCCGCATTGTCATCGATCCCGGTCATGGCGGCCATGATACGGGCACCATCGGCCCCACCGGCTTGATGGAAAAGGACCTCTGCCTGGATTTGGCACTGCGACTCGGCAAGCTGATCGAACGCAGCCTTCCTTGGGCCGAAATTATTTATACGCGGCCGGACGACCGGTACGTCGGGCTCGAACAGCGCACCGCCATCGCCAACGACGCCAGAGCGGACCTCTTCGTATCCATTCACGCCAATTCCAGCGACGATACCAAAGTCAGCGGCATCGAGACCTACTACCTCAATTTCAACGCCTCCCCGCAGGCCATGGAAGTGGCGGCACGAGAAAATGCCACCGCTCAGAGTTCCGTGCACGACCTGCAGGACCTGGTCACAAAAATCGCGCGCAACGAAAAAATCGAGGAATCACGCGACCTGGCCGCGGATATCCAGGAGTCGCTGGCCGCCTCGATGCAAATCGGCAACCGCCGGGAACGAAATCGAGGCGTGCGCAAAGCGCCGTTTGTGGTGCTGGTGGGCGCGGATATGCCTTCCGTGCTTGCGGAAATCTCCTTCCTCAGCAATCGCGCCGACGAGCAGTGGCTGAAGAAACCGGAAAATCGCCAGCACGCCGCCGAGGGGCTGTTTCGCGGGATCGAGAGGTACCTGCGCAGCGTCAACAGCCTGACCACAAAGATTTCTCCCTCGCTGAATTCTCCTCATCCGCAGTAGCGCGATGGCTCCGGCGGCGTTAACATTAAACGAACTAAAATCGCTTTTGAGGAAGCGGGATGAAGGGTAAGAGATTCGTTTTCGCGTTCGCTTTGGCGTTGGTGCTGGGAAGCTTTTGGAGTCTGCCTCTGGCTGCTCAGGGCTTGCTGCCGTCTTCCCTGGGGAACTGGAGTTCCTCCGGCGCGCCGGCCCAGGTTTCGGCACAGCAGATCGAGCAGCTGGCGAATGACCGCGCCAACACCCTGCGGGAATATGGAATCACTTCCGGCGAACGGCGCGAGTATACAAGCGGAAGCGACAAGATCAGCGTCACCCTCTATCGAATGATTGATCCCAGCGCGGCGTTCGGTGCGTTTACGTTCCTGCGCCACCCCGATATGGCTTTGCCCGGCCCGGTTACAGCTGCCTCTTACGCTGCCGGTAAGCGCGGCCATGCGCTGCTGGTGGTCGGCAATCTGGTGCTGGACGTGGATTCCGGCAATCGCCCCATCGCGAGCGCCGACCTGAATTTATTGGCGCAAAGCGTCGCCGCCCAGGCAGACCGGCGGCCGTATCCGCCTATCGCCTCTTTCCTGCCCAAGGCGGGCCTGATTCCCGGTTCAGAACGATACGTACTCGGTCCCTTGGCGCTGGCGCAGGCTTTTCCTGCGGGCGCAACGAATCGCACGGATTGGGCAGGCTTCGCCAGCAGTGCGGAAGCCATCGTGGGACGCTATCGGTTTTCGGACCAGCTCTCGGGAAAGGGCCGACCCGCCGAGGGACTGCTTTTGCTGATCCTTTATCCTACACAGCAGTTAGCCGCGGACCGGTATGACGCCCTGAGCAAGTCTTTCGCGCTGAACGCCGAGCCGGGCCAGGCGGGCGGTAGGCCTGCTGTGTTTGGCACCCGTTCGAGCGCGCTGATCGCGTTACTTGCGGGCGTTGAGTCACGCGAAACGGCCGCCAACCTGCTCGATCAAATCCATTACGCCTCGGATGTTACGTGGAGTGCGCCGACTCACGATCTGACCGATCCGAGCATTTCTACGATTGTCGTGGGCGCGATTGTAGATACCGGCGCGATTATGCTGCTTGTGTTCGCCGCTTCCTTAGGATTTGGGGGCTTTCGGCTCCTGGCAAAGCTTCTGGCGCCGGGAAAGATATTCGACCGCAATTCGGAGGTTGAGATTCTCCAGTTGGGCATCAGCAGTAAGCCGATAGACGTCAAGGACTTCTATATACTGCAGTCCCCGAGATAAGCGGCGGGCTGCCAGCGAGACCTGAGGACTTCCTGGTAAGTACCTGATAAGACATAAGATATACTTTCCCTGCCTAAGGTGTTTCTTTTCTTGACTCGCGGGAGGGGCATCTTTTAGACTTCGGCTCGAGGAACGAGTTCGAGGCCTTCCGCGCATAGGCCTGGAACTACTCTCCCCTCTGGAAAGCCCACCCAAAAGGTGGGCTTTCTGTTTTCTGATAGCCCGCGCGCGAAAGCATTGCTTCCGTTCACTTATGCGGGAGGTTGCGTGAAAAAACATTGGACCGCCGGCTTAGCCGCATCCCCGCGAATGCCTAGCGCTTTTTCGGCCGAAGACTCTCCCAGTCCGACTGGCTGAGCAACTGGCCCACATAGCCGAATTCGCTGGCGCCCTGCAGCCACTCTCCTCCATCCATCACCACGACTTCGCCATTGACGTGCGTGCATCCATCGCTCACGAGAAAAGCGGCGAGATTAGCAAACTCCTCCAGCGTCCCAAAGCGCCGCAGGGGAATGCGTGCGAGCGCGTATTGCTCGAGCTTTTTTCGCGGCAAGAGGCGCGAGAATGCGCCCTCGGTGCGAATAGGACCGGGAGCGATGGCATTCAAGCGAATGCCGCGCGGGCCCCACTCCACGGCCAGGCTCGCCGTCAGGGCCAGCACGCCGGCTTTGGCGACGGCGGACGGCACGACGTACGCGGAGCCGCATCCCACTGCGGCATAAGTCGTGGAAACGTTCAGCACCGTGGCCTGCTGCCCCGCTTTCAACCAACGCTGTCCGCAAGCCAAGGTCAAATTCATGGTGCCGTGGAGAACGATGCCGAGCACGGCGTCCCATGCGCGCGGCGAAAGTTCCTCGCTGCGGGCGAGGAAATTTCCGGCGGCGTTGTTGACCAGAACGTTCAGCGGCCCGGCGTTCCAGATGCTCGCAATCATCTGCTCCACGGCATCGCGGTCGCGCACATCACAGACAAAACTGCGAATCTGGCCCGCGGTACGGCCGGCTAGCTCCTGGCAGGTTTTTTGCAATACGTCGGCCCTGCGCCCACAGATGCAGACCGCCGCGCCGAGCTGCAGAAAGCGTTCCGCCATGGCGCGGCCGAGGCCCGTGCCGCCTCCGGTGATCAGAATGCGCTTGCTCTTGAGCAGATCTGGTTGAAACATTCGCTATCTCCAATTCGCTTTGATTCTTCAGTGGAGTCGAGCCAATGTGCCACAGTGCGCGTTATTTATGAAGGCTGCCGCCGGCGTCTCTCAGGCACGATGGGCGTCGCCGCGCTCGAGCTACGGGGGATCGAAGCTCCCGACAAAATGTAAGCGGCACGGCGATTGACATCCTGCGGCGACCG
>QHYR01000124.1 GCA_003223315.1 Acidobacteriota bacterium | reverse complement strand
GCGGTGATGGGATCCCAGGTGACGTGGTGAATCTTCGGCTGTACCGGATTGGAGTTGACGTCGCTGACTTGGACACCCTTCGGCGTGAGGACGGCGATGTCTCCATCGGAGAGGAAAAACATGTCGCGCGTGTGCGCGAGGATGCCGGGAATATCGCTGGCCACAAAGTATTCGTCCTTACCCAGGCCGACAACCACCGGCGGGCCATTGCGGGCAGCGACGATTTTGCGCGGGTCCTTGGTCGAGAGAATCACCAGGGCGTAGACGCCGCTCAAGCGCTTGGTAGTCTTGCGCACGGCGTCTTCGAGCGGGCCGCCATCCATGTATTTTTCGACGAGGTGCGCCACGATCTCCGTATCGGTTTGCGTGACAAACTTGTGCCCTTCTTTTTCGAGTTCCTGCTTGAGCTCGAGATAATTTTCCACGATGCCGTTGTGAACGACGACGACTTCGCCTTTGCAATCGCGGTGGGGATGAGCGTTTTCCTCCGTGGGGCGGCCGTGCGTGGCCCAGCGCGTGTGGCCCAAGCCGTAGATGCCGTCCATCGGATGAAGGCGGATGGACTCCTCGAGATTCGGAAGTTTGCCGGAGGCGCGGCGGATTTCCATTTTTCCGTTTTCGCTGACCACGGCGATGCCCGCGGAGTCGTATCCGCGATATTCCAGCCGCCGAAGCCCATCCAGAATCAGCGGTACAACTTTCTTAGGGCCGATATATCCGACGATGCCGCACACGGTGAAGTCTCCTCGAGCTAGAAACCGGCGGGGAAGGCGCCGCAAGCATCAGGGTAGCATAAGGTATTCCGGGGGCGCTGTAGGTGAGGGGCAGTAGTTTTCTGCCACTAAACCCGGCCGTATTTAGAAAGGTCGGTTTTTCTGTAAAAGCGAAACGTCCATTCCCAGTTTTCCCCAGCCGCCAAGCGGCGAAGGAGAACCTTCACTGAACGTCCGTACTTGGCGCGAAAGGCGGCGCACCTAAGCCACCATTCTCCAGCGCGAGAGTGATGAGTGTCAGAACTTGACCATCGCACTGCGCGTTAGCGTGGTGTTGCTGGTGACCACAGCCGGCCCGCCTTTGAAGAGATGCCAGGCCGCGTATTGTTCCATATAGGGATCTTCTGACGACAGGCAATCGATCGGAATAATCACCTTGTAGCCGCGCTGTGCCAAACCCGAGCCTGTGCCAATGCCTACGCCCTGAAAGGAAGTGCCGCACACCACGGTCGTCTTGATGCCGCGCGCTTTCAGCTTTTCTTCCAGATTCGAGCCGAGGAATTTGTCTGGTCCGCCCGTACGCGACCACTCACCCTCATGCGCCGCAAATCCCTGATCGACCATGTCTGCTGGCGTGGGCTGGCCGGCTCCGACGAAGCTGTACCACACCATTGCTCCCGCAGCGCGCGCGGCGTCGTGCAGCCGCTTGACGTTGGGAACCGTCGCCACGCAGCGCGGCCGGGCGCCGCAATTCTGCTTCATCATGTCCAGGATGAGCAGAGCCGTCGTCGAAGGTTCGAGCGTCACCGCTTTGAGCTCCGGTTTCGGCGGCGGTTTCACCGTGTCCCAATCGTTGAGGATATCGGTGGCCGCAGACGACGCAGCAAACGCAATGATGAGCGCTCCGGCTGCCGCGGCCGCGCCGCGCCATATATTCCGCATGTCTCGCATCGTGTCCTCCTTTGGTTTTATTGTCCCTGATTGGGAGCCGCCAACAACTGCTGACCGGTGCTGGTGGTGACACTCTTGGCGTTCCCAATGTGGCTCCCATCCCTGGCGCCAAAGGCTTCGACGGTGATGACGTCACCAACTTTCAGAGAATTCCGCGTCCAACCATTCCTCAGGAGCATGTTGGGACTGTTCATTTCAAAGCCCCAATTCGTCACGGTACCACTGTCGTCTTTGACGTCGAGGTAGAACCAGGCGTGAGGATTGGTCCACTCGAATTTCGTGACCGTGCCCGTCATCTTGATGGGTTTCTTGGCGTCGAATTCCGCCGTAAACGCGTGATGTGCGACCGCTGGCCCTGCACTCAGGAACATTCCGACAGCAGCAACGCAAACCGCCAATGTAGTTCTCATTGCTCAACCTCTCCTATTAGGATAAACGCGTGAGCCCGCTACTGTTCTTACGCGAGTGACCTGGATTCCCCTGTTCTACTACTCTTGACCACTACTTAAAACCTAAGTGTTGAGCGTCCTTTTCGTTTTCGCACAGGTGTTCGAGCAACTCCGTATCCGGAAGCAACTTGAAATGAATCGTCGCGGACTTCCACGGCTTGGGATAAGCACCGGGGTCGTTGATCGCAACGTCCAGCTCCAGGTTTCCGAAATTCGGGCGGCGGTAGCGCTCGGTGATGTGCAGCGCCTCGGTGTGGGGATGACCGCCATTATCAAGCCAGGTCCCCTCTTTAAAACCAGCCACCTCGACGACAAACGTGTCGCCGTCCCATTTCCCAACCGAGTACCCGAACCAGGCTGGGTTGGGATCCTCTGGAAGGGCCCGGCCATCGGTGAAAATTTGCCGGTACTGATTGAATTCCTCGTAGAGCACAATAGTTTCGCGCGGCGTCTGAACGATCTTGAACGGGATCATCGACACCAACATCGCATCCGGCACGCCGTGCGGTAAGCAATGCAACTGTGGTTTGTCTTGGCCCAAGGTAGCCTGGCGCTGCTTGTACAGTGCCACGGCCGACGGAAGCATGGGTATATCGACGCCTTCGCCGGCAAGATTCTCCACAAAGCTGTTGTCCGCAGCGTGCCAAATCCCTGAGAGATCCGGCTTGCCGTCCGCGGTTTTCGGGGCGGGCGCCATTAGATTGGGCTTGCCGTCCGGCGTGCGCGGAGTTCCAGGGAGCGGAAGGCTTAGCCATTGAGCTCGAGCCGTTCCGCCCATCACAAACAGCAGGGCCATCGCTAGGATCGAAACTTGCCATCGTTTTGCCGCGCGTGCGGGGAAAGTCATAAGTCAAGCCTCCAACAGTAACGCTATAGCCCTTGAGCTCGCGGAGAGGCAAACTCCGCAAGCATGACTTCACACGTGCCAGTAACATACCTCTAACCGTTTTTCAAGGCAATCGTCCGGTCAGTCGCCGCTCATTTTTGTTGCCCGGCCTGTCCTGCCAGAGCCGGCTTGGCGTCTTCCACGATCTCGAAACGAAAATCCTCGATCACCGGATTCGTGAGTACCTCGCGCGCGATGCGCTCCACCTCGGCTTGGGCCGCCGCACGATCGAGGTTGTCCAAATCAAGCACAAAGAATTTGCCCTGACGGACGTCGCGCACCGCGGCATGTCCGAGCGACGCGAGCGCTTGTTGAATGGCGGTTCCCTGAGGGTCGAGCACCGTGGATTTGAGCATCACCCAAACCTGGGCTTTCATGCGGGCATTATAGCAGGCCAAGCGACTCGGCCTTAGCGCGAAAAGCTCGCAGCAGGGTGGATTTATCGCCCTCTGGAAGGAACGCCCCGCGAAAGGCGCCCTCAGCAATGCTCATTATTTCCGGCTTGTGAAGGCCCATCTCGTCGAGCGTACTGAATTCGCGAGTCAAAGTCGTATCGAACATGGCGGGATCATCCGTGGATAGGCTGATGGGTATGCCGGCACGAAAAAGTTTGGGCAGCGGGTGATCCGGCATGCCCGCATCGGCTCGGCCGGCGTATCGGGCTAAGGCGCCGGTCCGCAGGTTGCTCGTGGGGCAGATTTCCAGGCCAATGGATCGCTCCGCGAGCAGGGCCATGACCTTCGGATCGGCCGCGGCGGCAATGCCATGGCCGATGCGCCCGGCGCCCAGAATGTTCGCGGCGTCGAGCACAGAGTCCGGCCCGCCAATCTCGCCGGCGTGAACGAGCCGATGCAGGCCGCCCGCAGCGGCGTAATCATATACCTCGCGGAATTCCGTTGCCGGGCGAGAGAGTTCGTCGCCGCCCATTCCGAACGCGACCACGCCCGCGCCGCGCAGCCCCACGGCGCATCGGGCGACCTCGCGCGCCGCGGCGGGTCCAAACTGGCGCACCGCGTCGAAGATCCACCGCAAACGCAGGCCGCGCGATTCCCATGGCTCGGCGGCTTCGCGGATCGCGCAAAAATTCGCTTCGACATCCTGTTTGCGCAAAAGCATCACACCGGCCGAAAGTGTCACCTCTGCATAAACCACGTTCTGAGCAAGCATTTGTTCGCACAACCGGCGAGCCGCCAGCGCGTAATCCCGGGGTGCGCGCAAATACGAGGTCACCCATTTGTAAGCCTCGATGAAGGCGCTGAAGTCACGCGTGGCGTAGCGCGCCGTCACTGCGCTCTCGGGCAGCGCGTCGCCATAAATTTTTGCCAGAGCGACAACCGTTGCGGGTTCCAGCGTGCCCTCGAGATGCACGTGTAGCTCGGCTTTGGGCAACGCCTGAAATCGCGCAGCCCAGGAATCGTTACTTAAGGACAGGGGAGAGGACACGGCTACTGCCGCGGAAGCGCGGGACGTCCGGCATTGATCCAGGCGGTCAGCCAGTAGGAGCCTACGTCTGTTGTGGCATCGCTGAGTTGCCGGATGAGAGTTGCGCCAGCTTCGCTATAAAAGCGATCGTAATATTCGTCGGTATAGTCGCTCAGTCCGCTGCGGGCGTGCCGGTCGGCCACGAGCACAATTTCGAGCCAGGAGTGCGCCTGAAGGCAATCTTCAAAGGCGTGGTCGGTCGGATCCATGATAAGCGCGGCATCGTTCGGCCGCAGTGGGAAAAACAACGAGTAACGCTCGACAAGGCTGGTGTCGAAACGCAATTTGACCCCCGGTTGATCCCAGGCGCGCCCATCGTAATTTTCCGTAGTGTTAAAGGGATCGAAAGCTTGAGCCACGTAGCCGGCGAGCTGAGCGGCAATCAGGCGCGCCTGTTCCCAATTGCCCGAGCCCATCGCTTCGGTGAGTTTTGCGCTATAAACGCCGATTTGCCAGGGAAGCAGCCCGCCGCTCTCCAGCTTGGGCCTGCCGAATTTGGCCATGGCCGCCTCATATTTTCGAGGCAAAGCGCCGAAGGGATACTGGCCGTAGCGATCGAGATAGAGGACTTGATTGTGGCCCTCTGATGCGGGTTTTTTTTCCAGGTTCTCCACGGGATCGGCCGCATGGCGGGTAATAAAGTCGCGGTTCGCCTCGAAGAAGGGGCGCAGGTCGGGCGGCAGCGTCTCGACCGCTCGATTGGCGATCAGGCGTTCGGCGTTTGCTCCCCAGGCGAATGTTTGCAAGGGCAGCAAAAGAGCGATCAGCGCCGCTGTCGTGAACCGCGCCACGTGATACATCAAGATCCCTCGTCGGCTGCACTTCTGGCGAATTCGCTATGCCTGTGACTATAGGTCGCGTAAATCAGCAGCCCAATTACGAGCCACACCACGAATCGGATCCAGGTGATCACCGTCAGGCCCATCATCAATCCGCCGCACAGAATAATGGAAATCAGCGGGAACCAAGGAACCAAAGGAACGCGAAATGCTCGCGGGCGTTCCGGCTGCTTGCGCCGCAAAAAGATCACGCCCAGCGAAACCAGGACGAACGCGAAGAGCGTTCCGATGTTAGAGAGGTCCGCAGCATCGCCGATATCGACTAAACCCGCAGGTATGCCCACGGCAAAGCACGCGATCCACGTGGACCAGTGCGGCGTCTGGAACTTCGGATGCACAGCCGAAAAGAGCTTGGGTAAAAGGCCGTCGCGCGACATGGCATACCAGATTCGCGCCTGCCCATACTGAAACACAAGCAGGGAAGAGATCATGCCCATCAAGGCGCCGATCACGATGATCGAGCGAAAAAAGCGATGCGCGCCAAGCTGCTGCAGAGCATAGGCGACAGGCGCCTCAGCCGCCGCGCCGGAGGCGAAAGTCACGTACTTCATCATTCCCAGCAACACCACGGCCACGCCGATGTACAGCACAGTGCAGACAATCAGGGAGGCAATGATTCCGAAGGGTAAATCCCTTTGCGGATTGCGGCATTCCTCCGCCGCGGTGGAAACGGAATCGAAGCCGATGTAGGTGAAAAAGACGATGGCGCCGCCGGTGACGATCCCCCCAAAGCCCGAGGGAGCGAACGGTTTCCAGTTCGCGGGATTTACGAGCATTCCGCCCACAACCAGAAATGTAAGAATAGCGCCAATCTTTATGGCCACCATCACATTGTTCGCTTCGGCCGATTCCCGCACTCCGCGGACTAGCAGCAAACTCAGAATGAACA
>QHYR01000123.1 GCA_003223315.1 Acidobacteriota bacterium | reverse complement strand
CAGAAATCATATCGCTTCCTCGATCGCCTACGTCAAAGAGGGCAAGAAAAATAATATCAAACAGTAGATTGTGGAACGGTTATGAATCTCGCTTTCATTGGACTCGGGAAAATGGGTATGGGCATGGCGCGTAACTTGCTCCGCGCCGGGCACAACTTGGTCGTCTATAACCGCAGCCGCGAAAAGGCGGCGGCGCTTGCTGGCGACGGCGCGCGCGCGGCCGATTCGCCGGCGGATGCTTCCCGTGATGCGGAAGTCGTCATGACCATGGTCGCGGACGATCACGCAGTCGAAGAGGTCGTCTTCGGAAATCATGGCATCGCCTCAGCTATGAAGAACGGTTGCATCCATCTTTCGCACAGCACCATCAGCGCGGCGCTGGCTCGCCGGTTAACCGCCGAACATGCTCGGCGCGGCCACGGCTATTTGAGCGTGCCTGTCTTCGGCCGTCCGGAAGCCGCGGAAAACAAGAAATTGCTGATCGTGGCCGCCGGTCCTAATGAACTGGTGGAGCGCTGTCGGCCTCTTTTCGACGCCGTCGGCCGCCAGACATTCGTGGTCGGGGTCGAGCCCTGGCAGGCGAATGTGGCTAAAGTGTGCGGAAATTTCATGATTATCGGCATCATCGAGGCGCTGGGAGAAGCCTACGCAACCCTGCGGAAAGCAGGCGTTGCTCCGGAGGCTTTCCTCGAAATCATGAATGCTCTTTTGGGATCCCCGTTCATTGCCAACTATGGGCGCATCATCGCGCGGGAGCAGTTCGAGCCCGCCCTGTTTGCTTTACGTCTGGGTTTGAAAGACGTCCGCCTGGTGCTGGAGGCGGCTGAGGAGTGTGCTGCGCCGATGCCTCTGGCCAGTCTGGTTCACAACCATCTCCTCTCCGCGCTGGCGCAAGGCCAAGGAGAAATGGACTGGTCGAGCATGACACGCGTCCTGGCGCGCAATGCCGGCTTGTAATCGTGGAAAGCTTCTCTGCGGTTGATCTTCGACCGCGACTTTTAGGAAGCCCCGTGCGGACCCGGAGGCGTGGTTACATCCAGAGGTTGCGGGGTGATTTCGTATTCGCGAGAGGTGCGGAAGGCGTCCAGCGTCCACACGTCCATGCCCTCGTCGTGCCGAAGAATATAGAAATTCCCGTCTTCGGCGCGCACCCGGAAGTAGATCGCGCCCGGAGAATACCAGCGGTCTTCCACCTCGGTAACCTCGAAGAGCCGTCCCCGTAACTCAAACCGCAAAGGACGCTCATCGGCTCGATAACCGGCATGGCACTCGACGCGAAGCTGAATCTTCATGCGCCGCCTCCCTCGCGCCCGAATCTGCCCCAGTGTATCTCCACGCGGGGCTGCTGTCACGCAGAAGACCCCGAAAGTTCCCGCCATCTGCCTCTTTTCGATCAACTGATTCCGCGCGCCGCTCCGCCGCCAATGGCACAAGAGTGCCCCGAACCAGATCGCCACTCGCCGCTCTATTGTGGCGTCCCCGGGCGCGGAGTAGACTCGATCGAGGCGCCCGCGCGGAACTTGCCGGGCAATCCTCCGTCTGCCGAGAACCAAAAACGCTCCGCGGCGCATATTAGGCGGCTTTGATGGGAAGCAAGACGCAGATCAATATGGCCAAAAGCGAAGAGGTCATTCGCAAGCACAAGGAATATCTCTGGCCCGCCGTCGCCAATTTCTACCAGCACCCGCTGGTCGCCGATCGCGCCCACATGCAGTACGTCTGGGACCTCGAAGGCCGCAAATACCTCGATTTCTTCGGCGGCATCTTGACCATTTCCGTGGGCCACACCAACCCCAAAGTCACCTCCAAAATCAAAGCTCAAGTCGATCGCCTGCAACACACCTCTACGCTCTATCCGACCGAACCCATTGTCGCCTTGGCGGAAAAAGTCGCACAAATCACGCCTGGCAAGCTGCAAAGAAGTTTTTTCACCAATTCCGGCACCGAGGCCAACGAGGCCGCGCTCTTGCTGGCGCGCATGGCCACGGGCTCATTCGACGTCATCGCGCTGCGGCACGGCTATTCCGGCTCTTCCACGCTCGCAAAGTCAGTCACGGCCCAGGGCCCCTGGCGGGCTGCGGGTGTGGTCAGTGTGGGCGTGGCGCACGCGATCAATCCGTATTGCTATCGCTGCCCGCTCGGCCTGAAGTATCCCGATTGCGGCGTGGCCTGCGCGAACGACGTCGAAAATCTCATCCAGACCGGAACCAGCGGCCACATTGCCGCCTTCATTGCCGAACCGATTCAGGGCGTCGGTGGATTTATCACCCCGCCGCCTGAATACTTCAAAATCGTCTTCAACGCCGTCAAAAAATACGGCGGTCTTTTCATCTCCGATGAAGTCCAAACCGGTTTCGCGCGCACCGGCAAGCACTGGTTCGGCATCGAACACTGGGAAGTTATCCCCGATATCATCACCTGCGCAAAAGGCATGGGCAATGGCGTGCCTATCGGCGCCACGGTCACGACCGCCGAGCTCGCCGCTTCCTACCGCGGCCTTACCATCTCCACCTTCGGCGGCAATCCCGTAACCAGCGTCGCCGCCCGCGCCACTATCGAAGTCATCGAAGAAGAACACCTGCGCGTCAACGCCGCCTCGGTCGGCGCGCACTTCCGCGAAAAATTGGAAGAATTACAGCAGAAATATCCGCTCATCGGCGATGTGCGCGGCAAAGGATTGATGCAGGGACTCGAACTGGTGAAGGATCGCGCCACCAAAGAACCCGCCCCCGAAGCAACCACGCGGTTGCTCGAACGCACGCGCGAAAATGGCCTGCTGATCGGCAAGGGCGGCCTCTACGGCAATGTCGTCCGCCTCTCGCCCATGCTCAATATCTCCAAGGCCGACGTGGATGAGGCCATTCGCCTGCTCGACAAATCCTTTTCCGAAATTCGGGCTTAGCCATGGGTGGCAAGAGCTATGTCCTGTCATCCCGAGCGAGTCCGCGATTTTGCGCTGAAGTCCCTCCTAGGGGGCTTCGGTGCAAAAAAGGCGCGAGCGACCGAGGCGCGCTTTTTGCGTCCCGGATGCTTTTGCCAGGGATCTGCTTTTCGATAATGTTTTTCATCCTATTCGCTTGCGCGCTGCTGCGCCCCGCGCAGGCGCTTGCCGCCGACAAACCCGTCGCTTGGAAGCCCATCCAACAAGCCCTGTTGCGCGTCGACGATCAGCCGGTCAAAAATTGGAACGTCTACCTGGAGAACAAGAAAGGCGACCCCCTGCTGCTCCAGATGGGCAATCGCTTCCTGCTGATCCAGGTCCACGAACGGAGAATTTTCGAGCTCGCCCCCGCCAGGATCGAGCACAAGGGCCCCGAACTCCTCTGGGACCCCGCCAATCTTCCCGCCGAGCCCCTCGCCACCTCCAACTGGATCATTCGTGACGTCGGATTTGCCTATCGCATCGACGTCCGGCTCGCAGCCGAAAATCACGTGGTCGATCTGCAACTCCCCCACCCCATGGACCTCCGCTATTTATAAATCCCGTCGCCGGCCCGCACTGCCACCGGTTTTGCGCGTGCATATTTTGCGCGTGAGATCACGTGAAGGTTGTCTCCACCGAGTCCCGCAGGGACGAAACAGAGTAGCCCAGCGCGGAACCGGGGTCCCCGGCATGCGCTGCCTTCGCGCATGCTGGGGTGGTGGAAGCGCTGGGTAACCTGCGCAATGGGTGCAAGCCCCGTCAGGGGCGACACAAAGTAGCCCAGGGCGGAAGCCCTGGGAAACGGTTGCGGGTTAACGCGAAGCCCCGTCAGGCCGGATCCCCAATGCGCGCCTCTCGAGCGCGAGCGCTCGCGCGGTAAAAAAAGTTGTGCGCGTTGGGGTAATAGCCGGAGGCCCTGGGGAATTTCCTTGCGCCGCAAAGCGACGGGCGGAGATACGGGCTTGACCTATAGCCCGATAGGGCAACAGAAGTTAGCCCAGTGCGGAAGCACTGGGTAACCTTGCGCCATGCGTCCAAGCCCCGTCCGGGGCGACACATCGCACCGCGTTGCGGAAGCGCTGTGTGGGCTTCACGGTCTGTACACCGCATACACCCAGGGAATGCCCACAACCCCCGACTCCACTTCCACGATCACTGAATCGCCCGGCCGGAACCGGCCATAATCATCCCGGTTCACCTGCAACCGCTCGATTGCCCGCCCTTCGCGCCACGACGTCACTACCAAACGCTGCGTTCGCAAAAAACCGGGCATGCTGAATTTCCCCACCACCGAGACCCTCTCCGGCCGGGGAGGGTCCGCGTCGAATTTGCCGTTGATGAATAAGAGCGCTGCCAGAATCCACGGCACCGGCAGCAGGCCAAAATAGACGCGCTTGATGATTTCGATCTCGTGTCCGCGGCTGGCCCGATTCACCATCCATAGACCCAGCCCCAGAACCAGGAAAAACAGCAACCCCACAAAAATCAGGATGCCGTCTTCTTCCAGCGGCGGAAACACCTGGCTCGCCGGCACGAAAATAATCGCGCCCACCAGAAACAACGCCGTCCGCCGCACCAGCCTGCGCCGCAGCATCACTTCCGCCGCCGCCGCCGTCAGCCCGCACGCCGCACACTGGTCGGTCTCCCGTTCCGCTCCGCAATCCAAGCATCGTGTCATCGGCCGTCACCAATTAAATTTGATGCTATGTGCCCAGTTCGCGTAGGTCAAGCGATTCGCGAACCCGGAAAATGCATGTCAAGTGGAGCGCGAGTTGTTCGGCTCCTCTCGAAACGCATGTCTCCAGCAGAAACTTTTTCACCACGAACGCGGTACAATAAAGGCTTTTCGGGCGATCCGTCCACGCCGAATACACACAATCCGGCCGGCGGCGCCCGGCGTCTGAACTACACCCGTCACGGAGAAACGATGTTACGCATTGGGTTCATCGGCTGGAGAGGCATGGTCGGCAGCGTCCTGATGCAAAGGATGCGCGAAGAAAACGATTTCGCCGGACTCGATCCAGTCTTCTTCTCCACCTCGAATACCGGCGGCGCCGCGCCCAAAGAGGCCGGCGATGGCGCGATTCTCAAAGACGCTGCCGATCTGCGCGAGCTCGCGCGTTGCGATGTGCTCATCAGTTGCCAGGGCGGCGAATACACCAGCGAAGTTTACGGACCCCTGCGCAAGAACAACTGGAAGGGATATTGGATCGACGCCGCTTCCACCCTGCGCATGAGCGACGACGCCGTAATCATCCTCGATCCGGTGAACGCGGACGTGATTCGCGGCGCGCTGGCCAAAAATATTCGTGCCTACATTGGCGGAAACTGCACCGTCAGCCTGATGCTCATGGCCGTGAGCGGACTGTTCCGCGCCGGCCTGGTCGAGTGGATGACCACGATGACCTATCAAGCGGCTTCCGGTGCCGGCGCCGCGAAGATGCTCGAGCTTGTCAACCAGATGGGATTCCTCACCGACGCCACGCGCAAGAGTCCGTCGGAAAATGCGCTGGAAGTGGACCGCGCCATGATCCAGGAGCAGCGGTCGCCGCGCCTGCCCGTGCAGGAATTCGGCGTGCCGCTGGCGGGTAGCCTGATTCCCTGGATCGATAAAGAAATGCCCGAAGGCCAGACCAGGGAAGAATGGAAAGGCATGGCCGAAACCAACAAAATCATGGCGCTCGATCCGCCGGTGCCCGTGGACGGCATTTGCGTTCGCGTGAGCAGCATGCGCTGCCATAGCCAAGGCTTGTGCTTTAAATTAAAGAAAGACGCGCCGCTCGCCGATCTCGAGCACATTCTCGCCGGCGGCAATGCTTGGGTGCGCGTGATTCCCAATAACAAAGAATCTACGACGCGCTGCCTCACTCCGACGGCGGTTTCCGGCACGCTGAATGTGCCAATCGGCCGGATTCACAAATTGAAGATGGGGCCGGAATTTGTGGGCGCGTTCACCGTGGGCGATCAGCTCCTTTGGGGCGCCGCAGAACCGCTGCGCCGCATGCTCGGCATTTTACGCGAGCACCTTGATGCTTGACGCGATTTTCTTCGGTGGCACAGGCACTCTTGCCTGTGCACGGCGGCGTGCGGGAAGAAGTTGGTGCCATTCCGAGGAGCGACCACGACGAGGAATCTGCTTTTTTCAGTAATCGCCGCTATTGACACGAGTGCCGCGCCGCGGATATGCTAGGTCGCGATTTGAGAGATCTTCTTCTCAGATGAATCTGATTCGATATTATCGATTCGCCTTTACCGGCCGCTTCCTCTGGCGAGGGAGCGGCAAAGTAGAGGCGCGATTGCGGGTGGTC
>QHYR01000122.1 GCA_003223315.1 Acidobacteriota bacterium | reverse complement strand
CAGCCCGAACGCGGCGCTCGGGACGCGTTCGAGCGGCAAGACGGCGTGGGCCGCGAGGCCCGCGAGAAGGGCGCGCGCCCGCTCGCCGCGAAAGGCGTGCTTGGCGACGCTCGAGGCCGAGCGCAGCACAGTCAATCCGAAACGCGCCGCCACCAAGGGATGCGCGGGGATACTAAACGGATTTTGTACGCTGGATTCGAGCTTGGGCCAGGCCGAGAGCAGCCGCCCCATGAGCCGACAATACCGCGCGCCGTCTTCGCCAAGATTCTGCGCCGTCAGTTCGACGGAGCGATCGAGGATTACGGCGGAGCCGTCATCGAGAGGATGTGCCAGCGGCGCCGCGGGATGAACCCATTCGAGGCCGTAGTGCGCCAGCGGCAGGAGTCGAAAAAAGGGAGACCACACGGCCATGGGGTAAACCGAAGAGCAGACGTCGTGGACAAAGCCGGGCAGCGTCAATTCCGCCGAGCGCGCGCCGCCCCCGATGGTTTCGTTTCCCTCGATCAAAAGAACCGAGCGGCCCGCCTCGGCCATGGTAATGGCGGCGGCGAGACCGTTCGGTCCGCTGCCAACCACGACCGCGTCGTATTCTTGGCGGGAGAAGGGCATGAGTTTCGGCGCCGTTCGATGAGCGATCGCTCGCGGGCTTTCTCCGGAAGAAGGCTTCTGCCAGGAAGCTCCGGCAAGCGGGCGCCTTCACCAACTCTGCGCACTCCATCATATCCCGAGTGTTGCCCACTCGAGCGACCGGTAACAGCGGTGTCATCCCGAGCGAGTCCGCGTCGCGCGGGCGAGCCGAGACGCGCTTTTTGCGCCCCGGACGCTTCTGCGGGGGATCTGCAGTTTCCTCGATTTTGCTAAGCTGTCGAAAAGCGTCCGTTCAGATAATCCCGATAACGATCGCGCAGGGCGCTCTTCAGCAGTTTGCCCGTGGAGGTGCGGGGGAGCTCCTCGACGAAGATGTAGGCGTCGGGAAGCTGCCATTTCGCGAACCGTTTGGCGAGAAACTCGTTCAGTTCCTCCGGCTTAGGTTTCGGTTCGTTGGCCACGATGACGGCAACCGGGCGCTCATCCCATTGTGGATGCGGCACCGCGATCACCGCGGCTTCCCTGATGCCTGCATACCCGACGATGGCATTCTCCAGGTCCACGGAGCTGATCCATTCGCCCCCGCTCTTGATCAGGTCCTTGGTGCGATCCACGATGCGCAAATAGCCTTGCTCATTCACGGTGACGACGTCGCCGGTGCGCAGCCAGCCGTCCTCGGTCCATTTGTCGCGAAGCTCCGGCAGGTTGAAGTAGCTCGCCGCCACCCAGGGCCCGCGCAATTGCACTTCGCCCATGGTCTTGCCGTCCCAGGGAACCGCTCCGCCCTGGCTCATGACTCTGGCTTCCATGAACGCCACGGGAGTTCCTTGCATGGCGCGAATCGCATACCTCTCGTCTTCGGACATTTCGCCCAGCGAGGGGCTCAGATGGCAGATGCTCGCGATCGGCGTTGATTCGGTCATGCCCCAGGCGTGAATCAAGCGGATGTTATGGGCGTCGAAGCGGCGAATCAGCGACTCTGCCGGCGCGGAGCCGCCGACGGCAAGCCGCAAGCCGGGCGCAAGGCGCCAGCGCCTCGGGCTTTTGTCCAATGCGGCGCAAACGGCCATCCACACCGTCGGCACGCCGGTGGCCAAGGTCACCTGCTCGCGCTCGCATAGATCGAGAAGGTTCTCCGCGTCCAGGTGCGGCCCGGGCAGCACCTGCTTGGCGCCCACCAGCGTAGCCACGTAAGGGAAGCCCCAGGCATTGGCGTGAAACATGGGCACCACGGGCAGCACGGAGTCGTGGTGCGAAACGCCGAAGCAATCCGCCATGGCCAGCGCCAGCGAATGCAGCACCAGCGCGCGATGCGAGTAAACCACTCCTTTCGGATCGCCCGTGGTGCCGGAGGTGTAACACATGGCCGCGGCGTCGTTCTCGTTCAACTGGGGCAAAGGGCCATCGTCTGGCGCCGTTTTGAGCAACGCTTCGTAGTCTTCGTAATGGTCGGACGAAGCTTGGCCGCTGCGGTGGACGAACACGCGTTCGAAGCGCGCGTCGCGGATGAATGTTTCGAGTAACGGCAGAAGCACATCGTCCACGATCAGAAATCGGTCTCCGGCATGATTGGCGATCACGGCAAGCTGCTGAGGAGGGAGGCGCAGATTGAGAGTGTGAACCACGCCGCCGGCCAGCGGAACGCCAAAGTACGCCTCCAGGTGCACGCTGTGATTCCACATCAGAGTGGCCACGCGTTCGCCGCGCTGCAAACCCGCGGCAATCAGGGCGCCAGCGAGTGTGCGCACGCGCAACGCCAAATCCAAATAAGTACACCGATGCAAGCTCCGGTCGGGCCTGCGCGAGACGATCTCCACTCTCGGATAGAGCGTTCCCGCGCGCTCCAGCATCGGCGCGAGCGTCAATTGAAAATCCATCATGGTGCTCTTCATGCGCCCCCAAAGGAGAAGAACTCCGGCGTGCCCGTTTGCGCCGGATTTTAGTCAAGGCCCGGCGACAGCGCAAGAGAACCCAGGCTGCCGCAGGGGCGTCTGAACTTGTTGTCGTTAGGTCAAATTTCCGAGAATGCCGTTTCTCGGGAGGGACCGCCTCTACTTTGGCCCTGGCGCACTCTAATCAGTGGTGGAGACGGAGTATGGGTGACCCCTCAGGCTCTCCGTTGCCTGTTCGATAGATCGTTTCTGGGAGCTACGACCAAATCAATATCACTTCACCAGATTGCGGCGGCCAACAACCCAGATATCGCCGAAGAGGTGAAAAAGCTGTAAATCGAAGTTGGCGGCGGGGCGTATACTCAACCGTGCTGGAGAACCCAAATGGAAATTTCGACTAAGGCCTATCCGCGATGACGCGAGGAGGACAAACATGACTATGACGCCAAGTGACCGAGCAGAGCGAGAATTGAAAAATCTGGAAGCGGTTGCGGGCAACGGTCTGCTTCACCGGCGCGCGTTTTTACGCGGCGGCGCTGCGTTGGCGGGAGCAATGACGGGTTACACCCTGGTTCCCTCTGCGTTCGGCCAGCAGCTTGCTGACGATGCGTGGAGCCTTGTGCCCGGCGTGCCTGTTCCGGACTACGGCACGAGATCCCGATTCGAAAACAATGTCGTGCGCACGCTCACCAATCCCAAAGGCGAACCACGCACTCAGCACGCGCGTACACCGCACCACCTGCTCAATGGTACGTTCACGCCGAACGGCCTGCATTTCGTGATTTCACATGCTGGGGATCCGGACATCGATCCGGACAAGCACCGCCTGGTGATCCACGGCCTTGTAAAGCAACCCTTGGTCTTTACGCTGGATGCGCTGGCGCGTTATCCGATGGTGTCGCGAATGGCCTTCGTTGAGTGCGGCGGCAATAGTGCGCCGTTATTTTCCTTAGAGCCGATTCAGGCCAGTGTGCAGGCGTTGCATGGCCTCGTCTCCTGCGCCGAATGGACTGGCGTGCCGCTCTCCACATTGCTCGACGAGGCCGGTATCGACCCGAAGGCCAAGTGGATCGTGGCCGAAGGCGGGGATCCCCCGCACCTAAGCCGCAGCGTGCCGCTCGCCAAAGCCATGGATGACGCCATGATCGCGCTCTACCAAAATGGCGAGCGGATCATGCCTGGAAACGGCTATCCCATGCGGTTGCTCCTGCCCGGCTGGGAAGGCAACATGAACACGAAATTCCTGCGGCGGATACAAGTCACGGATCAGCCTGGCATGACTTTCTATGAAGCCCGGACCTATGCGCCGGTCCTGCCGGGCGGGAAGGCATATCGGTTTTATTTCATCCAGGAGGTCAAATCCTTCATCACCCATCCTTCGCCCGGGCTTGCGTTGAAGGGGCCAGGATTCTATGAGATTTCCGGCCTCGCCTACTCGGGCGACGGCCGCATTGCAAAAGTCATGGTGTCCGCCGACGGCGGCAAGAGCTGGGCGCAAGCGGCACTGCAGCAGCCTGTCCTCAACAAGGCGTTCACTCGATTCCGCGTGCCGTGGCGATGGGACGGCGGCCCTGCGGTATTGCAAAGCCGAGCGTGGGACGAGGCCGGCTACGAGCAGCCGACCCGAGCCCAACTGGTGGCGGCGCGCGGCGAAACCACGCGAGTTCCGGCGGTGACCGGCTTCCCCAGCCAGCACTACAACGCGATCACCAGTTGGTCGATCGAGCGCGGCGGGGAGGTGAAGCATGTATACGCGTAGCCTTCTCGGATTCGCTGTCACGCTTACGCTGGCTCTCAGTGCAAGGGTTGCCTTCGCCCAAACCCCCAATCTTGGAAAGCCGATTAGTCCCGCGGACATTGCGGCCTGGGACATCAACGTGCTGCCGGACGGCTCAGGTCTTCCGCCCGGCAGCGGCACGCCCGCCGACGGCGCTCGCATCTACGCGGCAAAATGCTCCGCGTGCCATGGCCCGGAGGGCAAAGGCGGCGTCAACGGCCGGCTGGTTGGCGGCGATCCGATCAAGACAATCGAGGCGGAGAAGACCATCGCGAACTTCTGGCCCTTTGCGACGACTCTCTTCGATTACATTCGCCGCGCCATGCCATGGCCGAAGCCGCGGTCGCTCACCAACGAGGAAGTTTACGCGCTGACCGCTTACATTCTCTCCCTCAACAAGCTCATCGGGGAGAACGACACGATGAATGCCCAGACACTGCCCAAAGTGCGGATGCCGAACCGGGACGGATTCATCGTTCGCTTCCCGGACAGAACGCCGTGAACGTGAGCATGCTCAACTGTAGCGGCGCTCTTGTTCCCGGGTAAGACCGATTTTCGCGGGATCATTTGGGAGCGAGAGAAATAGTCAGTCGTTTCAGGCCGGCTTATCTAGCCGCCGGTCCACGGTTCAAATACAGAGAACAGCGTCCCCACAGCCCAGGGCTACAGGTTGCTCCAGTCAAACTGGTTCAGTTGGGCGTCAGTGTCATTGTGTTGCATCACGAGGGGAGTCTGCCCGGACATGCGCCACTCGACTGAATTTCCGACCTCTGCGAGTTTGAATTCAAAACCATCCGGTAAACTGATCTGAGCGCGGTGTTCTTCTCCGGTCACCGGGTTGCGTATCGGTTCGATCGTGCCCTCAGCGAGCGCGCCGACCCGGTATTTTCCCTTGCGCGCGTCGCGATTAGCTTCAAATGTAATCGGTGCGAACACGGTAGCAAGCCTGTTTGGACAGACCGCGGCGAAGATCTGAAAAATGGGGCCGCCCACGCTGCCGCTGGTGATCTCGTCAAGAGCCTGTCGTTGCTCCAGCGTCGCTGTCTCGTCGATCACTGTCAGCGACGTTCCTTTGCCCTCGTGTACTGCTCCTGGAAAGGAGAGGAGGAAGGCGAAGCGAGTCCCGTCCAGCGAGACCTCCCCATAATGGCCCCTGGCGATCTGGCATACTCCGATTCCATCGCAACGCCCGTGTGTAGGCAGAGCGTTGAACTGACAGGGGCATCCCCAGGAACAGTTGCAGCTGCCGATTTCTTCTCCCCTCAAACGCCAAACGGTTTTCGCCATTCACGCACCTGCTTCCGGAGTGGGCAGAGTATACCGCCGTCACGCAGTTTCTAGTGGCTATTGAGACCGGAAACGAAAATCGTGGGCGAGGAGATAGTCAATCGCACACGGCTGCGCTTCTAACTGCCGGAGGAGGGTGGTCACTTGGCCTCGGTGATAGGTTTGGTGGTTGACGACGTGAAAGAGCGTCTGCCAAAGCGGGTACGTCCACCTCTCGCCTTTCAAGTTGACGTAAGACAAATGCAACTTCAGTATTTCTTCCGTCAAACCCGCCAGGTAGTTTCGTACTCCACGTTCCACCGTGGCCCAGCGCTCGCGGACCGCAGTCAACGTGGGTACACCTCCAGATGGGGACGATACCAACTGACCTGCTCCGGCGCCTTGGTGGCATAGACCTTCTCCCAGTGCGTCTTTGCATCGTCGGCGGACATAACCCTGTCAATTCTACTCCCCTCGGATGCTTCTTTCCGCCCAACGGATCCCATCCAATGATTGTCGCCAACTCCCGAGAAGTCCTGCCGACTCAACCGGTCGATGCAACA
>QHYR01000121.1 GCA_003223315.1 Acidobacteriota bacterium | reverse complement strand
CAAAAGGCCGATACCGTGGGCATGTTTCAGATCGAGAGCCGCGCGCAAATGGCTTGCTTGCCGCGTCTGCGGCCACAATGTTTTTACGACATCGTGGTGCAAGTCGCCATCATCCGGCCGGGACCTATCGTGGGCAAAATGGTGCATCCTTATTTGAAGCGCCGCCAGGGACGCGAGCCGCCCAATTGTCTTCATCCCTCGCTCGAACCGGTCCTCGCGCGCACCTTAGGTGTGCCGCTATTTCAAGAACAATTGCTGCGCATGGCCATGATCGCCGCGGGATTCACCGGCGGCGAAGCGGAAGAGTTGCGCCGGGCTTTCGGATTCAAGCGCTCCGAAGCGCGCATGAAAGAAGTGGAGAAAAAGCTCCGGCGCGGCATGGAACGAAATCAGATTGATCCCGAGACGCAGGAAAAAATAGTGCAATCGATTGTTTCTTTTGCGCTGTATGGTTTCCCGGAATCCCACGCGGCAAGCTTCGCCTTGCTTGCTTATGCCAGCGCTTATCTGAAATGCCGTTATTTGCCTGCATTTACCGCCGCGCTTTTGAATAATGAGCCCATGGGTTTTTATCACCCGGCCACCATCGTCAAAGACGCCCAGCGGCACGGGCTCAAAGTCACGCCCATTGACGTGACCCGCTCCGACTGGCCGTGCAAGCTCGAAAAAAATGGCTCCGGCTTTGCTCTTCGGCTGGGAATGCGCTACGCCAAAGGATTGCGCGAAGAGGTGGCGCAGGAAATTGTCCGCCAACGCGCACTGCGGCCCTTTCGTTCGATTGATGATTTGAAATTGCGTGTCCCTGCCTTGCAGAAATCCGAATTGACTACGCTGGCCGAAATCGGAGCCTTGAATTTTATCGAATCGCCGCGGGGCCTATGCCAAGGAGAGCTCGGAAACAAAAGAAGAGCCCGCTCGCACCGTCGCGAAGCCCTTTGGCAAGTGGAACGCGCGGCGCGCCGCGCAGGCCCCCTGCTGCAGGAATATGGTGAACTGGGATTTAATCCAGAATCTTTGTCGGATGCTCTATGGCCGGGCACAAACTCACCTCTGCCGCCGATGACTGCAGAGGAAAGGCTGGTCGCTGATTTTCGCGGAACCGGAATGACGGTTGGGCCTCATCCTATGGCCTATCATCGCCGCGAACTGCAAAAAGAAGGCATTCGCTGCGCCACAGAACTCCACAACCTTCCCCATGGCACTTCTGTGCGCATCGCCGGCAGCGTGATTGCCCGCCAGCGCCCCGGGACCGCCAAAGGATTTGTCTTTTTAAGTCTGGAAGACGAAACCGGAATCGCCAATGTGATTATTACGCCGCGGCTTTTCGAGCGGAGCCATGTCGTGGTCGTGCACCAGCAATTTTTACTGATTGAAGGAAAGTTGCAGAATCAGGAGAATGTCGTCTCTGTCAAAGCTGAATCCGTCCGCCCGCTGAACATCACTCAAGCGGAAACTACTTCGCACGATTTTCACTAAGATTTGGTGGATAGAATTCGCTGTTACCCTGAATCTTACCGCGAATTGTATACGCCTACGTTATGCACGCCGCTGCTCACCGATATTACTGCGCTTATAGCCTGCGGCAGCCACCACGTATGCCGGGCCCATTCATGCTGGCTATTCATCATCCGGTGGCTCAGGAAATCGAGAATCGTCGGAGCCACCTGAACCACGGCATACATCGAGGCGTTCCCCGCAAAGGGCCGCAAAAACGGATTCAGCTCCTGCGCCCCGGGAACCGACGAAATTACACGGCGCGTAGACCACGCGTCGAATCCCGCAGCGCTATGCGCGGCGATGCTCAGGGCAAGCCATTCCCGATGTTGCCGGTGGTCGGAAACCGCCCTGATAGGCGGTCCATAGACCGGCCCGTAAGCCGGTACGACGGGCGCCGGCTCAATCGCAACAGGGGAAGCTGGCGCCGCGGCAGGGGTGGCTGGAGCCGAACTTACCGGTGCCACCGGCTCCGCCACTACCCGTCCCGGCGCAAAAGCCACGGAGGCTTCAGCATCGAGTGACAGACTTTCGGCGTTCAGGACTTCCTTTCCCGGCGAGGCGGAACTCTCCGACTTGCTCGAGACCACCGAATCGGCGGCCGCTTTAGCGACAGCGGCCGGTTGGTTAACTTTCTCGGCAGCTTGAATCTTGTATGGTGAGAAAACTGGAAATTGGAATAAGAGCGCCGCTACAGCCAGTAACATTCAACCCCCCTCATTACGCCAGAGCATTCCGCGAAGACTCGAGACACACCGCACATGAGTGAGAGTAGAGAAGGGGTACGCCAGCTGCAATGGGCGCTCAGTTTCAAATGTCGCCGCCAACGGTCCTGGAACCTTCGTGCCAGTACGGCCCTGATCCCGCTGGCGATATTTTTGCGCGGGGAGTATATATCCGACTCCGCCACAGAAGCAATGAAAGAGACGAAGATTATCGCCGAATCCGTTGACCCGGCTGAGGAAACTCGGTGATCAAGAATTTGCCATCAGGTTCGCGCTGGAGCGCCGGCGCATACAGACCGATCAGTTCGCGCCGCCACCAAAACCCTTGTTGCTTTTCCGCGCGGTCGCTGAACCAATACTGCCAGACTACTGCCCGCAGTTGCATGGGAGGTGCATTCGGAAATGGATTGGCCGCGAATAGCGCGAGCACAGCGGGCGAGCCCGTCAAGAGCCTCTCTTCGGCATAGATCACAAATCGATTCTGTTGCCAGTTATCGAGCGAGGCGAACCAGAGGTTCCAGTCGAACCGCGGCTGATAGGGGGCGTAGATCCCGGGCGCCGCTTGCGGATCCTGCGGCTTATAACGAAAGGGGTAAGGAATCCATGTCTTGCCGTCATTCGATCCTTGAAATTCAATCTCATAACGGCCTCTGGTCATAACCGCAAAAAGCCCATACTGATTCGCGATCCGAAATGGTTCCAGCCCCGACACTGGCGAAGTCGGAAGCGGAGCCCGCGGAACGATCATCCACACAAGCTGCGCCGCAATCGCGTAAAAGATCCACGTCTGAAAGAATGCCGCCACCCATAAACCGAAGGAGGAAAAAGCCCGTCGCGCGGCCGCCCAGCCGCCCTCGCCGGTACCTTGATTCGCCGCAGTCGAACTGGCTCCGGACAAATCAGTGCCCACCGCCGCTGGCTCGCGGAGACGGCGCGGCAGGAACACCGCCAGATACTTATCGTCGAGCAGCAAAATTCCGAGCGCCAGAACAAGATAGTTCAGGAAGGCATAGTTGCTCGTGAGAATGATTCCAATCTGCAGAGGCGTGACCAACCAAAACAGCACGATCCGAAATCGTCGCGGCAGCAGCGCCATCCAGACAAGCATAAGCTCCAGCGCTAACGTAAAAGCGGCCGTGCCAACGTGAAACCAATGTGGCAGGTGATGCGCATGCCAGCCAATCCAGGTGGGTAGCGGGCCGTTTTGATAGTACTCGTCCATGGCCGTCAGGTTACGCCACTCTGGATCGCCGCCGGCGATCTTGGCTACGCCGGACTCGAAGTAAATCGTGGACCAAACCCCCAGCAGCAGAAATAGGCTCGCGCGGGAACCGGGGTGGCGCCGGCCCCAACGGGGCCAAAATCCCGGCGGTGCAAAAAACAAACTGATGAATCCCGCGCTCAAGAGCATGCCGTCGGATTGGTAGGACGAGAATGTCTGTAGCGCGCTGATGAAGGAAAGATAGGCGACCAGACAGACCAAAATTGTGCCGCGCGGCCAAAAATTCAGAACCAATAGAACCGACGCGATCAGGCCGATCCAGGCCAGCAGCAATAGCGAACGCGAATCGCTCTTCAGCCAGAGCAGCGTGGGTACGTGCCAAAATCGCGATCTGCCCGCCACCTGGCCGATCGCCTGCAGATATTGCTCCGCGGGAAGCAGCCCGTCTGGGCCGATTAATCCGCGCACTTGTCGCAAGAGGGAATAGAAGGCGGAGAAGAAAATCAGCCCCAATACACGCAAGAAAAGCCAGCGCGCCGCCAGCCTCCGGGGCGAGTGCGCCGGGTCCGAGGCAAATAGCCAGCGTACCAGCCCTGCGGGAGAAGGCGGCATCGTGCCGCTATTATATCCATAGCGCTCACTGACCGTTTTTTAGCGAAGGTGACCATTCGATCAGGCTGGTCATCTCGTCTGGCGCGAAAAGGCTGCCTTCTTCGCGCCAAACGTCGCCCCGGTACGGAGAGCTTCGGCGCGTCAGCAAAGTGGCGCTTTTCGGGCTTAAGAAAGTCCAGCGCGAGCGAGGCATCTCTCTGTGAGCTTTCGCCCCATAACAAATCCGCCCTCGGCGCGTTAAAGATGTGGATGAGGTGGAAGAAACTAGGCTTGCGACTCTCTAACGGTCAGCCATCTCCTGCGTGGAACATGGCTTAAGACACGATGGCGAAGGAAGCCAAATGCCCGGTTGAATACGTGAGCACGAGGCAAAAATTTCAGAACCGGCGGCCGGCGGATGGCCAGTTTGCCGATCTCACCCTGCAACCGCATGTCGTCCGGCATGTAATGCAGACCTCGCGCCAGCGTATCGGCGGCCGCCTGCTTTTTTCCGGAAGCAGCGTAGATTTCGGCTAAATTCAGGTAAAGTTGTGCTTGGCGTCGGCCGCGGCAGACCGCCGTATGGCACAACCGTTCAGCGTCAGTCCACTTGCCTTCAGCGTATGCCAAACTCAAACCATAGTAAGAAAGGTAGTAAGGATTTTCGGGGTCGCGCTCAGAGGCCTGGCGCAGCAACGCCATGGCCTTTTCCGCTTCGCCATCTCGCATCATGGCCAGCCCTTCTCGAAATTCCCTAAAGGCGAAGAGGTCAAGCATGGTGCCTCCGGTAGCAACGACTCAGAAAGTCCGACAGGAACTGGTAAGAAGCTACCGTCCATGGCAGCATAAGAGCCACTGGTCAAATGTACAATCGAGGAGCAGGTACCTCCGATCAGTTTTTGGTTAGTACTTGCGCTATTAGCGACTCTCCGTGTTAAGTTGGGTATGCGCTGGCCACAAACTCCAGGCACTTACCCGCGCGAAGCCGCGCTTCCACAGCCCTGGGTTTTAATCAAAGAAAACTCTTGACAAGGGACCTATCCTGGTTGTCCAATGGTCCAATCATTGGACCAAAGCAAGGCCGAAAGCACGTGCCCTTAATCAAGCCTGAATTCGAAGCCGTCCGGAGAACGAAAGTCTATGAACAGGCCGCTCAGCAGCTGCAGCGGATGATCCGCGACGGCCTGATTAAACCCGGTGAAAAATTGCCGCCCGAGCGTGAACTGGCGGAAATGTTGCAAGTCAGCCGCGGCTCTCTACGCGACGCGATCCGCACCCTGGAGCTAATGGGCCTTGTCGAGCCTCGCCAGGGCGAGGGCACTGTCGTCTGTGACCCGTCGGCCAAATCGTTGATCAATCCGCTGGCTACTGTGTTGTTCCGCCAGCGCGAACTCGTCGGCGATCTCCTCGAGTTTCGGCGCATGATCGAACCGACTCTGGCGGGGCGTGCCGCCCAAAATGCCTCGGACGAAGAACTGGTCTATATGGAAGATATCCTGCGTCGCCAGAAAGAAAAGGTGGACCAGGGTGAGTTGGCTATCGAAGAGGATTCGGAATTCCACTACGCCATAGCTCAGGCAGCCAGGAATAGCGTGGTCCTGAAGGTCCTGGATGCCTTTATGGACCTGTTACGGGAAACGCGCGAGCGCTCGCTGCAGTTGGAAGGCCGGCTGCAAAAGTCTTTCGTGGGTCATCGCCGAATTTCGGACGCAATTCGCAAACATGATGTACCGGCGGCTGAAAAGGCCATGCGGCAGCACATCGATGAGGTTGAGGGCATCGTTTTAGATCAAATGTAATCGCGAGGGAGGTAATCCCATGGGCCGGTTGTTCGCAGTCGAAATCGTTTATCGCGGAATCTTTCAGAAGACGTTGGCCAAACACATTAGCCGCGCCATCGTTTTGGCCGCGCACCGCGAAGGCAAGCCCGGCATCTCGTTCGGGCGCTACGGGGATAGCCCGGAGCGGAACGGAATCCCTGCCAAAGCCTTCGCCATCGTGGCTACCGATGACATCACGCTCGAAGAAGGAATGGCGAAGTACGAGCCCAAAGAG
>QHYR01000120.1 GCA_003223315.1 Acidobacteriota bacterium | reverse complement strand
TGTGCCGCGCGAATGGCGTGCATGTGGTTGTCAATCAGGCCCGGAATGACCGTGCGGCCCTGCAGATCAATCACGCGGGATTTCGGGCCGGCCAGCTTTTTCATTTCCGCGCTGCCGCCGAGGGCCACGATCCTGCCGTCGCGAATGGCCAGCGCCTCGCGCGTGGAGAACTGGCTGTCCACGGTGAGGATTTTGCCGTTCAGGAGGACGGTGTCGGCATTTTGCGGCCATGCCGGCAGCGCGAGCAGCAGTGCCGCGGAGAGAAGCGCCGCCGCCTTCACCACACCTATGGGATGTGCCATGCGGGTTCCTCCTTCGGCTCCTGTACTGCGTAGGAGAGATCCCTCGCTCCGGATCGTCGCTCGGGACGACGATCCTGGTCTGATCGTCGTTTGTGCGGCGAGTCTAGCATAGTGTTTCAGTCGAGAGTTGAAAGCTCGTAAAAGGACCCCGAGTTCGAGTGCGACCCCCCTCCCCCTGTTTTCGTAAGTGTTCATTGTGCGGAGCTTGGCGCGATGATTTTTGTAACACCGAAATTTGACGGGAGAGCGCGGCGGCGATGCAACTGCGAAGGAGCACAGGCAGGAGTGCCTGTGCCACGGGATACCCCCTCCCATTTTTGTGCAAGTGTTCATTTTGCGGAGCTTAGCATTGCCCATCTCGTAAGTGCTCATTCTGCGCGGGTTGCCCTCGGGCTTTACGTTAGTATCCACCCCTGACCACACTTAAAGTTTTGGGTGAGATATTTCACCCCCCCCGCCCCCCCTATTTTTTCGCAAGAATATCACTGCAAAGGAGTTATTTTCGTAAATATGCAAGAATATCATTCTAAAGAGCTTAGATAGACTGCCAATAATGCGAATGAGGAGCGATGAACGTTGCCGAGGGGGAGCTTTGGGCGCAATTCGGCATTGGCCGTCTTTAGTTAAGCGCGAAAAGCGCATCCTGTGGGTAGCCTTTTCGCTCCGGACGGCTGAGCAAAATTCGAGCATGTTCTATTTTACTGCACGAGTAAATAGGCTGGGCCTCACAGTCGATAAGCCTCACAGTCGATAAGAGAGATCCCTCGCTCTGGTTCGTCGCTCGGGACGGCCATCCTAGTCGGATGGTCGTTTTACCGCGCGAGTAAAGCGGAAGGCGGCGATGCCAGCTAAATCCGCGCGCTGTGCCGGGCCGGGGCCGCAAGGTTCCGGCCTTTTGCTTTTTAGAGGTGTTTGGGCTTCGCTTTTTCGTCGCTCGGTGCTAAAATCGAACGCGATGTCGAGCTGCAGACTGACAGTTGCGAAAGTTACGGCGCTGGGTCTTGTGTTTTCAGTTTGCGGGGAATTTGTTGTAGCGCGCGAGGAAAGGGCGCACATCGAATTGCCCACCTATCCGGAAGTACATGCCGAAAGATTGGACGCCATGATTTCGACAGCAACAGCCACCGTGACCCACCACAGGACGTTCGATTTGCCTACCGGGCCGGAGTAAAAATGTCGTCCCCGATGGCTGTTTGTACTGCGTGTGGAGCTTTCGCGTATAGTCCTTCCCAAATCAACCAGCAGTGCTTCAAGCGATACGACGGAAAGCGTTGCCGTGGAATTATGGAAGCCGCTGTTCACTACAGCTTTCAAGATTGTCCCGCGTGTGGCGGAACCGGACGGGAAGGCAACAACAAGATTTGCATCCGCTGTGCTGGCCGGCGGCAAATAGCGACGCCGTATCGCCCCGGTAAGTGAATCCCGCGCGCTACTCGGGCCGGGGCCGCGAGGCTACCGGCCTTCGTTTACGGATATCCAACCGAACAACGCAGTTGCCAAATCAGGACCTTCACCGTCTTCGGCCGTGCTAACTTGAACTGGTTGTAATCGACCGCCACAGCGAAGGATTTCAAATGACAAACGAACAAGAGAAAGCAGTACAAGTCGTGCGAGACGCCCTGGCCTACGCGAGGAGGACTGGTCTTACGAACGACCAAGCATTCCAAGCGGCGATGGCCGATCCGGCTCCGTCGCTCAAGGGCGGAATGGACGTACTCAGCGGCGGCTCGATTCCTTCTGACGCCAATTCAGCCAAATCAATTCCGTCCGGCAAGAATCCAGTCACAACGAACAAGTAAGGTTCGACGCGGCGGCTTCAACTGATCTCCCGATAAACGCGCTTATCCAAAACTGACTCGATCCACGCCGCCGTTGGGAGAACCTTCATGATCGGAAAAGCCGTCTTCATGATTGCTGGAATCCTGTGCATTATTTTGGGGTTGCTCTCGGCGCTCCTGGTCGTCGACATGTTTGCTTATCCAGGCGGAATCGGCGCCGAAAAACTCGTGGGTCCAGTGGTCGGGGTGATCGCTCTCGGATTCTTCGCTGGAGGCGGAGTGTGTCTGCACGTTGCCAAGCGCCTGGATAAGCTGATCAAGAACCAGCAACCTGAGTAAGAACCGCCGAAGGTCACATTGTGGGGAAACGTGGCCTAAAGGTCTTCAACAGTCGGGCGAGGTTCTCCGCCTGTGAATAACTCAACTTAAAATTTTATGGTGTAGAATCCGCCGCGCGGAGGGGCGGCGATGAAGTGTATGCGCTGTGGCAAGTCAGACCGTATGAGTAGGGTGAACGGGTTGTCCTTTCAATTTCAGGGAGAGGACGTGCTCAACAACTCTGTCAGCGTCACGGGATTCCACTGCGGGCACTGCCAATTCTTAATGCTCACGATGGATCCCAGTGCGGTGCCCGCCGTAGCACTTGACCCTGTGAAGGAGTAAATCAGCGCGCTGTGCCGAGGCCGGGGCGGATGCCGCCTGGAAGGCGGCGCTACAAAAAGCGCCGGGGCCGCTTTTTGTGTTCAGCCAATTAGAACTTGCAGGTATATGCGCGTTTCGCCGCAAGCAATTAGAACTTACAGGTATATGCGCGGAGCTGGTCGGTATTCGCTTCCCGCGCCCGAATCTTGATTTGGCGCTCCCCATCGGGGCGCGCTGGATAAACGGTGTTCCCAAGGTACAGGCTTACGCCGCATTCGTAGTGGATGGCGCGTGATTGAGAGGTTTCCCGCGATTCCAGCACCCCGGCACCCGTGGTCACAGGGCCGGAAGGGGATCGGGCGCGCTGAGCGGTGATCACCCTCAAGGCCAGCGGCGATTCCTCTTGCCCTTCCGGTGAACGGCTTTTTAGATTATAGGATTGCCCGGAGGAAAGAAAATAGTACGGCTTGCCATCGTGCGTCTTCCCATCGTGAATGGCCACTTGGCCGCCTACAACGAAAAACGAATCACCATGCACCACGATGGCCGCGTCTGGATCGATTCCAAGCCCAAGCAAATCGGGATGCTCAGCTATGACGGGATCGAGGTCGCGTTCGCGTCCACGCACATTCACATGCTGGTCTACGGCCGAGTTGGGCAGCAACCCAAAGCCTACCGTATGCCCCGGTGAAACCATGATGCTATTGTCATCGCTCGGCGCGCCGCGCACAAGAAATGATCCCTGAATCGTAGCGCCCGCGGAACCGCCGCCCACTACTCCTCCCCGCGCCAAGAGCGCTTTAATTTCGCGCTCCACCGCGGTACCGAGATAAGCGTCAGCGAGCCGGTATGGTCTCCCGCCGCCAATCCACACGCCAGATGCGCGGCGCAACGGTTCGGCAAATCCCGGCGAGTCTGCACGAACAGGATCTCTGGTGTGAAGGACTGCGACATTCTCCACATCCACATCGAAAGCCCGCGCCATTTGTGCTCGGTACTGATCGGGATTGAACTCTGTTTCATCGGCGGTTGGTATCACCACAAAATTCGCGTTGGGGCCGCCAGCCAAAGTCACAAAGCGCTCTTTCGTTTCGTTCGTAACGTTCCCACCGCCTTGAATCACCAGCCATCCCTTCGCTGGACCGACGGTTGGCGCGTTGTCATAGTCGGTCGCCGCCAGGACGAAGGCAGACAGAAAAGTGAACAAAGCCAAAGGTATATAGCGCACGGCGCCCAATTTTAACATTAGATATCGTCCGAACCAGCGGGCCGGTCGTGCCCGCCGTTTCCCAAATAGTACAGACTGAGATGTGAGGCAGCTCTGCCCGCGCGACGCTGCGTCGCGGGGCAAAAGAAGTTAGAATCGGCGGGACATAAGAAAGGCACAGGAGGGGGAGATGCTCACTAAGGACGAGATGGGGAAATTCGGGCGAGACTTCGGGCGACGACTCGGCGGGCGCTACGGACTCGCGGGACTGGCCTGCGCGGGGGTCGTCGCCATCTTCGTATTGGGCTCAGTATCGGCGCTCGTATTTGTTCGGCCGGCCGAGGCCGATGGCAATCCCGCCAATCTCAATCCCGCGGCGATTGCCTACACGTTGCCCAGCCAGCTCAAGTGGGTGACGCAGCCGAATGGCGCGATCAATGCCGTGTTGCGCGGCGATCCGTCGAAGCCCGGTCCCTATATTGTTTTGACGAAATGGACGGCGCATCACATGAGCCGTCCGCATTTTCACCCCAACGATCGCTTCGTCGTGGTGCTTTCGGGAACGTGGTGGGTGGGCACGGGCACGAAATACGATCCCGATAGTACCGTGCCGCTGCCGACGGGGACTTTCGCCACGCATTACGGCAAGCAGATCCATTACGACGGCGCCAAAGACGAAGACGTGGTGCTGGAGATTGTGGGCGAGGGTCCGGCCACGCAGGTGGCGGCGGAAGAGAAGTGAGTGCTGGCCGCACCCTTCGAGACTCAGGGCAAGCGGACTCTTGAGTGCTGGCCGCACCCTTCGAGACTCAGGGCAAGCGGACTCTTGAGTGCTGGCCGCACGGGCTCTAGAGGAACCCGACCAGCATCGTCATCCGGAGCGATCCGCTTTGGGCGGAGAGCGAGGGAACTCTCGGCGAGCTGGCCGGGCAGACCTGTGTCGCCCCTGACGGGGCTTCAGTCTCGTTGCTAACCAAACGCGAAGATGCCGCCTGGAAGGCGGCGCTACGAAAAGGCCCCAGGGCCGCGACTTTTTTAGCGGCGAAAGCTCGCCTTTGTTGACGCCGCGAAGCTCATCCTGTAGGTAGACGTTCGCGGCGAGGAGGTAGACGTTTCGCCGCAAGATCGGCGCGCCTGGGCTACAAGATCGAACCCACCCTTCACTTTCTTAACGCGCGAGCCCTGCTCGCGCTGAAAGAAGGGTGGAGCACCCGCGCGGGACTGGGAATGTCGCTGAAGCGCGGCGCTACACGGCAAGGGCCCCACCTCTTTCGCCAGCAGAACGGAATTTAACACCGAGGGCACACAGACACAGAGTGCAGAAGAGGAGACGGCAACAACGGAGATGCCGCCTGGAAGGCGGCGCTACGAAAGCTCAAAATACACACCGCGGCAGCGCCGGCGCGCTGAGTGCCTCATGCGCCAATTCGGGAGGCGCCGGCATCGAATCGCCTTGGGAGGAAAACATATGCAAGCTGCAGTCGTACCTGCTGTGAGCAGTTCCTGGCAGATCAAAGATGTTCCCCAGCCGCAACCCGGACCGAACCACGTTCTGGTGAAGATGCATGCCAGCGGCATCTGCTACACCGACGTGCACGAGACGCTGGGACACATTCCCGGCCAATTTCCGCGAATCCTGGGCCACGAGCCGGTGGGCGAGATCGTGGCCGTGGGGACCGGCGTGACGTCGCGAAAAGTGGGAGATCGCGTGGGCACTGCATGGGTGCAAGAAACCTGCGGACGCTGCGAATGGTGCCAGCGCGGCCGCCGGCAGTTCTGCCCTTATCAGAAAAGTACGGGGATCGATCTACAGGGAGGTCACGCCGAATACATGCCCATGTATGCGGATGCCACCTTCCTGATCCCCGACAAGGTCTCCTACGAGCAAGCCGCACCGATCTTTTGCGCGGGGTACACGGTGTATAGCGGGCTGCGCTCGGCCGACCCCAAGCCGCACGAGCGCGTCGCGGTGCTGGGCATCGGCGGGCTCGGGCATCTGGCGGTGCAATATGCCAAGGCCGCGGGATTCCAGACCATCGCGATTTCTCATTCGCCCGATAAGGACAAGCTGATCCGCGATCTCGGCGCGGATGAGATCGTGCGCGACGGCAAGAGCCTGGCGGCGGCCGGCGGCGCGGACATTATTTTGAGCACCTCGAATTCGACCAAGTCCATGATGGACAGCATTCAAGGGCTGCGCCCGGATGGCCGCATCGTGACCATGGGCGTGGACGCCGAACCGTTCTCGGTTTCGCTCGTGGATCTGCTGATGAAACGCCTGCGCGTAATTGGAAGCTCGCAGAATGGCCCGGAATATCTCTATGAGGCGCTGGACTTCGTGGCCCAGGGCAAAGTGAAAACCATGGTGGAAACGTATCCCTTGGCGGAAGCTCCGAAGGCTTATCAGCGCGT
>QHYR01000044.1 GCA_003223315.1 Acidobacteriota bacterium | reverse complement strand
GTGCCCTTCCACTGGACGCTTACCTGGACCGATGGGCGCTCTGAGTTTGATATGAGCGACGTGCAGCCGAACGTCCCGATTGACGCGGCCAAGTTCGGCGAAAGCGTGCTGCCCAGAGCCGCAACGCCATAGCAGCGCGTGCTAGTCTCCAGTTCCTCCTCGCAACGTGGCGGGTGGGGGCGGCGCGATTGCAAACAGGCGCGGATCGTCGTATGTTGCGGCGGGCGGCGGAAAGAGATTCAAAGAGAGATTCTTCGACTGCGCGTGTCGAGCCAAAAATCGTGAAAACGCGATTTTCGGAAAGAACAAGTCGACACGCTCCGCTCAGAATGACAAGGGGAGCCGGCAAGATGCCGGCGCTACAAATTATGGCGAGAGCGAAAAAGGGGTCGGTGGGGCGGCGAGAGTTCCTTAAGGGCGTGGCGGCGGGCGCGGGCACCCTGGCGGGTGCAAGCGCCCTAACGGGTGCAAGCGCGCTGGCTGCGTCGGTGGACACCCTGCCGGGTGCAAGCCCGCTCGCGGCAAAGGCCGCAGCGGCAGCGAGTGCGCCGGCGCCGCGCGGAATGCCATTCCCGCCGGCGGTGGAAGGCGATCCGCCGCCGACTGCCGAAGTGCTTACCGTGGATCGCACCGGGTCTGACTTCATGGTGGACGTCCTCAAGGCTCTCGGGTTCGAGTACGTTTGCGCGGTGGCGGGTTCGAGTTTCCGGGCGCTGCACGAATCGGTGATCAACTACGGCGGCAACAAGAATCCCGAGTTCATCACCTGTCTTCATGAAGAGCAATCGGTGGCCATGGCACACGGCTTCGCCAAAATTGAAGGCAAGCCGCTGTGTATATTTGCGCACGGCACCGTCGGGCTGCAGCACGCTTCCATGGCCATCTACAACGCCTATTGTGACCGCGTGCCGGTGTATCTGGTGATCGCGAACAATCTGGACGCCACGATGCGATCTCCCGCTTATGGCGAATGGGCGCACAGCGTGCTGGACGCGGCGGCCATGGTGCGCGATTACACGAAGTGGGACGACCAGCCGCTCTCGCTGCAGCATTTCGCCGAATCGGCGGTGCGCGCCTACAAGATCGCCATGACGCCGCCGATGGCGCCGGTGCTGCTGGTGGCGGATAGTGAACTGCAGGAAAACCCGATACGCGAAGGGACCCGGCTGAGCATACCGAAGGTGACGCTGCCGGCGCCGCCGCAGGGCGATTCCGGCGCGGTGGCGGAGACGGCGCGCCTGCTGGTGCAGGCGGAGAATCCGGTGATCGTGGTGGACCGCACAGCGCGGACGCAGGCGGGCATCGATCATTTGGTCGAGCTGGCCGAGACGCTGCAAGCTGCGGTGATCGACATAAACGGTCGGATGAATTTCCCGACGCGGCACCCCCTCAACCAATCGAACCGCCGTGGGGCGGTCGTCTCGAACGCGGATGTAATTGTGGGTCTCGAAGCTTTGGATTTGTGGAGTGTGGTGAACTCATTCCACGATCAGGTGCGCCGCAGTTCGCGTCCGATCATGAAGCCTGGCGCGAAACTCGTCAGCATCAGCGCGGGCGATCTTTATACCAAAGCGAACTATCAGGAATTCAACCGCTTCACCGAAGTGGATCTGGCCATTGCGGCCGACGCGGAGGCGACTTTGCCTGCGCTGATCGAGGAAACCAGGCGGCGGATCACGCCGGAGCGCAAACGGACGTTCCAGGATCGCGGGGCCAAGCTCGCAGCGGCGCACAACGTGGCGCTGGAAGCGGCGCGAGAGGAGGCGGCGTACGGCTGGGACGCGAGCCCGGTGAGCACGGCGCGGCTGAGCGCCGAGCTCTGGGCGCAGATCAAGACCGACGACTGGTCGCTGGTGTCGATTATCCATCACTTCAGTTGGTGGCCGATTCGGCTTTGGGATTTCAAGAAGAGCTACCAGTACCTCGGCAGGCAGGGAGGCGGAGGCATCGGCTACAACGCGCCCGCCACGGTGGGCGCGGCGCTGGCGAACCGGAAGTACGGGCGGCTATCGGTGAGTATTCAAGATGACGGCGATCTTTTGTTTTCCCCGGCCGTGCTGTGGACGGCGGCGCATCATCGCATTCCACTGCTGAGCGTCATGCACAATAACCGCGCCTATCACGAAGAGCTCATGCACGTGCAACGCATGGCCGACCGGCACCAGCGCGGAATCGACCGCGCCGGAATCGGGACTTCGTTTACGGACCCGAATATGGATTTCGCCAAGCTGGCGCAGAGCATGGGGGTGTACGCCGAGGGCCCCATCGATAATCCTAGGGATTTGGGACCAGCGCTGCGGCGGGCCATCGCGGTGGTCAAGCGCGGTGAGCCGGCGCTGCTCGACGTAGTCACGCAACCACGCTAAGCCGTGAGGCTGCGGCGGTGTCGCGGGTACGGTTCCGGAGCCCGCAGATGGCCGGCGATGAGTGTCAATCCTTTTGGCGCAACATGGTGGCCCGGGCGCACTCGGTCATCAGCTCCACGAACCTGGTGTAATTCTCCTGGCCGACGACGAACGGGTTGGGCTCTCCCGGTTTGCGCGCGCGAAGCGCCGTCAGCTTGTCGGCAAATCCATCGAAAACCGGATGGTTCTGAATTTCGACGTCCACCTTCATCTTTTTGGTCCACTCCTCGAAGTGCTGCAGGGAGTCAATGAACTCCGAGACTTGACTGGCCGGACCCTGTGCGATGAACCCTCCGCCAACCATGCCCACGACATGCGTCTTGCCGCCGTCCTTCACCGGGAAGATCAAGCCCAAGGAGCCGGGTGTATGTCCGGGAATGAAAACCGGAGTTACGCTCTCGTCGCCAAGAGTGATGGGCACGCCCTCGAAGGCAACCATGTCGCGTTTCGGCAGCGGTGCGGGCGGCGCCGCATTTGCGGGGGCATTTCCTCCGGGCGCCGGCGGGCGAGGCAGGTTGATAAAATCCCAATCGGCCGCCGCCATGTAGATGTGCGCGCCATAATGCTGTTGGAGATAGGCCGACCCGCCGTAATGGTCTTCGTGGCCATGCGCCGCGATGACGACTTTGATATTGGTGGGATCGAGCCCGAGAGTCTTTAATCCGGGCAAAAGAACCGACTCCACATCTTTCGCGTGGCCCGGATCGATCATCATAATTCCGGCCGAGGTGGGGAGAACGTAGGTAACGGCATTGCCGACAGAGTACTGCCCGGGGATGGCCCAAAGATTATCGAAGAGCTTGACGGGTCCGGGGTCCGTGGCCGGATTTGCGCGCGGCGCTTCGCAGAGAAAGTGCTCGGCCTGCGCCCAGTAGGTGCCCGCGATCTTCTTTGCTTTTTCGATATGCGCCAGGACCTCGGGAGAATCGGGCTTAGCCGCTCTTTGCTGTTGTTCTTGTGCGAGCACAGGCAATGTGAGCAGCGCGCCGATGATCAAGGCTGACAGAATCGAATAAAAATTTTTTGGCATGGCGTTCCTCCTTTTTTATGCGGCAAAAGCGGCGTGAACTTTGTTTACGCGCGAAAGCTCCTGATGACTTTGCGAGCGCCGCCAAGCTCCTGATGACCATGACGTTGGCGGCGTCCGACTTTCGCGCGAAGAACGCCCCTCGGATGGGCACCCTTTATACACCCGTGATGCTCTCCGTGGAAACTGCAGATCGTGTCTTTGGCTCGAGGGGACGTGCGGGCAGCTACAGCAGCTTTTCGGAGGGATCGAGCCGGCCGTGCACGCTGGTGTAATGCAGCGCTACGTCGCTATAGGTGCCGCGTTCGAGGGAATAGATTTCGCAGCTATCGAAGGGCTTGGAGTAGACGTGGATGCTCACGGCGCGCTGGCGGAATTCGGGGAGATTCAGCACCTGGTGAACCGGCTCGAGGGGATTCACGGCGACGGGGTGCGCGGCGTCCATCTCGGCGAGCTCGGTGGGAACCAAGCGGCAAGTCTTGCCAGCCTCGCTGCGCTCTTCGACGCGATAATTCTGCACGCGCAGGCGGCCGATAGGCGTGGCCATCCAGCAATTCTGGTCGCGATGATTGTGAATGCGGCTGCCCTGACCGATCTCCCAACAAAGCGTGATCACCTCGCAGAGCTCATTGCGAAAAATGAGATTGCGGGTGTAGTTGCCGAGAGAGAAGAAGAGATAGCGGTCGAGAGTGGCGGGATCGACCGCATGCTCCTTCATAAAAGCGAGGACGCGGTCCACGACGAAGTCCTGCTCGCGAAAAGCGGAAAGCTCTTTAACCCAATCGCCGATGGAGAGTACGTGGGCCATGCGGAGCCAGAGAACGGGTGACGCGCTCTTCAGTCAGTCTAATAATACCGCGCTGAGTGGCGGGACCGAAACTACTCATAGAAGTTGGGCGCCTTTTTAAGCTTGGCATTGCCGATAAAGTCGTGTTGTATCCAAAGCTGCGCGCCCGTCTTTTTAAGAAATGCTTCAATCATCACGCGACTGGCGCGTGTCTGCTCCTCATTGAAGTCGAAGGTCGGCACACGATCCAGCCTGCGCTCTTCGGGATAGTGATAGAGATCGCCTGAGAGCACCACGCCTCCGGTTTTGGCCAGCTTCAGATACAGGACCTGGTGGCCCGGCGTGTGCCCGGGAGCCGACTTGATGACGACGGTACCATCTCCAAACACATCGTGTTCATCGGTCCCGAGGATGATGGTCTTGCTATTGCGAAGGGCTGAGTAGGTGGAGGGCTGAGTGGTGCCGGGAGGCTGCTTGGCGAACATGGCCTCGCGTTCGACTTGCCGCACCAGCCACGCGGCCCCTGCGAATTCGTTCGCGTTGGCCGTGTGGTCGTAATGGTAGTGCGATAGCACAAGATAGGTAATGTCGGAGGGGGAATATCCTAGCTCACTCAATTGCCCCTTCAGGGACTTGACGACCGTTATGTCTCGCTGCTGCGAGTCTGGGAGGACGATATGCTGAGTCATCGGAATGCCCGTGGGCGTCCAGGCATTGTCAGGGACGGCGCCGGTATCCCAGACCAACGTTCCCTTAGGATGCGCGATGAGAAAACAGGCCACGGACATCTCTGTCGTGGCGAGTTCTTCCTTCTTGAATCTGTAGCGTCCCGCATCGGAGTTGTGAAGAGTGCCACAATCAAATACGTACAGCCTGAGGAACCGCGGCGGCCGTACGTTTTGTGGAGCAGATGAGGTGATTCCCCCGCCGCTTCCGGCTTGAGCATTCAATACGAGGGCCGCAGCGGCTATAGCCAGGAAAGATAGAACTAAGTTGCGTTTCATGGTCGCAAAACCTTTCCTAAAAAGTTCCGGTTACCCGGGGTTCCGGGGGGACATTTCTCGGGTGGCGACGAAGCGCCAGCGGCCGCGCTTTTTCTGCACGATCTCACAACCACGGCCGCGAATGGGCGGCAATGGTTTGCCATCTCCGCCGCGAGCGGCCGTGACGGTCCAGGAGCCGTCGACGATGGCCAGATCGGAGGCGAGGAAACGAACCTGCTCGATCGTACCCGTTTCGGTTCCGAAACCGGCCTTAAGCAATTGCGCGAAGAAGGCTTCCATCGCTGGGCGTCCGTGGATGAACTCGCCGCCGATACCCACGTAGTCGGCGTTCTCGTCCCAGAATTCGCGAATGGCGATGAGGTCTCCTTGATTCAACCGGCGGATCGCGTCGGCGACGATCTGGCGGATAGCGGCTTCGTCGGTCTGGCGCGCCGCCGGCGCAGCCGCCGTTGCCAAGCACAAAACCAGCACGAGTAGCAGCCAATTCCAAGACATCAGTTACTCTCCTCGCGGACGGCCTCAAGAGCCATCACAGGCCGAGCGCGTCCATTTTGGGCTTTTCGTAGGAGTCGTCCTCGCCGGGATAGCGCAAGCGGTCATCGAAGCGGCCCGTCTCCTTGGCCAAGGCCCAGACGAGGCTTTCGCCGGCGGGAAGCGTCTGCGGCTGGCGCTTGAAAACGGGATCGTCGAAAGCGCGCCGGGCATCGATCCACTGCCAGCCCTTGTCTGAGAATGCGCTGATTACATCCTCCAGGTAAAGCGCGTTGATCATTTTGTGGTGGAGGAGCAACGTGTGCGGGATTTCGTGGCCCAAAACGTCGAGCGCGAGCTGGCGGTAGAACGCGGCGCGGTCGAGCAAATGCGCCACCAGGTAGTCGCCATAGGGCTCGGTGCTTGCAGCGGGCTGCTTTTCGAGGCGGGCATTCATGCGGTCGTCCACATACCAATCGGAGGCGTCAATGGTCACGTGGCCGACGGCGTAGCCCCTTTGCTTGAGCTGGGCACGAAACTGGTCGCGTTTCTCCGCGGTGTCGCCTTCTTTCAGAGAAGGATAACGAAACAGGCGCGTGAAGCGGCGATAGGATTTGATCAGCGGCTCGTTGCGCTCAAAGTCGGCGGCAAAATCGTCGTAGGTCGTTTTGGCGGCATTGAAGTTGAAATGCGAATAGGAATGACTGCAGACCAGGTGCCCGGCGTCGTCCCACTGCCCCAGGAGCTCCTTGCCTTGTGCCGAATCCACCCTCATGCCGCAGACGAACAGAGCAGCCTTGAGACTCCATTTTTCGAGTGCATCGAGTATGTTGCGATTGGCCTCGCGCCAGGAGATGTTTCGACCCAGAATAGTGCTGGGGTCGTCCATGGTGACCGCAATGCGAGGCTTTTCGGGCGCGGGGGTGCCGAGCGGGAGAGCGGAGGCCGCTACAAGGGTTGCGGCGCTGCGGAGGAATTCACGGCGATACATACGAGGGCTCTATTATCGGCGAGAATGCGAGACAGGGCAAAAAGGGAGCCTCCCACCCTTAACTACGAAGGGTGGGGCACCCGAGTGCTGGCCGCACGGCTCCGGAAGAGATGCCGGCCTGAAGGCCGGCGCTACACAAACCGAACACGGCAATCAGTAAGAAAAGCCTCAGGTCTCGCGACACAATTCGTCGCGACACCTGAGCTACAAAATCCGCGAAAGGTGGGCACGCTGCCGCGCAGGGGAAAAACAGAGCCTCCCACCCTTAAGTACGAAGGGTGGGGCACCCGAGTGCCCGCCGGAAGCAAGGCGGCGCTAGCGGGCGGAGCCGACCGGGGAGCCGACCGTGGGCGAGCCGGCGGTGGCGGCAACGGGCGTGAGCCAGTTGTGCCGGTCGGGTTTGGCGCCGGACAAAATGGCGAAGAATTCGTCCTGGAGACGCTTGGTGATCGGGCCGCGGCGACCCGCGCCGATGGTGATGCGGTCGACCGAACGCAGGGGCGTGATTTCCGCGGCGGTGCCGGTGAAGAAGACTTCGTCGGCGATGTAGAGCATCTCGCGAGGAATCATCTGCTCGCGGATCGAAATGCCAAGATCTTCGCAAAGTGTGATGACGCTGCTGCGAGTGATGCCGGGCAGGACGCTCGAGGCCAGCGGCGGCGTATGAACGGCGCCATCGCGGACAACGAAGATATTTTCGCCGGAACCTTCGCTGACGTAGCCGTTCGTATCGAGCGCGATGCCCTCGGCATAGCCATTGGCGAGCGCTTCCATGCGGATAAGCTGCGAATTCATGTAATTCGCGCCGGCTTTGGCGATGGACGGAAGGGTGTTCGGCGCCAGGCGCGACCAGGAACTGACGCAAACGTCCACGCCTTGCTCGAGCGCTTCGGCGCCGAGATAGGCTCCCCATTCCCAGCAGGCCAGGTAAACTTCGATGGGGCAGGGAAGCGGATTGACGTTGACGTCGGCGTAGCCGCGAATCATCAGCGGGCGGATGTAACAGGAGCTGAGGCGATTTTCGCGCACGATTTCGTTGGCGGCAGAACAAAGCTGCTCGACCGTGTAGGGGCTCTTCATGCGGTAAATATGGCCGGAGTGGATCAGGCGCTGCATGTGTTCGCGCAGGCGAAAAGCCGCCGGGCCATGCTTGGTTTCGTAGCAGCGGATGCCCTCAAAAACCGAAGAGCCGTAGCTGACGACGTGGGAGAGCACATGGATTTGCGCTTCGTCCCAGGGGATCAATTTGCCGTTGTGCCAGATCCATTCGGTCTTTTTGAGTGCCATCGAGGGTCTCTCCTAAGCGAAATTATAGCATGGCCGTTTCGAGAGCCTTGGAGGCGAAAAGGCGCGCGCAGGTGGATGCGCGGGCCAAATTGGACGGGCAGAGGCCGCAACGGCAGTTTGTATCGCCCCTGGCGGGGCTTAATCCTGATGCTCGACGTTTTCCCAGCCCTTCCGGGCTGGGCTAAGTTCTGTCGTCCCTGGCGGACTCTAGCAAACGCAGGAGTCGCATTCTTTGCATGCATCGCGAAGCGTGGGGCACCCGGAAAAGCAGATCCCTCGGCCGCCCGCAAAACCGTACTGATTGTTGGGCCGTGCCCGGGGCGGCCTCGGGATGACAACGCGAGCGCGGAATTAGCGCGGGGCGTTGAGAGGTGCGGGGCGGTCGGCAGGAGCAGAGCGTTCGATGGAGAGGAAGTCTGTACGCGCGGTGGAGCGCAGGTTGCCGTGCGCGGTTTCCCATAGGCCGAGGAGCAGAAAAGGGACGATGGTGGCCGCGGCCAGGACCTTCGCTCTGGGCCCAACCTTGGCTTCCGGTTCCCAGCGGAAAAGCTGCTGGCTCAAAAAGAAGGCCATGGCCGCGCTGACCGCGAGCGCAACGATTTCCGGCTCGATTTGCCTGATGCCGACGCGGGCCACCATGACGCGTTCGAGGCCGGTAACGAGATAGGTGGCGGGAAGGAAAAGGGCGAAGCGCTGGAGCCAAATGGGCAGCATGGGCAGCGGGAGCGTGGCGCCGGAAAGAAACAGGAAGGCCGACCAGAGGATCTGGTTGATGACCTGAGTTTCCTGGGTGCTGTTGGTGACGCTGGCGATGATCAGGCCGAGCGCGGCGAAAGTGACGATTCCGAGCGTGATGAGAAAGAAAACGCCGCCCAGGTTTCCCCAGCCCTGCATGTGGAAGATTCGGCGCGCGAGCGCGAATTCAATGGCCACGGTGGGCAGGGTCAAAATGTAGTTCGAAAGGATGCTCGAAGCCAGCATGGCTCCGGGACCGACCGGCGCCACGCGAAAGCGGCGCAAGATGCCCTGTTCGCGGAAGGTGACGAGCTGAATGCTCAAGCCCCAGAAGCTGCCCATGACGGTTATCGCCAGCACTGAGGCGAGCATATAGGGCACGGCGGCGACGTTGCTGCGGGCGAAGAGTCCCAGGAATAGGAATAAGAAAATCAGCGGGAAGACTAAGCTAAAGAAGATGAAGGCGCGATTGCGCAGCGCCAGACGCATGCGCACCTTGGTTAACGTCCAGGCGTTTCTCAATCGCGGAGCCTCCTGCCGGTAAGTTCCAGAAAAACGTCCTCGAGGGAAGGCGCGGCAATATCCAGACTGGAGAGCTCGTTTCCGTTGGCCTCCAGGTATTTGACCAGCGAAACGATGGTCTGCGGCACGCGCGTGGAGTGGACCACGTAGACGCCGTCGGAGGCGTGGCAATCGGCTACGCCCTCGAGCTGCTTGAGTGCGGCGTCGGATTCGGGGCGTGCCAGGCGCAGCTCGATGCGCGTGGTGCCGGCGGAACGCTGTTTGAGTTCCCGCGGAGTGCCCTGCGCGATGACGCGGCCCTGATCGATGATGGCCACGCGGTCGCAGAGTTTTTCGGCCTCTTCGATGTAGTGCGTGGTCAGCAGGATGGTTTTCCGCTCCTTCTTCAGCTCTTCGATGATGGTGTAGATTTCGCGGCGGACCTGAGGATCGAGGCCGGCGGTGGGTTCATCAAGGAAGAGCACGCGGGGCTCGTTGACCAGGGACATAGCCAGGGCCAAGCGCTGTTTTTGGCCGCCGGAAAGGTACGAATAGAAGGTGTTGCGCTTTTCTTCGAGGCCAAATCGCTTCAGCAGGGCGGCGGGATCGCGGCGTCGCTTGTAAAAGCTGGCAAACATGGAGATCGCTTCGCCGACCCGGAGCTTATCGGGCAGCGCGGTGGATTGCAGGACAGCGCCGATCTCCTGTTTGAAGGCGGAGCCGGGCGATTGCGGGTCGAGCCCGCAGACGCTGACGATGCCTCCGTCAGGCGGACGGAGGCCTTCGAGGATTTCGACCGTGCTGGTTTTTCCGGCGCCGTTCGGCCCCAGTAGGCCAAAAACTTCGCCTTCTTGCACTTCGAAGCTCACGCCACGCAGAGCTTTCACGGCGCCGTAGTTCTTGGTCAGGTTGTGTACCTCGATGATGGGGGCGCTCACGGTGTAAATGGGTATCTATAGCATATTTCGAAGAAGCTAACTGCGGAGCTTCTCGCCGCGGCGGCGCTTGGGCTTTTGGGCGCGCCTTCGCGCAGCCGGGATGGCCCAGAGATAATCCGCTAGAAGCACACGGCCGCCGCTCAGCCGAGCGCCTTCACTTTCGAGCAGGCGCCTTTGCAGGCTGGCAAACGGTTCACGAACCGCGATTCGGCCGCCCGCGGCCACCACGCGGTGCCAGGGAATGGCCTGACCGCGCGGACAAGCGGCCATGGCTCGTCCGGCGGCACGAGCGCCGCCGGGCAGCCACGTGGCGCGGGCGAGTTGGCCGTAAGTGATAACGCGACCTTTGGGGATGCGCTTCACCAATGCGTAGAGTCTTTGGCGGCCTGGATCCATCTTCGCAAAGATAACTGCAATGGCCGCGAGTTGCCAGTTTTGCCACTTTAGGAAACACAATGGGCAGAAGAATTCACACTCGCGGCATCTAATAGGCAGGGTAAGAAGGGCCCATCACCTCCCAAAGGTCAGTTCGAGTTCCTCAACAGCTATCGTTTGACTGAGTTTGTCTTTGTCCCCGAGGCCCATTCCGAACGATGAGGGATTCCTCGCCCGCCCAAGAAGGGAACGTCGCCGCGAATCGCGGCGAGGGCGGGCTCGGAATGACGATTTTGAGCCGCGCACCACGGCGGCGATTAGCATCAATGGGGAGTAACTGAATCGGGGAGTAACCGATAGGAGGCAACTGCGCCCGATTTCGCAGCATCGAACTTGACGGCGTAGTGGACACAACTTACACTACAAAGAACGATTTGCGGGAGAAGAGGGGTAGCATGGCTTTCGTACGCCGCAAAGGCAACGCTTACTACCTGGTGCACAATGTGCGCCAGCGCGGCAAGGTGAAGCAACTTCACCTGGCGCGCCTGGGCGAGCGTCCCAGGATTACCGACGACGTGGTGCGCCAAGTCAACCGCACCTATCCTTTCGTGGACGTCAACTGGACAGAGCTGCGCGAACAGATGAACACGCGCGTGGAGCTGTTCGACTCGAAATCCGCTTACGTCCGCAAGCTCATCGCGACGCTTCGCACCCTCAATCTGGATTTGGCCGATCTCTTTCCGCCGCTATTGGATGTGTCTGAAGCGCCCGCGACCGGGCACGAACTGGTCACCCAGCTGCGTCTTTTGCACTCGACCGTGGGTGTGAAGCTCGACCAATTCGATCGAGCGCCGCATCGGGCGGTGATGGCGGAGCGGACTTTTCGGTAAGTGGTCAGGAGGCACAAAGCCATGCGCGCCAGCCAGCGTCGGTCTTTGGATCCGAACCTGAGAAGCATCGAGTCTCAGGAATTCGAGAATTCTCTGCGCGAGAAGATCGTTGGCCAGGAAGAGGGCATCCGCGCGCTCGTGGACCTCTATCAGGTCTTCTGCGCGGGAATGTGCCCGAGCGGGCGTCCGGTGGGGAACGTGCTGTTTTTGGGGCCGACGGGCTCGGGAAAGACGCGCATTGTGGAGGCAGCCGCCGAAATCCTGTTCGGAGACCCGCGAGCGGTGATCAAGGTGGACTGCGCGGAGTTTCAGCATTCGCATGAGATTGCCAAGCTGATCGGCTCGCCGCCCGGTTATCTGGGCCATCGCGAAACGCATCCGTTGATTACCCAGGAAGAGCTGGGGAAATATCACACCGAGCAGTTGAAGCTGAGTTTTCTGCTGTTCGACGAGATCGAGAAGGCCTCCGACTCGCTCTGGCAACTGCTGCTGGGCATGCTGGACAAGGCCACACTCACCCTGGGCGACAACCGGCGGGTGGATCTTTCACAAGTGATGATTTTCCTGACCTCGAATCTGGGCGGCGGGGAGATCACCGAGTTGATGAGCGGGGGCATGGGTTTTGTGCAGCCGGTGGATAAGCCCGCGGACGCGCTGGATGGAAAAGTGACCCGAACGGCGCAAGAAGCGGCGCGCCGGAAGTTTTCGCCCGAATTCATGAACCGGCTGGACAAAGTGGTCGTTTTCCACCCGCTGCGGCCGGTGCAGCTCGAACAGATTCTGGAGATCGAGTTGTCCATGGTCCAACGGCGCGTTCTGGATACGGCCAAGGGGCAGTTCCTTTTCCGCGTGACGCCGGCAGCGCGGAATTTCCTGCTGCAAGAAGGCACGGACCTGAAATACGGCGCCCGGCACCTGAAGCGGGCCATCGAGCGGAATATCGTCTATCCGCTGGCGAACCTGCTGGCCACAAGCCAGGTGCATCTCGGGGATCTGCTGTGCATCGACTGGGATGAACGCGAGCAGAAGCTCGTCTTCGACAGAGAAGGCGAAGGCGCCGTCCTGCCGGTCGCTCCTCCTGCGGCCGCTGCGGCAGCCGGCGCGCAGGCAGCCAAGGCTACCGGCGGCAAACCGGCCGAAGCTCCGCCGGCTATAGCGGCGCGCGAGGCCAAGGCGCCGGTTGCCGCGCCTCTGGCGCCGTTGCCGACTCCCTCGAGCCGCCGCAAGAACGAATCGTAAGGCCACCCCGGCATACGCGATGGCGGCACATGCCGGGGACCTCGCCTACGAGATTCATCCAATTGGTGTGTCGCCCCTGACGGGGCTTTCCCCGTTCTTCGCGATTTATTCCGCGCTTCCACCACCCCAGCCCACGCAAATGCGGCGTATGCCGGGGACCCCGGTTCCACCACCCCAACGCGCGCAAAGTCGGCGCGCGTCGGGGGCCCCGGTTCCGCGCTGGGCTAAGTTGTTTCGTCCCTGCCGGGACTTTCAGGGTGAAAAGTACGACCGTCGGGCGGAACTCAGCCGGCGGATTCGGAGGAAGCTTTGGGCTTCCAGCGCAGCACGGGCTTGCGGGCGGCGGCGACTTCGTCGAGGCGGCCGACGCGGGTGGAGTGCGGCGCGGTCTTTACCAAATCTGGCTGGGTGGCGGCCTCTTCGGCGATGGAGCGCATGGCGTCTATGAAGAGGTTGCATTCTTCCTTCGACTCCGATTCAGTGGGCTCGATCATCATGGCGCCGGGAACGATGAGGGGAAATGCGGTGGTATAGGGGTGGAAGCCGTAGTCAATGAGGCGCTTGGCGATGTCCATGGTGTTCACGCCCTGCTTTTTCTGGCGATTATCGCTGAAGACCACTTCATGCATGGAAGGCGACGCGTAGGGCAGGTCGAAAACGCCTTCAAGATTCTTGCGAATGTAATTGGCGTTGAGGACAGCATCTTCGGTGGCCTGACGGATGCCGGGGCCATAGGCGAGGGTGTATGCGAGGGCTCGAACCAGCACGCCGAAATTGCCGCCAAACGCGCGCACGCGGCCGATGGATTGAGGGCGCACCGGTTCGAGCGAAAGCTGGCCATTTTTCTCCACGAGCACGGGAACCGGGAGGAAAGGCTCCAGATGTTTTTTCACCAGCACCGGGCCGGCGCCCGGACCGCCTCCGCCATGAGGGGTAGAGAAGGTCTTGTGCAAGTTGAGGTGCATGACGTCCACGCCGAAGCGGCCCGGCTGGGCCACTCCGGCAAGCGCATTCATATTAGCGCCGTCCATATAGAGCTGGGCGCCGCGGGCGTGGAGTATTTCAGAGACCTCGGCGATGCGCTGCTCAAAGATGCCCAACGTGGAGGGGTTCGTGACCATCAGGGCGGCGACGTCTTCGTTCACGATTTTTCGTAGCTGCTCGACGTCGATTTGGCCGCGCGCATCGGAGCGGATGTTTTCGACTTCATAGCCGGCGATGACGGCGGTGGCCGGATTGGTTCCGTGAGCCGAATCCGGAACGAGCACTTTCTTGCGCGGGTTCCCCTGGCTTTCGAGGTAAGCGCGGATCAGCAGCAGGCCGGTCAATTCGCCTTGCGCGCCGGCGGCGGGCTGCAGTGTGGCGGCGTCCATGCCGGTAATTTCCAGCAGGCATTTCTGCAGGGTGAAGAGAATTTTCAGGCAGCCTTGCGCGAGCAGCTGCGGCTGGTAAGGATGCTCGGTGGCCAGGCCTTCGAGGCGCGCGATGTGCTCGTTGACGCGAGGATTATATTTCATGGTGCAGGAGCCCAGCGGGTACATGCCCAGATCAATGGCGTAATTCCAGGTGGAAAGCCGGGTGAAGTGGCGAATCACCTCGATTTCGCTGACTTCGGGGAAGCCTTCGATATCGGCGCGCGCGTAATCGGAGCCCAGCGCGGCCCGAACGTCCACGGCGGGGACGTCGGCGGGCGGCAGTTCGAAGCCGCGCTTTCCGGGCGCTGATTTCTCGAAGATCAGGCCTTCGTTCTGGCTGGTGTGGCGTGCGGCTTTTTTGATTTTATCGGCCACCTGGATTCCTCAGAGTCTTTTGAAAGCTGATTTGCCTTTGTGAGTCCTAGTCGCGCAGTGAAAATCGAAGAGAGATTCTTCGACTGCGCGTCCCGACGGAAATCGTAAAAGCACGATTTCCGGAGGAGCAAGCATCGGGACGCTCCGCTCAGAATGACGAATTACATAATGGGCGGAGCCGAGATGCCGGCCTAAAGGCCGCCGCTACAAAATCACAAACCAATTCTCACACGCTGCTGCCAAACACGCTTCTCATACCGGCACGGCCAGGGTTTCTCGAACGGCATCGGCGAGCCGTTCGATGTGCTCGCGCCGGGTGGTCTCCGTTACGCAGACCAGGCCGCATTTGGTGAGTTTGGGATAGTTGGCACCCAGCGGCAGGGGCCCGATAATTTTGTCGCGCAGCAATTGCGCGTTGATCATGCGCACCGAGCGGGGGAACTGCACCACAAATTCGTTGAAGACCGGCCCCTCGAAAAGGCGGCGGACGCCGGGCAATTTTTCGAGCTCGGCCAGGGCAAACTGCGCCTTGGCGATATTCTGTTCGGCCATCTCGCGCAGGCCCTGCTTGCCCAGCAAGCAGAGGTGAACCGTGGCGGCAAGCGCGCAAAGGGCCTGGTTGGTGCAGATATTGGACGTGGCCCTTTCGCGGCGGATGTGCTGTTCGCGGGTGGCGAGAGTGAGGCAGAATCCGCGGCGGCCCTGGGCGTCAACCGTTTGGCCGGCAAGGCGGCCGGGCATTTGCCGGACATATTTTTCGCGCGTGGCAATGACGCCGGCATACGGGCCGCCGAAGCTGGGAGCGATTCCGAAGCTCTGCGTTTCGAGCGCGACAATATCAGCTTCGGCGGGCGGCTGCACGGCGCCAAGCGAAACGCCTTCGGCGATGGCGACGATGGTGAGCGCCTCGGCGCCGCGCGCAATTTGCGCGATGCGCGGCACCGGCTCGAGCACGCCAAAGAAGTTGGGAGATTGCACCAGCACGGCGCCGATTTCGTTATGGATGGACGCGCCGAGGGCCTCAAGATCGATTTGGCCCGAGGATGTGAAGCCGATTTCGTCAATTTGCAGGTCAATATTGCGCGCGTAAGTCGCCAGCACCTGACGATATTCGGGATGCACGGAGCGGGCCACGAGCACGCGGCGGCGGCGCGTGAGGCGCTCGGCCATGAGCACGGCCTCGGTGGTGGCGGTCGAGCCGTCCCACATGGATGCGTTGGCCACGTCCTGACCGGTAAGCTCGGCGATCAGCGTTTGAAATTCAAAGATAGCTTGCAGAGTGCCCTGGCTGATCTCCGCCTGGTAGGGGGTGTACGAAGTAAGGAATTCGCCGCGCAGCAGGATCGTGTCCGTCACCACGGAACGCAGGTGGTTATATATGCCGGCGCCGAGAAAACTGGTGTAGCCCAGGGAATTTTCGGTCGCGCGTTCGCGGAAATACTGGATCAGCTCGGCTTCGGACAAGGGGCCGGGCAAATCGAGCGGCTGCTTGAGGCGAAGCGCTTCGGGAATTGAGGCAAAAAGTTCGTCGATGGAACGCGCGCCGATGGCCTCGAGCATTTGACGGCGCTCGGAGGGGCTCTTCGGGAGATACCGCACTAGGAGCTAACCTTATTGTTTGTCATAGAGTTACGTTTGTCCCTATTAGGCCTAAATGGTAGTAAATCGCCGTATTCTAGCCCTATTTTAGGGACAAGGTACGGACAAGCAGCTCTGTCCATGGATTCGGGATAATAGCAGGATTTTTTCAGAGCGGCCAGACCAGGAAGAAAGGGCAGTGGGCCAGTTTCCGGAAACGCGACTTTTCAGGAGTTGGCCAAAATACTCACGGTGCGCTTCTTGGCTTCTGACGAAGTTCACTCGAAGGTAGCAACGCGCCACCCGGAATCAGTTCTCCTGAGAATCGCGGATTTTTCAGAAGTGACTATGTCGCCCTCTGAGGATACGACGGCAAAGAAGTGGAGTTTAATGTTTCGGACATCGATCAACTCAAAATCAGAAACTCCAGCTGCTAAAACTGAGGTTTCTGAATCCAGCAAACTCGCAGCTAGCGCCTTCGAAGTCGTGTACTTTCGGAGCATATCGCTCGTCACATATGCCCTCGCGTCACCTTTCGTTTCGATGGCTCGCAACACGGCGAGCCTGCTATGTTTCATTGGAGCCTCTCGGATTTTCTGAAGCAGGGGAGGTAGCCATGCGAGTCTCGGCCAAACAGGAACGTGACGTTGATGGCGAAATTGTGCCACCGAAATGTGGAGAAGGGCGCGGCGGTTGGCTTTATGACCCAGCGACGGATCGTCTGATGCAGAGATCGTACGAGTACGCCCCGCCGAGATGGACGCGGGTCAGGTCCCGATAAACGGGATTTTCGGAAACTGACCCACCAACCAAGGAGGAGGCGCGCGGCGCGGAGTCTCCGAATCGCGCGCCCAGAGGGGGTTACGTCGCTATTCTCGTTCATCGAAGTGACTATGCAAGAGATAGCGCATCAGTTTTTCATGGGGCGGAGGCTTCCTTTTGCTTATCGGCGACGTAAGCCTCGTAGGCGGAGGCGTTCATGAGCTTGGCAAGCTCGGAAGAATTGGCAAGCTTGAGCTTGATAAGCCAGGCCTTGCCGTGGGGATCTTTGTTGATGGTTTCGGGAGTTTCCGCCAGGGCCGAATTCACTTCGGTAACTTCGCCTGAAACGGGCGCATAGATATCGCTCACGGCTTTGACCGATTCCACGGTGCCGAATGTTTCTCCGGTTTTGAGCTTTGTGCCGGGCTTGGGCAGCTCGACATAGACGACGTCGCCGAGTTCATGCTGGGCGTAGTCGGTGATGCCGATGGTAGCGAGATCGCCCTCGACGCGCACCCACTCATGTTCTTTCGTATAACGATAGTCGCTGGGATACATCTTTTCTCCCTTTGCCGAGCCCGCCTAAAGGCGGCCGCTGCAAAGAATTGCATCGCACCACGGGCTTGTAGCGGCGACCTTTAGGTCGGCATTCGAGGCAACCGGCCCGCCTGAAGGCGGCCGCTACAAGTTCAAAACCAATTTCATACAGACTCAGAACCCGCTAACGCGGCCGTTTGTAAAACGGCAGGGGCACGATTTTGGCTAAAGCTTCCTGGGATCGAATGCCGATGCGGATTGCGGTCCCCGGCGCGCTCGATTCTACCGGGACGTAGGCCATGCCGATATTTTTTTTGAGAAAAGGCGCGGGCGAACCGCTGGTGACGCCGCCGGCTTTTTGCCCGTTGGCCGCGAGCACGGGATAGCCATCGCGAGCGATCAGGCGATCCTGCATCTCGAAGCCGGCGAGAGTGCGGCGGATTCCGCTTTCCTTTTGGGCCTGCAAGGCAGTCCGCCCGAGGAAATCGCCTTTGCCCAGCTTGCAAATCCAGCCGAGATTAGCTTCCCAGACCGTAGTCGTGTCGTCAATTTCGTGGCCGTAGAGGCACATGCCGGCTTCCAGGCGAAGCGTATTGCGGGCGCCCAGGCCGCAAGGCAGAAGCCCTTCGGGTCTGCCGGCCTCGAGCAAAGCGTTCCACAATTTTTCGGAGTGTTCCGGCGCGAAGTAGATCTCGAAGCCATCTTCGCCGGTGTAGCCGGTGCGCGCGATCAGGGCGCGCACGCCATCCACTTCGCCGGCCAGGAAATGGTAATACTTCAGCGAGGCGATGGGCGCACGCGTGAAGCGCGTGAGGATTCCCAGGGCTTTGGGTCCCTGAATGGCGAGCTGCGAATAGCGTTCACCGGAATTTTCCACCTTTGCGCTGAAGCGTATGGCGGCGCTGCGGATGTACTCGAAATCCTTGTCCTGATTGCTGGCGTTCACGCAAAGAAAGTAGTGGCCGTCGGAAATCTTGTGCACCAGCAGATCGTCGACAAACGTTCCCGCGGCAGTCATCAAGCCGGAGTATTGCGCCTGGCCGTCGGTGAGCCGGGCGGCATCGTTGCAGGTGACGAATTGGACCAGGTCCAGCGCCTGCGGGCCGCGCAGCTCGATTTCGCCCATGTGGCTGACGTCGAAAAGACCGGCGGCGGTGCGCGTGGCGATGTGTTCGCTGACGATTCCGGAATACTCGACGGGCATGTCCCAGCCGCCAAAATTGACCATTTTGGCGCCCATGCGGCGATGAGCGGAGTTGAGAGCGGTCTTGCGGAGTTGGGTAGTGGTCGCTTCGATCACGAGGAGTCCCGATTCAGGCGAGCAGTGGAAACTAACATCGCCGCAGGGCCGACTATGGCTAAGGTTTCGCCGAAAATGGCCTCGGCATGCCAGGCTTCCACTCGGGTAGAGCGTATCCATCACGATTTGGCATTTTGACCTGCGGCAGGCTCTGCGCGTCGAGTACGTCGTCCTCCTGGATCACACCGTTTTTATAGAGCAGAAAGGCAGTCAGAGCGTAGACCTCATTGGGTTTTAGCGTGCCCTCCTGTGAGAGAGGCATGCCGCGGTTGATGTAATCCCATATCGTCGTCGCGTACGGCGAGTGAAGCGCCATTACGTTCCCCTCTCGGATACAAGGCGCGACACAAGGCCCGGAGCTCGTGGAAGCGCTTTGGGGTTTTATCAACATGGGAGCTGGGCCTCCTGACCCTGTTGTCCCGTGGCATGCCGCACACTTCTGCGTATAGAGCTGCGCACCTTCCTTGGCGGTTCCGCTCCCCGGCGGGAGTTCCTTTCCCGTTGGACTGATCGCGATATCCCAGGCACGGATCTCTTCCGCGCTCGGAGTCCTTCCCAAACCATAGGTGGGCGACTGCGCCCACGCGGCGTGGCAGAGCGCCAGGATCATCACAGGCAGCAGACCCCTAAGCGATCGCATTGTGGACGCTCCCATCGCTCGCCACTCTCCACGGCTGGATCATATTGTCGGAGCCTTGCACACCGTGCGTTTTGTAATAATCCGGGGTCACCTTAAAGTGTTGCGCGAGTTGCGCACGTGTCGGTTGAACCTGGCCCAGTTCGTCTATGCAGCGCGACTGGAGCACGCATTCTTGTCCATCCCACTTCCAGTTCATGCCAAATCGGGTGTGCGCCTTTGGATGTACCGCCCCGCGAATCTCGGCCTCTTTCCAGGTCTGACCGCCGTCGGTGGATACTTCCACCTTGCGAACGGCGCCGCCGCCGGACCAAGCCAGGCCAGTGAGCTGGTAGATTCCGGGACCGGGCAACTGCTGTCCGCCGGAAGGAAAGGTGATGACCGATTTCGGCCCCCACTGGAAGGTCAACGCGGCGATTTCCTCGTCCTTCTGGATGTGGCCGTAATCGTTATAGGTCATGTAATAGCGGTCCACCACCTTGATTCGCCTCAGCCACTTGGTGTTGTAAATTCCTTCGAAGCCGGGAACCAGCAGCCGCAGCGGGAAACCTTGCTGAGGACGCAACGGCTCGCCATTCTGGCCGTAGGCCACCAGACAATCATCCATGGCCTTCGCCAGCCGGAAGCTGCCCGCTCCCTTAACCTCCTCCGACCCTTCCGAAACGACCCAAGCCGCTCCCTTTTGCACGCCGACCTCTTTGAGCAACACAGATAGCGGCACTCCGGTCCATTCGCTGCTGCTGGTCAAGCCGTGGGTTTGCTGAACTGTCGTATATTCGGGCCTCGAATGGTTCCCAAGGCACTCGATAAAATGAACGCGGGATACTGAAGGAAAGCGCTTCAGCTCGTCCATGGTGAACTCCAGCGGCCGGTCCACCATGCCGTGGATCATCAGGCGATAGTCCTTCGGATCGAAATCCGGAACAATGGACCCACGATGGGTGCCCACAAAATGGAGTGAAGATGGCGTGATACTCCCCACCTGATCCTGAAGCGGGGTCAATACGTGAAATATAAGGCCGAATTGATCGGGGGAAGGCCTTTCGACCACGGGTACGCGTACGGAGGTCACGAAATGGGACCGCTCGCCATAGCCGACCAGCTCCTTGAGACTTTTTTGAGGTTGCGCTTGAGGCACTGCTGCCTGAGCGCCCGCCGATTGCATCGCACTCATCGCCGCCGCCGCGGCGCCAGCTTTTAAGAATCCTCTTCGACTCGCTTTTTTCGAAGCCATCAGTCTCTCCTTCGCAGCTTTCTTCCACTCCGTGCCGAACGCGTCGTTTTCCTTCCCACGAAATCTATGCCAGTCTGCCTGATCAAATCAAGCTCAACTTGCCCAGGGCCTCGGGCAATATGAAGTGCAGCCACGGCGAGATATTGCGCCGAAACTCGCGGCGTTGCGCCCGGGACGAGCCTGCGGTCAACGCCGCGTCTCAGTCGCTTGCGGCCGGAGGAGGTCTTTGAGACCTAACCGGTTTACGTCCGTGATGATCTTCGCATACGCGCGGGTGGAGGCCGCCAATCCGGTTGGCGGAACAACCTCGGCGGTTTCGCGATCGGAATGCCAATACAGGTTCCCTTCGATCAACTGGAGGGATGGAGCAAGTTGGTAGTAGGGGCCCATCTCGCCCCCAGCCGACGGCTCCGGCTCGGCATAGGTGGCGACTCCGAACGCGTCGTAAGCCTTGACGACGATCTGTTCCAGCTGCGGGCTGCCGCCCACGTACCAGCGTAGCGGTACGGTCGTGTTGGTCCTTCGAATCATTCCTCCCCTATACACAAGCTGCTCGGCGGAGGTGTGCTCGCAGTTGATGATCAACGCCGTCTTGGCGAACATCTCTTTGTGATCGGCGAGCCAGTGGCCCGTCATGCCGCTGTTGTCGTGGTGCCCACTGGTCCCCAGAAAGTGAATGGTGCGGCGGCGCTGTTCTCCGGGGATTTTGGCGAAGTACTCCGCCAGCCCCAGCATGGTTGCCACGCCCGAGGCATTATCAACGGCGCCTTCGAACCATCCGTCGCGGTGAGCGACCACAAAAATGGTTTCGTCGCTGGTTCCCGGCAGGGAGCCCCACACCGTCGCGGTCTTCAAATTGGGTACGGTCTTCACGTCGAGGCGGACTTTGACGCGCGGCGGCTGGCCGCCCCGCGACTGACCGATCAGATCGCGGATCGCGACTCCGTCCTGCAGACCCAGCGAGAACGTAGGAACCGTGCTGCCAACCGGGTAGAACTGGGTTCGCAAATTGCCGGGTAACCCCACGATCACGAAAATGGCGGCGGCGCCGCGATCACCGATGCGCTTGATGGCATAGTCGGAAATCGCAGCCTGGCGCGAGGTATAGTCCGCACTGTAAAAGAAGACGGCTTTTCCGCGGAGGTCGCGCCCCGCAAGATCACCCTCGCTTGCCAGGGCGACGTCCACCGCCTCCAAGTCGAGGCCGCTGGGGGGCGTGCCGGGGCTGGTGGAGGTGGGTTGCACGCTTTCAAGCGTGATGGTTTTTCCGTTCGCGGATGCGGCCACCGACCACGATGCGGGCACCCACTGCGGCGGCAGATCCAGCGATTGTTCGCGCACGTCCGAGAGGCCGATCTGGCGGAACTTGTCCAGCAGCCACTGGGCGTTCTCTGCGTCTGCTTCAGTTCCGGTGATGCGTCCCCAGAATTGAGGATGGCCGTGATCCCGGTAGCGGCGCGAAATCGCAGTCTGGTCCTCGACGTATTGCTTGAGATGGTTGCCGTCAATCGACAGGTAGGCCTGCTCGGCTGGCAGCAAGCGCCAGCGCAGATAGGAGTCTTCCAGCACATGAAGGGGCTTGGCCGGCTCCTGAGCGGAAGCAACCGAGGTCACCCAGACAAGTGAGAGCGCAAGAGACACCATGCTTTTCACCACGTCGAACCTCCCGTGTCCAATTATCTGAATGGATTTCCGATTCGGACTTCAGTCTCGCGCATCCTACGCTCCCCCGGCGTCAGACACAATGACTCTGTCGGCCAGAGCCAGGCCAGCAACCGAATCAGCGGGGGTTCTGGCCGCCGAACGGGATTCTCGGACGGTGGGATTTCAAGCGCGGCCACATTCCGAGAACCCGACTTATCAGGCGTTGGCAGCCATATGAGCCGATTCGGCAGCGGCGTGGCATGTGCGCCCGGTGTCCGCGAATACGCTCGACACCAGCGTCATCACCAATTACGATGTCAAGATGGAAAACCAAAGAAGTGCTGGAGATCACGAAGCGAAGCCGCGCCCGAGGATTGAACCTAAATCAGTGGCGCAATCTTGGGCAGACTACTGCGCCTTAGACCACACCCCAAAGCAGGAGTTCAACCCGACTCGTACAGCGCCGATGCCACAGGATCGCGGGGACCGTGGAGATCGCGGACCCCGGTAAGATCCGGGCGACACCACTAGCCACAGCATGATCGGTTTTTGCTGCACCCCTCTCCGCGCCACATAACGACAAAGCTCGGCATCATCCTGGTTCGCCGTGGGACCGAGCCGGCGGGCTTAGCGCGGTAATTTCTTTTCGGGCTGCTCGTCCGAGGGAAGGGGAGTTCGGCTCGTGGGCTCATCCGCCGCCATTTTGCCCTGGAGCCGCTCCCTATCCTCTCGTTCGCTTTCGTTGCCGCCCGCGTCAGTGGGCAGGTTTCTCCCGCAATCAACTAACGGGAGTTGCCTGGCTATAGCTGACCATGCGGATCAAACGATTTGAGACCACCGTGCGTATCTGGTTCCGGTGTTCTCCCGCTGCTTGCCGCTTCGCGGCCGAGCCGTAATGTTTCAGCTCGATGGGATCGGTTCGGTCTCCCAGGCCATCGAGGGCCGCGTAGTTCGCATAGGTTAAAAGCATCCCAACGGTCCAATCGTTTGGATTGTCTGCCGTTACGTTGTTGAAAAACTCGTATCCGGTGAGAATCCCGGCTTTCTTCTCTTCTTCGAATACGGGGATTAGGTTGCTCATCACATCCTGATCGAAAGCAGGGCGCTGGCCGGGGTTCACCTTGGCGAGCACCGCCCGGCTGACGTTCGTCGGAGTGACTTTGACGTTGACCGTTTGTGCCGACACCTGGCTTCGGCGTAGAACAATGAAGCCTGCGAGCGCAACGAACACCAATACCAGAAGCACGATTCTGTATCTCTTCATGGTTACTCTTTTCTGGGGGGAGCGGAGGCCTTTAGAAGCCCGTTCCCGCCGATTTCCTTGGATTTCAGGACCTACTAGGAAGGGCCGACTGTTGGAAACACATCTGAATCACTCGCCCCGATTGATAGGCAAACACTTACTCATTCACACGTTGTCAATTTCTCGCGTTACCTGCCTGCTGCGGCCGTTCTCGATTTTGCCGGCACGTCAGCAGGTTTGCCGCTCGTCTCCTTTTCCGCTCTAAGCCAATCCTCGACATCCTTTCCGTTTTCCCCGCCGCGCTGAACATAAATCTCATACGCTCGGCGAGCGATTCCATCTGTCAATACTTCTTGACGTTCCACCATTGGCAACCTCCTTAGTTGTCGGGGGCCGCGGCACCGGCCCTCGCAACATGATATTCAGCTTACTTGCCGTTTCCCGAGACGTTGATCTTGACTTGCTTCGCCTTAGACTCCTCACGCTTGGCCATACGCACGGTCAGGGCTCCGTTGCGATACTCGGCGCGAATGCCTTCGGCCTTCACCGTGTTCGGCAGCGAGAAGCTCCGCATGAACGAACCATAGGCGCGTTCCACTCGAAGATAGTTGTCCTCGTTGACTTCCTTCTCGAACTTCCGCTCTCCGCGGATGGTCAACGTATTGTTCTCCACGCGAACGTCAATGTCCTTCTCTTGAAGATCGGGCAGATCGGCCTTTACGACCAGCTCGCTCTCGGTTTCGTATATATCGACAGCCGGCGCCCAGGTCGCCAGGTCAGCCTGACCCGACCGGCCGCGAGTCAGCGTGTCCTCCAATAAACGATTGACCTGGTCCTGCAAAGATGTCACTCCCCGGGGTTCCCAACGGGTAATCGTGTTCATGTTGTTGTACCTCCTAAATTCATTTGTTCAATTGACTGTCAAACACAGTAGATACTTCACCACCATAAGTCAAGCTATATATTACTGTCATTATTGTTGTTAACTTATCGTAGTTAAGCAACCCGGCTCCGGGGGCTAAAAAATCAGATGGCGAGGTCCTGAAATGTCCACAAAGACAACGAACTTAACCAACAAGGCAGGCGAGACAGTCGGCACGCTCTCTTTCGATGAGGGCGCTCACTCCTGGCGGATCGGCACTAAAGCGGAGCCAAATTTTCCGAGCACATTTCCGACCCAGCAAGATGCATTTTATTGCTGGTATACCAGGTTCGGCCCAAAGACTGGCAAGCTGCGGGCTTAACACCACACGGTCACCAAGACCCGACGGAAGCCTTCGGGAACCACCTTATGAAATGGAGCAGAGCACGCGGACTCTTACGACCGCGGAACCTACCGAGAAATGGCGAAGCTCCTGGAGGGAGGTTGTCGAGGTAACACCTCAAGTCGAAACATATGAGGGTTGCCAACTATCACAAAGCCGCTTCTGGCGTTGGTCTGAGCGGCTGCGCTTTAGGGTGCTCGTTCGATCACGATCCCCTTATCGAGCAGGGCGGCAGTGAGGGACGGCAAGGTAGCAGAAGGACTGCGAACCGCAGTGAGCTTGCGCCCGCTGCGGTCCGGCAGTCAGTAGCTACGGGTTCATCCCCTAACGGGGATCTTGACAGAATTGGCGAGCTTGAACTTCAGGCGACTCGCGGCAGGGAAGGTGATGTCCTTTTTGCCCGAAGGACCAATCGAGTTGGTTTTCAGCGCATAGGATTTTCCCTGGATTTCGACCGAGGCAAGGGCCACGGTCAATTCCGCCGGATCCTTCTTCTTGGCAGCAAGGACGCGGCCGGTTACGTGAGCGCCCTTGGGAATCACGATCTTTCCTCCCACCTTGACGGGTGTGGAGAGGCTCGCGGCAAAGGAATCACCCGCATGATTCTTGTTGCTGGCGAGCGTTTGACCGATCGTCGCACTGAGGGACGTACCTTTCGGCACGGTGACGAGCGTCGTTGCCGGGATCAGCTTGCTTGAGTCGGTGACCGGCTTTGCTGTCTCGGCCTGCTTGGCTTGCTTCGCGGGCGCAACTTTCTTGGCTGGAGCGGTGGCTGCGCCTTGTTTCGTGGCCTGGTTCGAGCAACCTGCCAGAGTCAAGAGGCCTGTAGCTACCACTGCAAGCCAAAGCTTGCGACGGACCTGAGAATTCAACATGGCATACCTCCAATCGCTTGTGTAAATCGTACCAGTCCGCGAGACGCAATTCGCGGACACTTGCGCTGTGTTGCGTGAACGGCACGGGTCGGAGTTCCGGGAAGACATGCTGTCCGAAACCTGTCCTATAGGACAGGGAAGGGAGACCTACCGAATCTTACCTAACGTGCCTGGAAGCGGGTTTGGCGGCAGGGTTCCGGGGAGGAAATCCGGCTTGAGAATGGCGGCGGGGTCGCTTATATTCAATTCAATGAGCCCCACGAAGACCGTTTGTTCCATGTGCGACAAGCCCGAGCAGGAGTGCCGTTGCGACCGCTACTGCTGTATTTGCGCGGGATTCGATCGGGTCAAGCTGGGCGCCGACGGGCTGTACTATTGCCCCGACTGCATGGAAGCGTGTGACGTGAAATTGGCGAACCGCAGTGACGCGTGAACATTCGCGTACGGTCCTGCATCTTTCCCGCGATGACCGCCTGATCGCCGCCGTGGGCGGAGCCGTGGCGCATTTTGCCGAACGCGTGGGGATGGAAGACGTGGCGCGCAACCTGCTAACCGGGGCGCTCGAGGATCTCTGCCGTCAGACCCTGCCTTTGCTCAATGGCAATGAAGATGGGGATGGGCTGGACGTGGCCATCGAGGATTTCGACGACCGGCTGCAGATCAGCGTGGAACACCGGGGCGAGGCGCAGCCTTCGGTAGGCGTGGAATCCTTTATCGCGGAGTGCACCCGTGAGTCGGACCATCGCCTTACCGGGGTGCACCTGATCCGGACCGTGGACCGCGTCGAGTATGACGCGCGCAATGGGAGTATCCGCACGACGCTGGTGAAGTATCTTCAGCTGGGAACGAACGGCCGCTGATCACGTTAGATGCGGGCAGGCAAGATATAGAACCCCTTTCTGCCGGGCGCAAAATCCCAGTCTAGAGTCTCTCACGTATGTACAGACAACTCCGGATGGAGGGACTATTAAACCGCCGCTCCGGAGCTTCCCGCCTCTGAGATGGCAACGTTGGGCCCCGGAGCACCAATTTGCCGGCTCGAATCCTTATCGTCGACGATAATTCTGTCGCGCGGACCACAATACGGGCGCTGCTCGATTGGCATTCCTTCCAGGTGTGCGGCGAGGCCAAGGATGGCTACGAGGCGATCGAAAAAGTCATCGAGCTAAGGCCGGAACTCGTTCTTCTCGACATCAACATGCCGGGATTGAATGGCGTCAAGGCCGCTTATGAGATCAGGCGAATCTCGCCTGCAACGAAGATCGTGTTCTTGACGATGCACGATACACCCGCAGTTGTGCAGGGCGTGCGTCTATGGGCGCACGGTCTCGTCAGTAAGTCCGCCGCCGGGACCGAATTGATTCCGACACTCAACCGCCTGATCGGGATCCCTGGCGAGGAGCCGCCCGGAAAACCCGCGAAACCCAAATCACGCCGTGCCGCTGCCGAGTAATGACCGGCAGGCAGCCGGATTCGCGGGGCGACGAAGTTGGGCTGCAAGCACTTCGCTCCTAGCGTTATCGCGGACCAGCGGATTAGCGGAGCGATCAGGCGGCAGCTATTTCGCCGAATTCCTGCTTGGATTGGCATTGTTGCGGGAAGATCACGCGCAAACTCCGCAAGGCATCTCGCAGGGCGAGTTGCTCCTCCAGGTCAGGGAGATTGGGGTCGCTAAGCCTGGCGGAAATGGCACGTTCAGCCGCCTTGACTTGTGCAGGCAGATATTCGGGGCGCAGTTCGATGAAGGCCTCGAACACGGCCTGCTGCCACAAATATTTTAGGATGGGGTCGGATGCCGCTTCTGGCATGGTCGTGAACCTTTCTATCCGGTTCGCAAAAGACCGACGCCACAGGCACGGCGGAGGTGGCGGATCAGACGAAAGCAGTATCCGCGTCCCCGGCTGTGGAAATCAAGGACATGGCATTCGCATCGGTCTGCATGACCCGCAGATTCTTTCCTCGCCCATCAAGCGTTCCGGGGCCAAAGGGTCGCTGAACAAATCGAAGGCGGGAAGCGACCTGGCGCCGGCGCTAGAGGCTATCCTCGCGGGGCAGACCTATTTCCATTAGCGAAGCCGCGATTGCGGCTACATGGTTACGGCGAAAGTATTCCGGCGAATCAGGGAAAGCATCTGCTCATCGGTGAGGCTGAGCTGGACGTTGAGGCGGTCTCCCGCCGGGGTGATGCGCGTGGAATCGAGCAGGGAAGCGAGGTCCGGGTTGGAATTACCGATCTGATAGCGCTTATAAAGCAGGCCCGCCTGCAAGAGCGCGGCAAAGGTGTTGGCGTCGTCGGGAGTGGCGCAGATGGATTGAAAGCGGGCTTGCACGCCGGAGCCGGCAATAATCTGCAGGCTCAGGGCGCGCAGGCGGGAAACGAGCTGCTGCGCCTGGGGAAATTGCCCCGCTTCCGGCGCCAATTGCTGCATGGCCAATTGCGCGTAGGTTCCGTTCATCACCGCCCATACCACGCCGCTGCCATTGGCTTCGTTGATCAGGGGAAGCATCTTGGAATCGCTCAAGAGGCCCTGCTCTTCGCCCGCGCGGATGGCGATGAGGCGCTCGAGTTGCTGGCGCTGGCCGAATGCCGCCGTATTGGAATCGAGAAAGAAGAAGAACAGATCCGCCGGCCCGGATCCGCCGCCGAAGGCGTAAAGCGAAAAGTTGCGCACCTTTACCACCGGCAGCTTTTGCGCGGCGAAATAGCCTTCCGCCGTTTCGGGCCGGAAAGAGCCGATGGCCACGCCCAGGACTTGCTCGCCGCCGAGCGGCGGAGCATTTTGCTGCGGCGCGGCATTCGCGCCATTCGCCGGAGCGTTTTGAGCCGCCGCGGCCGGAGCCGCGCCCACAGTGGCCCAGGCAATTTCCTCCACCTGCGAATTGGGATCGACGCCCGCGGCCGTCAGAAACTGCTCGAACTGCTTGAAGCGCGCCGGAAGCATTTGTTGCTTGAGCTGCGGGAACCAGCTCAGGGAACGCGCCTGTTTCAGATCGGCGTAGGCGAACTCGCCAATGTTTTGCGGGAACATGCCGATCACGTCCGTGCTGAGGCTACTGGCGTGAGCGCGTGTGACCGCGGCGCCAGCCAAGACCGTCCCAAAGATTGCCGTCGCGAGAATTTTTCTATAATTCATTTGTTCACCCTCGAGTCGCCCGGTTCTCCCATACGATCGCTATGATCCGATGCTGCGTAATGAGATGCCGTCGGGCGCTTCTTCGTTGATCTTTATTTCCAGCCGATTTTCCAGAATCTTTTTTGCCGGCGCGAAGTCCTCCAGCAGCAAATCTGCCGCGTCCTTTGGATCGAGCGCCTTGCGCGGCACCAAACCGACAATCTCGCTGCTGTGGATCGAGCAGCCGTTGCGCTCGGCTTCGAGCCGCACGGCCTCGAAAACGCGGCGGATGGGGGTCTCGTCGAAATCGGTGAGATTGGTGGAGACCTGAGCGAGCTTGCGTTCTTTGAGTTCGACGCCGATGGCTTTCACATGGGGCAGGCCGCCATTTGAGGCGCGAATCAGGCGGGCAATTTTTTTTGCTATGGACACGTCGGAGGTATCCAAATTGATGTTATAGGCGATCAGGAATTTTCGCGCTCCGACGGCCACGGCGCCCGCGGAGGGGTGCAGGGCGGGCCCGCCGATATCGGGAGTACGATCCGTATTGCGCAAGACCTCGTCGCGCAGGTACTCAAATTCTCCGCTGCGCACGCTCTCTAATCTTTTGCGTTCGGGCCGCATGGCCGCCTCTTCGTAAAAATAGACCGGAATTTTGTGGCGCGCCCAAATCTCCTCGCCGGCATGCCGGGCAAAGGCGACGCAATTCTCCATGCTCACGCCCTCGATGGGCACAAAGGGCAAAACGTCGATGGCCCCGATGCGCGGATGCTCTCCCGTATGGCGGCGGAGGTCGATCCATTCCGCGGCCTTGGCCACTCCGCCGAGCGCCGCCTCGCTTACCGGCTCCGGCTCTCCGGCCACAGTGATCACAGAGCGGTTGTGGTCCGGGTCGCTATGCAGATCGAGCACCCATGCGCCTTTGATGCCGCTCATGGCCGCGGCCAGCGCTTCAATCCGTTTGCGATCGCGCCCCTCGGAAAAATTGGGAACGCATTCGATCAAGCGCCTCATGCCTGGTTTCTGTCTCTGTGCGCTTTGTGTCTCCATGCCCCTTTGTTAGAACAACCTACACAGAGTTCACAGAGGTACTGAGGGCATAGAGATCCTAGAACAACTGAGCCATAAGGAGCTCGAGGCCGCAGGCCCGCACCGTGCAATGTTACGCGATGTGGAGTCGGTTAGCCACGGCGATGGAGCGCGGCGTGACTCAAGCTGCAAACTCGCTAGCTGGGGTTTTGGTTCAGCGGCGCGAAGAGGGAGATGACGGCCCGAAAGTCATTTGCAAAAAGGCGTGCAATATTTTCCGCTGTTTTGGGTTTGCCGTCTGCTACCACGGTGATGAGTGCGGTTTGCTGCCAGCTTTCATTCGATCCCGCGGTTGCCTGTAACCCGACCCAGGACGCGCCGCGGGCCGTCTGGACGAGGGCGGCCAGTGCGGGCGAGTCAGCCAGGGATTGGGCGACCGCGCCTGGACTCGGGATTTGCACTGCAGGTTGGCTGCCGGGGAAGTTCTTGTTCTGGTTGTGGCGAACCGAGCGCGCCACCGCCACTGGCGCGCTTGTCTCGCCTCTCGCGACGACATCGTTGATCGCAGTGGCTAGCTGGATGGCCTCGGCCGCTCCCATCCAGTAGCTGCGCGCGGGCAAGCCCGATGAAGGATGCTTGCGGGCGATAGCGACCCATTTCTGCAGCTCGCTGTCGGAAAAAAGGCGCGGAAAAAGCTCATCAACGTGCCCGAGATCGCCGGAGAGCGCGATCAGCGTCAGCAGACCGCGGCCCTGCGCCAAATCCGGCTGCAGATACTCCGAAGCGAAATTCGGAATTTCGTAGGCATCGGCCACGCCGCGGGCGAGCGCCTGCGCGCGCATTCCATTGCCAAATTCGAATACGACGGCGCCCATCTTTTTGAGTTCAAGCATTGCATGGGCTTGCGTGGCAATGGAATCCAAAGCTCTTTCACGATACACGCGCGGACCCTTTTCTCGCAATTCGGCGGCCTGCGCGATTGTGAGGCCCTGCGGAATATAGGCGAACGGGTCGTCCGCGGGCGTCTGGTCGGTAAGCAGGTCCGGCAAGACGCCGCGGCGCACGAATTCCGGAAGGAGTTCGGAAGCGTTTGCGATCAGGCCGACCGAGGCTGGTGCGCATTTGCGGACTGCGTTTTTCAGGATGCGCAGAGCTTCGTCCAGATTATTCACCATCACTTCGCAATGGCCGGCCTTCACGCGGCGCTTGATGCGATCGGCGTCCGCGTCGATGCCGAGAAACGCAGCGCCGTTTAACGTGGCAGCGAGCGGCTGGGCGCCGCCCATGCCGCCCATCCCGCCGGCGACAACAAGCCGACCCGCAAGGCTTCCGCCAAAATGCTTGCGCGCGGCGGCGCGAAGGGTTTCGTAAGCTTCGGGAAGCGCGCTGGAGGGCCCAGTGAACATCCAATCCGCCGCCATGCGTGTGGTTGATGGCGCGCCGGGGCGCTCGATGCCGGCCACATGCGCGTCTTGCGGCAGCATCGAATTCACGACGACCACGCGGGGAGCATCGAGATTCGTTTTCAGAATCGGACCGGGCGCGCCGGATGGGAGGAGCAAGGTTTCGTCTTCTTCGAGCGTTTGGAGCGACTTCACGATGGCATGGAACGCCTGCCAATCGCGCGCCAGCTTGCCAATCCCGCCCGAGACAATGAGCTCTTCGGGATGCTCGGCAACTGCCGGGTCGAGGCTATTCATCAGCATGCGCAGGGCGGCTTCCTGTCGCCAGCCCTTGCAGGAAAGGGCTGGGCCGCGGGGCGCGCGAACCGGCTTGTCGGCGGCTTGTGTGCGAGGTTCTACCATGGGACCTCGGGAGGATATTAACGCGCAGAGCGCTCCGATTCGGCTTAATTCTTGGCGCATCGGCCTTCGTCGCATGGCAAGAGGCTTGTGTCGCCCCTGACGGGGCTCCGGATGCCTGGTTACGTTTGCCTCCCAGCGCTTCCGCGCTGGGCTAAAGTCTTTCGCCCCTCCGGGGCTTTGGGATATTCGGTGACGCTTGGGTTCCCGGGGCTTGCCACCTCAATGTGCGCGAGGCCGGCGCGTCGGGGGCCCCGGTTCCACCACCCCAGCATGCGCGACTTTTTGTATCGCGCGAGTGCTCGCGCTCGAGAGGCGTATGCTGGGGGCCCCGGTTCCGCGCTGGGCTATGTTATTTCGTCCCTTGCGGGACTCGGAAGAGTCCATAAGCATCACATCTCCGCGAGTTGCCGCGGCAAGTGCGCTGCTGTAGAGTGCGGGACGATGACCGCGGATTATCCCACCCTGCCCGGGCGTTTGCTGCAAGCGATCGATCGCTACGCATCTCCGCGCGCTCAGATCCACAAACAAGACGGGCAATGGCTGCCCATCACCGCGAAGGAGATGCTGCGGCGCATCGCCGGGCTTTCGCAAAGCTTGGCGAATCTCGGCGTCGCGCAGGGCGACCGCGTGGCGCTTTTCGCGCCGAACTGCCCGGAATGGCATGTGGCCGATTTTGCCGCGCTTGGCCTCGGCGCGGTTGTCGTGCCCATTTACTTCCGCGAATCGGCGGAACGCATGGCCTACATCCTGGAGCATTCCGAGGCCAAGATCATTTTTGTCGCCGGAGAGGAGCAGGCCAGGCGCTGGAGCGAAATGGCAAAGAGTAAATCGGGCGCCGAGAAGGTTATTTTCGCCGGAAGCGCAAGGACGGAGGCTTCCGGGCCGATAGGCCGCAGCGGCTCTGAGCGTAGCGGTCCCTCTCCTGGTGGTTTGGGCGAAACGTTCAGTTACGAAGCGCTCATCGCCCAGGCGGGAGACGCGGAGATCGAAGCTTACCGGCGGCGGATCGCCGGTTTGCGCTCGGATTCGCTGGCCTCGATCATCTACACCTCGGGCACGACGGGCGAGCCCAAAGGCGTGATGCTCTCGCACGCGAACTTCACGTCGAACGTCAAAGCTTCCTTCGAGCGCTTTGACTTGGAGCCGGGCAGCGTGGCGCTCTCTTTCCTGCCGCTGGCGCACGTTTACGAGCGGGAGGTGGATTACGGATACCTGTTCAACGGCGTGTCCGTCGCTTACGTTCCGCGCATGGAAGATGTCCCGCAGGCGCTGCTGGAGGTGCGGCCCCACATTTGCGCAGCCGTGCCACGATTTTTCGAGAAGCTTTACGGCAATATCCTCGAGCGCGGCGCGCAGACCACGGGGATTCGCCGCCGCATTTTCGACTGGGCCATTGGCGTGGAGCGCAAGGCGGCGCCGTGGCGGGCTTACGGGCGCCGGGTGCCGCTGGGAGTGCGCTGGCAGTGGCGTGTCGCAAATCAGCTCGTTTACCAGAAATTTCGCGAGGGTGTGGGCGGGCGCATCGTCGAATTCATTTCCGGAGGCGCGCCGCTGGCGCCCGAGCTTGCCGAGTTTTTCACCACCGTGGGCCTCCCGCTGTTCCAGGGCTACGGATTGACGGAGACCTCGCCCGTAGTGGCTACCAATCTCCCGAGCGCTAGCCATATCGGCACGGTAGGGCGCCCCATTCCCGGCGTGGAGGTGCGCACCGCCGAAGACGGCGAACTGCTGGTTCGCGGGCCGTGCGTCATGCAGGGCTATTACAAGAAGCCGGAGGAGACGCGCGCCGTGCTTTCGCCGGACGGCTGGCTCGCGACCGGCGACATCGGCGGTCTGGATGCGGACGGCTATTTGTCCATCACCGATCGCAAGAAGGAACTGCTGAAGACCGCCGGCGGCAAGCTGATTGCTCCCGCGCCGATTGAAAATGCGCTGAAATCGAGTCCGTTCATTTTGAGCGCGGTGCTGGTGGGCGATCGCCGTCCGTATATCGCCGCGCTCATCGTGCCGAATTTTGCCACTGTGCAGGCACGCGCCGCACAGGCCGGAGTAAAGCTCGCTTCGCCCCAGGAGATGGTTTCGAGTGCGTGGGTGCACGATTTGATCGAAGGAGAGATCAAGCGGCTGAGCGCGAATCTGGCGCAGTTTGAAACCATCAAGCGCTTCGCTTTGCTCGATCGCGAATTCACCTTTGACGGCGGCGAACTGACGTTTACGCTCAAGCTCAAGCGCCGCGTGATCGACGAGCGTTACGCCGACCTGATCGAGCGGCTGTATGCGCAGCCCTCGCCCGTGGCGCGCTGACTGCCACCCCGGCATACGCGGCTTTTTTACCGCGCGAGTGCTCGCGCTCAAGAGGCGCATGCTGGGGACCCCGGCTTCCCACCCCAGCATACGCAAAGGCGGCGCATGCTGGGGACCCCGGCTTCCCACCCCTGCATACGCAAAGGCGGCGCATGCTGGGGACCCCGGCTTCGCGCCTTACCAAGAGGCGATGGGCGCAGTACAATACATCGCGGGACAATGCCCCGGGAGAGCGCTTCTGGAGAAGGTCAAGATGAACGATTTACTAGTGATCGCCGGCCGCGCGTTTCATTCGCGGCTGATTGTGGGCACGGGAAAATACCGCACCTTCGGCGAGATGCGCCGGGCGCATGAGGCCTCCGGCGCGGAGATTATTACCGTGGCAGTGCGCCGCGTGAATTTGACCGACCGCAGCAAGGAATCGCTGCTCGACTATATCGATCGCGACAAATATTTTCTGCTGCCGAATACCGCCGGATGCTACAACGCCGAAGAGGCCGTGCGGACAGCGCGCCTAGGGCGGGAGGCCGGCCTTTCCAACTGGGTGAAGCTTGAAGTGATCGGCGATCAGCAAACGCTTTTTCCTGACACCGCGGAGCTACTGAAGGCCACCGAACAGCTTGTGCGCGAGGGATTCGTGGTTCTGCCCTATACGAACGATGATCTTGTGGTGGCGCGGCGGTTGATCGATGCGGGAGCGGCCGCGGTGATGCCGCTGGGCGCGCCGATCGGCTCGGGCATGGGGATTCAGAATCACGCCTCGCTGCGCATCCTGCGCGAGCGCATCACGGAAGTGCCTCTGATCGTGGATGCCGGCGTGGGGACAGCTTCCGACGCTACCGTGGCCATGGAATTGGGCGCCGATGGCGTGCTCATGAATACGGCCATCGCGGAAGCGCAGGATGCCGTTCTGATGGCCGAAGCCATGCGCCACGCCGTCGAGGCGGGGCGGCAGGCGTTCCTCGCCGGCCGCATTCCCAAGAAGCTCTACGCCAGTGCGTCGAGTCCCCTTGCTGGAGTGGTGCGGTAACGCACTGTTCACCTGGACGAACCCTACATATCTTAAGCGGATTCTTCGGAGAGATTCTTCGGCCGTCGAGCAAAGGCAGTTCGGCGGCCTCAGAATGACACATGTACGTGACGTCGCCGCGAATCCCTCCGGCGCCTGTGGTAAGGTGCGGCCGTGGCAAACGCGGCGAGACAGCGCATTGCCTTCCTCGACTGGATGCGGGGCCTGGCCTGCATTCTCATGTTTCAGACGCACGGTTATGATTCCTGGTTGGGCGAAAGCGCGCGGCACACCAGGCTTTTCGGGCTCTCGCAACTCGGCGGAACGTTGCCCGCACCGCTCTTTCTTTTTTCCGCGGGAATTTCGCTCGCGCTCGTGACCGGCCGCGCGATCGAGAAGGGAATCACGCCGGGGGAGGCATCGCGCAAAGCGATGCTGCGCGGCGCGGAGATATTCGGCTTCGGGATGCTGTTTCGCGTGCAGGAGTTTCTGCTGGGCCGTCCGTACGCGCCGTGGACCGACCTGCTGCGCGTGGACATTCTCAACATCATCGGCGTGGCGATCATTTTGATGGCTCTGGTGTGCTGGGTCGCGGGGTTGCGCG
>QHYR01000043.1 GCA_003223315.1 Acidobacteriota bacterium | reverse complement strand
TCGCTTTTGCCGGTCTGGCGTTTGGATTTCTGTTGTTTTCCGACTGGACGCGCGCGCATGAGACAACTGCATTTGTGCTGACCGGCCTGGCAGGTGTTCTCTTCGCCTTTCTCGGCCGGTGGCTCGATGCCAGGCCGCGCCAGTTTTATGCGGTTTATGATTTCTGGCACACCAGCCCGAATTTTTTCCTGATCCGAACCGGCGTTGTCTTGGGAATTGTATTTCTGGCGTATGCGTGGTGCCGCTGGGGATTCACGGTCAAGGGTTTCGCTCCGGTGATCGAACTTGGCCGCACTTCGCTATTCGTTTATTGGCTGCACATCGAGTTCGTCTACGGCCGGTTTTCGATTCTGCCGAAGCACGCGCAAAGCATTCTCTCGGCGACCGCAGGAATTTTTGTCATTTGCGCGGCCATGGTCATGGTTGCAGTCATTCGCAACCGCATGAAGGGCCGCGGCCTCGGCGTGCTGGCGTTTTGGCGCCGGCCCGAGCGTGTGGCGGCTTGATGTTGGCAAGCTGGGAGATAGCTAGTGCCGTTCCAACTTGTTTGAGCAAATCGTCTTTCGTCTTGAACCGAACGAATAGACCGTTCGTCCCCTCAACGGCAGCAGGCCAGATGAATCGATTCGTTCGGTTCTTGATTACGACGATCTCTCGGAAACGTTCGCTTGCGCGTTTGGCCAATCTAGTTGGAACGGCACTAGGGCTTCTTCGCGGGAGAGTTGGACTTTGGGG
>QHYR01000119.1 GCA_003223315.1 Acidobacteriota bacterium | reverse complement strand
CTGGCGATCGGCGTGGCTTGTCTGCAAGTGGTGCTGGACAAGGGCCAGGAGGCCGATTGGTTCGCGGCGCACTGGATTACGGCGCTCGCGGTGACCGCTTTCGTCGCGCTCACCGCGCTGGTGATTTATGAACTGAAGACGCCGCATCCGGTCCTCGATCTGCGCGTTTTTCTTGTGCGCACCTACAGCACGGGCGTATTCCTGATGGCTGTTCTGGGAGTGGTGCTCTACGGCAGCCTGGTCATTCTGCCCATCATGCTGCAGACGCTGCTGGGGTATCCGGCGCTGCAAGCGGGCATCGCCCTGTTTCCTCGCGGCCTGGGCTCCTTTCTGGCCATGCCGATCGTGGGCGCCATGATGACGCGGCTGGACCCGCGCAAGCTCCTCATGGGCGGCATCCTGGGAGGATCTGCCAGTCTCTTCCTGTTAGGAAGCCTCAACCTGAGCGTCGGCTACTGGGATATTTTCTGGCCGCAGTTTCTGCAAGGAGTGTCGCTGGCGTGCCTGTTCGTTCCTTTGACCACGATCACCATGGATCCGATTCGTCTGGAAGGGATGGGGAACGCCACCAGCATCTTCAACTTGATGCGCAACCTGGGCGGAAGCGTGGGCATTGCCGGCGTGACCACGCTCGTGGCCCGCAACGAACAGACCAACACAAATAATCTGGCACACGATGTGAGCGCCGGAAGCGTGCGGGTGCACGCCATGATTCAGGCGCTCCAGGGTTGGTTCATCTACCGCGGCGCGGACGCGGCCACCTCCACGCGGCGCGCCTACGAGGCGCTCTTCGGAATGGTGCGGCAGCAGGCGGCCATGCTCTCTTTCAACCAGGTGTTTTGGCTGCTGGGCGCATTGTTTTTACTCATGTTGCCGCTGGTTTTCCTGATGCGCCGGCCGGCGCGCCGCGGCCAGATCGTCGCCCACTAATCCCTCTCACCGATGGAATGTCCTAATATGTCTGGCGGCATGAAGTGATTCGATTCGGGCGCTGGATTCTGCTCGCGAGCGCCGTCGTTTTGCATTCGTCCGCCGTGCTGGCGCAGGAAGCGAATCCGTCGAATACCGGCCCGGCGAATCCCGATGCGCCGAAAACAGAACCAGCCCCGCAACGCGAGCCCCAAACGATGTTCCCGCATGCGGATACGTCGCGTTGGTGGGTTTCGGGACAGATCAATATCATCCCGCAGGGTCACGGCGATTTCCCCGCGCTTTATACCGGCGCGAACAGCCTGAATCCGAAAAGCGAGATCCGCGCTTCACGCATCTTCACGCTGTACACGGCGGTGCGGCTCACGAACCTCAGCGATATTGTGGTTGACCTGGAAGAAGCGAGCGGGAACGGCATCAGCAACTCCCTGGGCCTCGCGGGGTACACGAATATTGTGTGGTCCGAATTCCCGGCCAAGGAACTCCCCTGAGCCTTGCGCCCTACATGGCCCGCGCGATCTTTCGGTATGTATTCCCGTTGAGTCAGGAAACGAAAGAGGCGGAGCCCGGGCCGTTGGGTGTGCTCAGAAGAGTGCCGCTCAGGCGGCTGGAATTCCGCGCCGGCAAGTTTGCACTGGCCGACTTTTTCGATATGAATCCCGTTGGCAGCGACAGCCATCTGCAGTTCCTGAACTGGACCGTGGTAAACAACGGCGCCTGGGACTTCGCCGCCGACACACGCGGCTACACGTACGCCGCCATGCTGGAATATGACAGTGGCGCGTGGGCTCTGCGTTTCGCGGAAGCTCTGATGCCCACGGTGGCCAATGGCATCGCGCTCGATGGGGACCTGCGAAGGGCGCGCGGCGAAAATCTGGAACTGGAATTACACCCGCGTCTCCTGGCGCAGAAGCCGGCCGAGGTTCGGCTGCTTTCTTACGTGAACCACGCGAATATGGGCGATTATCGCCAGGCCGTGGATTTATTTCTGGAAGGAAAAAGGCCTCGGCCCATCATTGAAGATGCGCGGCAGCAGGGAAGGGTGAAATATGGCTTTGGCGTAAATCTCGAACAGCCCTTGTCGGCGAACCTGCGGGCCTTCGGGCGGTTTGGCTGGAATGAGGGACGGCACGAGTCTTTCGCATACACCGAAGTCAATCAGACCTTCGCCTTCGGCGCGGATTACGCGGGCGTTCGCTGGCATCGCCGGCACGACAAGATTGGCGCGGCATTCGTCACCAACGGCATATCCGGGGACCATCAGGAATATCTGAAACTCGGCGGTTTGGGATTTCTCCTGGGCGATGGAACCCTTAGGTATGGGCGGGAAAACATCTTCGAGGGGTATTATAATGTCCATTTCTGGCGGGGCATATACGGCGCTCTCGATCTTCAGCAGATCGCGAATCCGGGCTATAACCGGGACCGCGGTCCCGTTCTGGTTCCGGCATTGAGATTGCACGTCGAGTTATAAGGCGCCAACGGTAACTGGCCCGTTTTCATGTGTGCGCATGTTGCACAAATTTGGAACCCGCGTTCACGGATTGGGCAGTGTCTCTGCCCCACTCTGAAACTGGATTGCCCTAGGTGGCTTGTTATTAATAATTTGTGCCTTGCCTGAGGGGCTGGCGAAGATTGGCCTGTCAAATGCTCCTATATTCCAGAACTCAAAACGACGGTCCCCGAGGATAAGGAGATTTCTTCGAACTGGAGAGAACAGTCAAATGCGGAACAAACAAAAGGGCTTCTCGCTCATCGAGCTTCTCATCGTGGTGGCAATTATTCTGATTATCGCCGCCATCGCGATTCCTAACCTGTTGCGGGCGAAGATAGCCGCCAATCAGGCCTCCGCGGTGGGGTCGCTGCGCACGTTGAACACGGCTTGCATCGCCTATTCGACGAGCTATAACCAATATCCGGCAGCGCTGACGAATCTGGGACCGGTCGGTTCTGGCGGCACAGCCAGCTCCACCTCGGCGGACTTGATTGACTCTGTACTGGCCGCTGGGACCAAGAGCGGCTATACGTTCAAGTACACGGCCGGCTCGCTAAACCAGTCTTACTCGATTACGGCCACGCCCCTTACGGTGGGCACGACCGGACAGAGTATGTATTACACCGATCAGTCCGGCGTGATCCGCGTGGATACTTCCGGTTCGGGCGCAAGCTCCGCCAGCACCCCAATCGGCTAAGCCGGCTGCCAGTGCCGTTCCAACTTGTTCAGCCAGCCAAGAAGCATTGGGCCAAAATAGTTGGAACGGCGCCAGCCCAGAAGCCAGGCGTGGTAGTTGGAACGGCACCAGCCATTTGGCCAAAATAGTTGGAACGGTACCAGGTTTGCAGTCCGGGGCGAAACGGGGGAGCCACCGCGCTCCCCCCTTTCATTTGGTTCCCTACCTCGCGTTGAGCTTGTCTCCCCTCAACGCAAAAGAACGCCGCAGGCCAAGTCTGCTTTGGAATGAAATAGCGGTTCCGGCGCCGGGCCTCGGCGCATAATCGAAGAGCTACAGGGTTTCACCGCGCCGACTAGGGTTCCTACGAAATCCCCAATAGCGGCACACGGCATCTACTTGGCGACTGGCTATTTTTAGCCCAGCCAGGGACATTTTTTGGACCGTTTCGAGCGTCTGTAGCTGGCTGCGCTTCTTTTAGAGGTTTTCCTTGGCCATTGCAGAACGCCGTAGGACCAAGAGGTACCCGCTCAAGCTGCCGCTGTCGGTGCGCCCATCAGGAATTCCCACGGCCGGGGAAATTCTCACGGAATGCAGGGACGTCAGTTCGCATGGCGTGTTTTTCTTCCTGGAGCAACCACTGAAGAGCGGCTCAACCCTGGACCTCCTGCTCACATTGCCCTCGGAAATCACTCGCGGCGAGCCGGTGCGGCTGCGCTGCCAAGCGCGTGTCCAGCGAACGGAAACCGCCGGGGAAGGCCGGGTGGGGATTGCCGCGAAAATCGAGCGCTACCGCTTTCTTCCAGGCAAGCGCGAACGTCGCAGAGGGAGCTAAGCCTTCAAGCAGGCTCAGCTAAGGAAATCGCACAGCGATAAGTCCGATGCGGAACGCCGCGGAATCAGGAGCGCGTCACTTTTCGTGAGGCCCGTAGACCCGCGTCGGCAATATCGGAAACGCTCTGCTGCACCTGGTTGGCCATCTCTTGCGCGCGCCGGGTAACGGCTTTGGTTGCGGTGCGAGCCCGCTTCGCGCCCTCATTGAGCCGATCCGTGACATCCTCCCTCAACTCCTCGCCCGATTTCGGGGCCAGAAGCATCCCGGCGACCACTCCCAGGGTCGCGCCGAGAAAAAACGCGAAAACTCCGGTCCATTTGGAATCTGCCATGGCGACGCTCCTTAAGAAAGGTTTCCACTTAATTTGATGCCGATCGCCCGCGCTGCGTGCCTGGAATATTGCGCGCGGCTGGTGGCCGCCGTTAACCCGCGGAGCGCTTGCCGGCCCGCTTGCGCGCCGGCACTGCTTCCGGCACGGCTTTCATCGGCTTCATTTCCACCGGCACTTGTTTCGCCGGCGCTGGTTTGCCGGCCAAGCTCTTCTTCAGGGCTTCCATCAAGTCCACCACCGGCGCGAGCTGCGGATGCGGAGCCGCCGCGATTTCCTGTCCCTTCAGTTTGGCCTCGATCATGGTCCGCAAGCTTTGACGATATTCGTCTTGAAACTTCTTTGGGTCGAAAGGCGCGGAGAGGCTCTCGATCAGTTGCAAAGCCAGTTTTTTCTCCTGTTCTTTCGGTTCGGCGCCATCCTTCTCGCCGTACTCAGAGACGCTGCGAATCTCATCGGCGTAAAACATGGTGTGCAGCGTGAGCCCGTGGGCGCGAGGGCGAATGACCACGATATATTCGCGCTGATGCATGTAGAGCTTGGCGATCGCGGCGTGCCCGGATTCCTCCATGGCCTCGAGCAGAAGATGATAGGCCTTCTTGCCGGCGTCTTCGGGAGTGGCGTAGTAAGAAGCGTCAAAGTAAAGCGGATCCACTTCATCGGCTTTGACGAATTCCAAGATCTCCATGGTGCGCGCCGAGGGCGGGTCGAGCTTGTCCAATTCTTCTTCGGTGAAGAGCACGTACTGATCTTTCTCGTACTCAAACCCTTTGATAATCTCGGAGCGCTCGATCATGCGGTTGCAAGTGGGGCAGAACTGCGGCTGGCGAATGCGCGAGTGGCACACCTTATGGAGCTGATTCAGGCTGATGCGCTCGGATCGCGCGGCGGCAAAAAGCCGGATGGGAATGGAAACCAGGCCAAAAGTGAGATGGCCCTTCCAGACCGAAGTTGCCATGAATCCACCTCCCGCTCCCGATAAGGGCTCACGCAATCAGGGAGCGAATCTGTAAGGTTAAGGAGCGCCGGCGGCGAATGCAAGGCGAAGAACTGGCGAAAGTCCGCGAAACGTCACTCGCACTACTTCGTTCGCTGCTTGGCCGAGGGAAATGATTCCCGAGAAAATGTTTTCGATTGGCTATAATTTTCCGCGCGCGAATCCCTGAAACGCCGCTCCCTGAAAAATGATCACGCGCAAATGCGAAAGTTCCGTGGAAGAGACCAGCGCCGCCTCCGGCACGCAACAGGTGGCCTGTGCGCTTTGTGGCTCCATCGAGGCGCGTTCCATACTGGAGAAGAGAATTATTGGCCCGGAGGCCGCCTTGCTCTTTCGGCTCTGGCGATGTGCTGCCTGCGGTTTGGTCAGGACGGAGCCGCAGCTCACGCCGCAAGAGCTCGAGCCATATTATCGGGAAGAGTATTGGGGCGGAATCGAGCCGGCGAATGCGCAATGGATTCAGCGCGACCAGCGCCATCGCACTGGTTTTCTCCAGCGCTTTCGCAGCGGCGGGAGCGTGCTCGACGTCGGCTGCGGGCTGGGATTTTTCCTGCGCGCCCTTGATCCAAAGCGATGGGAGCGATACGGAGTCGAGCCCATGCCCGTGCCTTATCGAGAGGCGGCGCGTTCGCTGGGATCGGACCGAATTCTCAATAGCGA
>QHYR01000118.1 GCA_003223315.1 Acidobacteriota bacterium | reverse complement strand
CGCGGCTGAGCCTACATTGCCGAAGCCTTGCACGATCACGCGCGTATCGGCGCGCCGCCGCCCCAGCTTGGCCACCGCCTTATCGCAGACAATCAGCAATCCTCGCCCGGTGGCCGAGTGGCGTCCCTGCGATCCGCCCATCTCCACGGGCTTTCCGGTGACTACCGCTGTGGTGGTGCGGCGGACGTGCATGGAATATGTGTCCATGATCCAGGCCATGACCTGTTCGTTTGTGCCCAGGTCCGGCGCGGGGACGTCGCGCTCAGGGCCAAACCATTCGCTCAACTCGGCCGTGTAGCGTCGGGTGATGCGTTCGAGCTCGCCGCGGGAAAGCTTGCCGGGATCGCAAATGATGCCCCCCTTGGCGCCGCCAAAAGGGATATTCACCACCGCGCACTTCCACGTCATTTCGCTGGCCAGGGCGCGGATTTCGTCTAAGGTGACGTTCGGCGCAAAGCGCACGCCGCCTTTGCAGGGCCCGCGCACCAGCGAATGATGCACGCGATAGCCGATGAAAACCTCGAGGCGCCCGTTATCCAGCGTGACCGGAATGTAAACGGTGATCTCCTTATTGGGATAGCGCATGAAGCGGTAGACGCCCTCTTCCAGGCCGAGCTTCCTGGCGGCAATTTCGAAGCGCGCTTCCGCCGAAGCGTAGACATTCATTTCGTCGTGAGGCGATAGGGTAGGCGTAGCCATAACTGCTTCTCCAGGATCGATCCGGCGCGCCAGGTTCAGGCGCGCGAAGAAACCGCAGTATACGAACAGGTGCCCGGCGGCGCAAGATGATCGGCGCCGCTTTTCCAATCAGGCACTATTTTTTCACGAACTTTTCGATTAAGAGCGAAGCCAGCCGTGTGGGGTTATGGCGCACCACTCCGTGAACTTCCAGAAGATTAGCGAAGACGCATTGGAGGCCCATTCGCTGCAGCTCGGCGCGATCGATCGACACCGGCTCGGCGCCCTGGTGTTTGTATCGCCGCCGAACTTCGGGCGCGAGGGGGCGATCATTGATGACCACGGAATCAATGATTTTTCTTCCGGTGTGCTGGTGAATGGCGCGCACGTGATCCACAAGTGTGTAACCGAGGGTTTCCCCGGGCTGGGTCATCAGGTTGGCGATATAGACCCGCTTGGCGCGCGATTTTTCGATGGCTTCGGCCACCCCGGAAACCAGCAGATTGGGAATGATGCTGGTGAAAAGTGAGCCCGGCCCAAGCAAAATCAAGTCAGCCGCGGCGATTGCTTTCAGAACTTCGGGCAGGGGCTTCACTTTTCGGGGAACCAAATGGACGCGGCGAATGCGCTCCCGAGTGGCGCCGATACGTGTCTCGCCGGCGATGACCTTGCCGTTCTCCAAAGCAGCTTCGAGAGAAACCAGTTGATTCGTGGAAGGGAAGATCCGGCCGCGAATCGCCAGCACTTCGCTGCTGACGCGTACGGCGCGCGTGAAGTCGCCGGTAACATGGCTCAATGCGGTGAGGAAAAGATTGCCGAAACTATGGCCGCGCAGACCGACGCCGGATTGGAAACGATACTGAAAAAGCCGGCCCAGCAAAGCTTCATCCTCGGACAGGGCCACCATGCAATTGCGGAGGTCACCGGGTGGCAGGACGCTGTATTCGCGACGCAAGCGCCCAGAACTGCCGCCGTCATCCGTGACGGTGACGACGGCCGCGAGATCGGCAATGGCGTGGTGATAATTGTGCCCCTGGCGGGGAGCGACCTGACTTTTCAAGCCGCGCAGCAGTGTGGAAAGTCCTGTGCCACCGCCGATGGCGACAATACGCACGGGGCGGACGCGCTGAAGCGGTGAGCGATTCACGTGCAGGAAACCGTCAGGTTCCAGAGCCGTCGCGATCGGGGTAAAGCAGTTCCGTGAACCTGGGGTCTTCTTGGAGGAAGGCAAAGTCCTCATCGTTGCGCGCGTGATAGCGATTCTCGGGACGAAGCTGGATGGCCAGCTTCAGGTTTTCCATGGCCGATTCGGCTTCGCCCGTCAGGCAATCGAGAGCCGCCATAGCGTAGACGACATAATCGGCTTTGGGGGCCAACTTTCGCGCGCGGAGCAGGTGCTCCCTGGCCTCATCCCAGCGCCCCATATTCATCATGGCCACGCCCTGCTGATAATGTTCTTCCGGCGTACGCGGGATGATAGGCTCGGAGCGCTGCATGCGCTGCTCGATAATGCGCAGGTGCACGCGGGCGCGATCGGCGAGGTCTTTGCCGGGTCCGCTAAGTACCTTTTCAAAGAGAGGCTTAGCTCTGGCGTACTTTTGCTGGTGGAAATTTTGTACGCCCTCCTCGAACGTTTTCAATTGCTGTTCGATCGCCGGATCGACGATGGAGCGTCGCGATTCCTTAGTCTTTAACCCCTTTTTTTTCAGAAATCTAACCTGAATTGGGGCGCTCACTCGCCTCGTTTTCTTGGATTTTTTGGACTTTCCGGAGCGACGCATTACGTCATCTTTTTAGCACAGCTTTCCAAAGCGCGTCAATCCGGTGGCCCCCATCACACGCCAACTTTGCGCGTGGCGGCGTGGAAGCCGGGGCCCCCACGGCACGCCGATTTTGCGTGTGGCGGGGTGGAGGATAGACGCTGCGACGCGTGGCGGCAATGTCCGTGCAAGCTGAAGCAAGCCACAACTGACTGCAAACCAGGGGCTTGCATCGCCCTTATGGGCTCCTGCATCTTACATTCGTTGGCGATTGGCTACGCCCTGCGCTTCCGTCCGTTGGCCTCTATCGCTCGCTATGTTATAAATACCCTCCCGGCTGGCCCGGGGCACTGTGCCTTTCATCAATTTTCCTGCACGCGAAATCAATTGCAAGCTTGTCTATTACGGTCCCGGCTTAGGCGGGAAAACCGCCAATCTCCAATGGATTTACGACAACACCGGAGCCGGCTTGAAAGGCAAGATGATTTCGCTTGCTACGGAAACAGACCGCACCCTTTTTTTTGATTTTCTTCCGCTCGATCTTGGTACGGTTCGAGGTTTCAAGACCCGCTTGCATCTGTACACGGTGCCCGGACAGGTCTTCTACGAAGCAAGCCGCAAACTGATCTTGAAAGGCGCCGATGGAGTGGTCTTCGTCGCGGATTCGCAGGAGGAGCGGCTGGATGCCAATCTCGAAACGTTGGAGAATCTGAAAGAGCACCTCAAGGAACACAAGCTCGAGTTCGGCACCATTCCTTATGTGCTGCAGCTCAACAAGCGCGATCTCCCGAATGTGATGGCCCCGAACGCACTTTGCAAGCATTTGCGGCTGAAAGGCGAGCCTGTCGTGGAGGCCGTGGCGGTCGAAGGAAGGGGCGTATTCGAGACTTTGCGTGAAGTGGCCAAGCTGGTCCTCGCTGAATTGAAAAAGGGCGCCTGAGTTGCTCCGGCGCGGCACGTAACTCCCTTCACGCACTGCGCGTGATAATCGAATTCCAGGAAAAGTTCGCATGAAGGCGCTGCAACTGCATAGCTGGAACGTGAGTCCGGCCGAAGCGCGGGAGATACAACTTCAGCTTCGAGGCCGCATGGAACGCCAGGACCGCATTCCCAAGGTCGAGCACGTCGCGGGTGCGGACATTGCCTTCGAGCTGCCGGGGCGGGGTTCCTGGCGCACTGGCGAAGGGCGAGCGATTGCCGGGGTGATTGTTTATCGATTTCCGGAGATGCAGGAACTCGAGCGGGCCAGCTCAGTCCAGCCTTTGAGGTTCCCCTATGTTCCGGGATTGCTCAGTTTCCGCGAAATTCCGGCACTGCTGGCGGCGTTTGAATCGCTGCGGGTTTCCCCCGATTTGATTTTCTGCGATGGGCAAGGCTATGCGCATCCTCGGCGCTTCGGATTCGCTTGTCATTTGGGCGTGCTGCTGGACGTGCCATCGGTCGGAGTCGCCAAATCGCTTCTTATCGGCGAGTGCAAAGAACCGCCCCGGCGAGCCGGAGGTACGGCCGCGTTGGTCGATGCGAATACGGGCGAACAAATCGGTGCCGCAGTTCGCATGGCCAGCACGGTTAAACCGGTGTACGTATCGCAGGGGCATCGCATTTCGCTCGAGCGGGCGATCCAATTCACTTTGGCGGTGAACGACGGATTCCGCATTCCGCGGCCCACGCGCGAGGCGGATCACTTTGTGAATCAGATTTCCCGCCGGCGCAAGGCGCTGGCCGCCGCCGCAGGCGGGTGAGCAACTCAGAATTGGGTTGTCGAGCGGAAAAAAGCGCCGATCCGATCAGGATCGGCGTCCCGTCCTCCGGCGAAAGTCTACCCACAGGATGAGCTTTCGCCGGTCAACAAAGTCAACCGGAGCGAGGGATCTCTCCGGAGCTTTCGCGCGTTAACAAAGTCCACGCCGCTTTTCGGATCATCGGTAGCAATGCCTACTGAGATTGTCGAGCGATAAAAGCGCGAGGGAATCACGCGGCTTTTATCGCATCACAAAGTCCAATAAAAAAAGGGAGGTGAAAACTGAGGGTTTCCACCTCCCGGGGTGGGTGGGGTGTTGCTGAGTAAAATCTGCGAACCGCCAATCCGAAACCCGTTGAAAGCTCCGGACTACCTTTCACAACTGTGCAGTTCGTCGAATGGGCCAGCAAAAAATTGCTTGCCCCGCCCTTTGTGGATGCCGAGATATCACCCTAGGAGATATGGTGTCAAGACTTTTTATTCGCGATCCGCTATTCGGGGGTAAGCAGCCCATGATCAGTCCTCCGCGAAAAGGCTACCAACAAGATGCGCTTTTCGCGGCTAACGAAGTCGAGCGGCAAAAGCGCGTTCTTCGCGCGAAAGTCTTCCTCGCCGCGAACGTCTACCAACAGGATGAGCTTCGCGGCGTTAAAAGAGTCATCGGGAGCTTCGCGGCGTAAAAAAAGTCTCAGGGTTGCGCAAGTGGTGCAGTGAGCCGCTGAGCCAACACGCGTCGCGCGTTTTCATAGAGCGCGCGGGCTTGCGGAAGCGTGTCAATCGCCTTCATGACTTGAGGATCATTTCCGAGTTCGACCTCGTCGCCTGTGGGCAGGCCGAATACGGAGATGAACACCTCTTTTTTGATCTGCCGCTCGATCCAATCACGATTGGCGGCAATATCCGCGTCGGTATAGCGGATATTTTGCTTGTCCAGATAGCGGCGGAAGGCCGCGACAACGCCGTCAGTTACCTCGAAATCTCTGCTGATCTGAGGCTTGCTGCCCAGAAAATACGTGGTGAAGTTACCGACGCTTCCCTCGAAAGGAAAAAAAACGTCGCGGCGGAGCAGAGACTCCTGAAAGTCATTGGGCTTGGGTGGGGCGATCGCAACGTCAGGGCTGATGCCGCCGCCTCCGTAGACCTGTCGGCCGCTGTCGGTCAATTTCACTTCTGTCGGCTGAGGATTCTTGTGGTTGTAAAGGTAATCGTACAGAGAGACGTCCTTGTAGTCGCGCTGGATGAGCCGGCCGCTGGGCGTGTAGTAACGCGCCGTGGTCAGCGCCAGTCCGGTGTTTTCGCTGAGCGGCGTAACCGATTGCACCAACCCCTTGCCGAAGGTTTGCTCCCCCACCACGAGCCCGCGATCGTGATCCTGAATCGCACCGGAGAGAATTTCCGAAGCGGACGCGGAGCCGCCGTTCACCAGCACGACGAGCGGCACCTGCACTCCGCGGTTTCCGTGCACGGCGTAGTAGCGTCGTTCCTGCGAGGCCCGTCCGCGATGCGACACGATGAGCTGGCTCTTATCCAGGAACATATCCGCGATGGCCACCGCTTTGTCCAGCAAGCCTCCAGGATTGCCGCGCAGGTCCAGGATCAGGCCATCGAGCTTTGCCACCTCCAGACCTTTCAGCGCCGCGGTGACATCGCTATCCGCATCTTCGCTCTCGAATCCGGCGAGACGGATGTAACCGATCCCCGGCCGCACCAGAAATGCCACGTCCACGGCGTGGCGGGGAATTTCATCGCGCGTGACAGTGAAGCTCACCGGAGCTGCCTCGCCTTCCCGGATCATGGTCACGTGTACGCTCGTTCCCTTGGGTCCCTTGAGCAGGTCGGCGACCTCCGAGGTCGTCAGACCTTCGGCGGATTTGCCATCGATTGTGTTGATGACGTCGCCTGGACGGATGCCGGCTTTCGAGGCCGGGGAGCCCACCATGGGAGCAAGCACGACGGTATGGTTTTCACGCACGCCGATGGTCATGCCCACGCCGTAATACTTGCCGCGCTGGCCTTCGCGAATCAATGCGTACTGCCGCGGATCGAAGAAGGTGGAGTGCGGGTCCAGTCTGCGCAGCATCGCCGGAATGGCGCCTTCATACAAAGCGCGATCCGTGTCCACGGGGATGGCATAGTTCTGCTGAACGA
>QHYR01000117.1 GCA_003223315.1 Acidobacteriota bacterium | reverse complement strand
TCCATCACCAGTTTGCCGGTGGAATCCAGAACTGCCGCTGAGATCGTTGCTTGGTGAACGTCGAGCCCAATATACTTGGCGTCATTCACGAGGGTGCTCCTTCCTGTAGGCGTTGATGCGAGAGATCAAAACCTACTCTAAGGGGCGCCCTTTTATAATGCGTTTCTCGCGAGTTTCCGGGGCTGCAGCAGCATACTACGGTTGCCATTACCCATCCCGCCAGTTTTCCGCCAACCGCTAGGCAACCAAGCTCTAGATGACATAGCCGCTATTCCTGAGTATTATCCCGCGTGGATTCTGGGTGGCGGCTAGACTGGCCTCCGCTGCTTGAAACTGGGCCGCGCGAAGCCATCCAAGAGGGCGTACCCGGAAGCCATTTGACAGAGATGGAGGAAAGATGAACCGAGCACTCTCGATCAGCGCTTTCGCCTTGGCCGGTTGCCTGCTTGCCCTGCCAGCAGGGACGCTTGTGTCAGTGCCGCTGTTAGCTCAGCAACCGGGTGGACGCGGCGCGGTTCCGCCACCGGCCCCGAAGAACCTGAAACTCCTCGCCCCGAACTCCGATATTCCCTTCGTCATGCAGAACTTCAATGAGGCGCTGGGAGTGCAGTGCACCTATTGTCATGTGGAAGGCGATTTCGCGGCCGATACCAATCCGAAGAAGGAAATGGCGCGCAAGATGATCGGAATGGTACGGCTGATCGATACGAGCTTCCCGAGCAGCGCCGGAGTTTTTCCCGAGGGATATCACGAAGTGGATTGCAGCACATGCCATCGGGGAAGTGTAAAGCCGGAGACCATGGCGCCAAGGAAATTTTACAACCGGGGTAACTCGTTGGGCGACCCACCCCCGGCTCAGAGACCAGGGGTCAGTTTAAAGCTGCTGCCCCCAGACACGCACGTACACGGCGCAGACTCGCTGATGGGCGAGTTCCGCGACGCCCTCAGCGTGGACTGCAACTACTGTCACGGCGGCGGAAGGACCCAAGAGGTAGACGTCAACCCGCGTAAGGACATCGCGCGGAAGATGATCATGCTGGTGCGGCAGATCAACTCAAATTTTCCCGGCACCGGCGTCTTCCCCGTGGGAAACCAGGAAGTAACCTGCTACACGTGCCACCGCGGTGACACGCACCCGGTGAGCGTGAGCAACCGGCGATACGACCTGCCCACGCCAAAGCAGTAGCCGGCGGAAGCGCTGTGCTCCGCAAAAATTCCGTACCTAGTCGTTTCGGGACCTAAATTTTACGCTGCCACCTTCTCAAGTCGATATTCGTGATGTGGCAGGCCGCCCAGAATGGGCTTTGCCACGACTCGGTGACTAAAGAGCTTGGTGGACGGCAGGGGACTCGAACCCCCGGCCTCCTCGTTGCGAACGAGCCGAATCGGAACGATCAAAAGAGCAGACGTTCTCAAGCTCCACGCGGAACTAGGGCGCGATCGCAAATTCACCGCAAATGCCGTCGCCGAGCTCGTGCGCCGTCTATTCAATTTCGCGCAACAGGCGGAAATGTGGCACGGCGATAACCCCGCCGCTAAGGTGAAGCGTTTCCACGAGCCCTCCCGCACGCGGTTTTCTCCAACCCGAGGAATTGGCTCGGCTGTTCACTGCCCTGCGAAAAGAACCGAACCGAGATCTACGTGACTTTGTGCTTTTGAGTTTGTGGACGGGCGCGCGGCGTGGCGACGTTCTCACCATGAGATGGCAGAACATCGAGCTTGCCGACAATCGCTGGTCAGTGCCTGAGCCCAAAAACCGTACCCCTTACGCTGTGCCACTTGTCCGCGAAGCCATCGAGATGTTGAAGGATCGTCAATCTATCTGCGGCACTGGAGCGAGCGGCCATCTGGTAAATCTCAAGCGCGGTTGGAACGGGTTGCTCGCACGCGCCAAGATCACCGACCTGCGCATTCACGATCTGCGGCGAACACTCGGCTCTTGGCAAGCGGCTTCCGGTGCTTCTCTTCCAGTTATCGGCAAATCTTTAGGGCACCGATCAACATGCGCGACGCAAATTTACGCCAGGCTCGATCTTGATCCGGTGCGAGCGTCCGTCACCGCCGCGACGCAGGCAATGATCGCTGCGGCGAAGAAGAAGCCGAAGCAGCTCACGGCGGCCGGCGGCGGCGCATGAAGCGGTACAGCGCAAAGGAAATCTTCGAAATCGCTCGTGACCTCCATCGGGCGAACTTCGACACGCTCACGCGCGCTGAGTTCCAGAAGATGTGCTCTGGATGGTAGCCATTGGCATTACAACCGTTGAGTCGAAGCTCTCAAAAGGCATCAAACAGGAACTCCGTAAGCTGGCAGCAGATAACAAGGATCCAGTCACAGCGGCTCGAATCAGGGAATCTCTTAGCGAGCAGGGGCGCCGCCAGCCGAAACGTGACCCCTCGGACAGCATCGATATGTTGCTGCTGGCGATCCGGATGCGAAATCCCGCTTTCAACAAATGGGAGGCACTAGCTGGCGTGCTTGGTGACATGCTTGCGCTACGCGGCTGGAGCGATAGGCACATCACTGAAGGAATGTTGCGCAAGAGGTGGAAGCGAGAAAAGGAGAAAACTGATGGCAGCAGCGACAGCGGTGTTTCCAGTTCCGGCCTCGAAGCGATCGCCGCGCGTGCACCTCGCGCCGCAAGAACTGCTCAGCGTTTTGAAAACCGCCCGGGCCCGGTCAACGCGTGATTGGGCAGGTCCAACCGCTGTATCAACACCGTGGCCAGCCACTACTCGATGAAGTGAACGCGCTGCGGGCATGGCTCCGCACACGTCCGGTTGACGGTTCGGATTTCTTGTTTACGAGCCAGAAGGGCGGCCGACTTTCACGCAGTCAGTTCTTTCGGGTGTTTCAGGCCCACGCGGAGGCCGCTGGGTTGCCGGCTGGGAAGCGCCATCCCCATTGCCTCAAGCACTCGCTGGCGTCGCATCTGGTCGCCGGAAACGTGAATCTCGCCCTGATCCGACAGGCACTCGGGCACCGCTCAATCACTTCCACCATGCAATATGTTGGAACAAGCGATGCTCAGGCTGCCGAGGCGGCGCAGGCTGCGTTGATGAGGCTCTATTAGACAGTTGCGCCTCAGGTCGAATAGGGCAAATGAACTGAGAGCGGCGTTACCGCGCGTCCTCGACATGTGCCGCTTTGATCGGACAGCTTAAGCCTCGACGTGTTAGCTTGGTAGCTATGGCTTCTTCATCCACAGGAAAACACGCCGGCTCTAGCGCGGCAAGTGACCAGCCTACCGTCGAGCCTTCCTTTGCCGAGCGAGCGCGCACTCTGATGTACTTGGGTCGCATCGGCAGCCTCTCGACCCTTTCACGCAAGCAGCCAGGTTTCCCCTTCGGATCAGTGATGCCCTACGGGCTGGACGACATCGGGCATCCTGTCTTCCTCATCAGCACGATGGCCATGCATACCCAAAACCTGCAGGCGAACCCGCACGCCAGCCTGTTGGTGACCCAGCCTGACGCCAGCGGCGATCCTCTGGGGGCGTCCAGAGTTACGTTGCTCGGAAATGTTCTGCCCGTACCTGAGACAGGTGTGGCGGAGGCACGCACGCTTTACTTGGCGCGCTACGCCAACAGCAAACACTGGGTGGACTTTGAAGACTTTTCTTTCTACCGCATGGACGTGGTGGACGTTTACTACGTGGGTGGCTTCGGGGTGATGGGCTGGGTCTCCGCTTCGGAATATGATCGTGCGAAGCCCGACCCGCTTGCCGACGCTGCAACCGGCATCATCCAGCACATGAACACTGATCACGGGGATGCCCTCATCGTACTTGCCCGGGTATTGGCTGGGATCGAGTCTCAGGAAGTAGCGATGACTTCGGTCGACCGGCTCGGCTTTCACGTGCGCCTGAAAACCCAAGATGGCATGCGTGGTGCCCGCATCGCATTCTCGCAGGAAGTGACCAGTCCGGCGGAGGCGAGAACCGTTCTGGTAGAGATGGTGGCGCAAGCGCGGCATATTCCCGGATAAGTGCCGCTATCCGCCGATTCGCGAAGCCCGAGAACACGCAACAAAGTACCCCTTCTGTTGCGTTATTCGATATTCCCGGATTGGATCTGTAGGGATTATGCTCTCCTTGGTTCCGCCAGCTTCACGCGTAATGTTGCATTCAGCGGTGCGCGTCCGCGTACCAAAAGGCACTTTCGACTCTCTCCACAACTCGTTGATTCTTCGACCCGCGGCAAGGCCATTCTCCGCCGTTCCAAACCATCTGTTTTGGTACAGCGTGGAGCCTCTTCCGCAAGGCGCCGGATAGTTTCCGAATTGCCGACAAACCGCCAAGTGACCTGCCGATTTCTGGAGTTGTGAGTGTCATGGCGATTTATCCCCAATCATGGAAGCGCATCTTCGGTTACGAACGTAGTAGCTTTTTCGCCAATCTCAATAACCCTAACCACTTGATGGCGAGTAAGCTTTATCCATGCGGGGTTTTGAAGGCTTCTTGTTCGATGTGCTGTTACCAGCACTGTTTATCGGCCTTTTCGGATTTGCTATCGCTGTCGAGATTTGCATGGATTGGCATAGAAGCCACCGGTGGTCGGAAGGCTCTCAACCATCGACCGTACCAGCGCTCAAGAAGCTGTTCCAATGGGCCGCAGTGTTCGTCTGGATGATCATGATGATGTTTGTTGTCTATAGGGGGCTGCGAATTCACTATGACCTCTGGGCCCTTCAATCGCACAACGTAGAGGCAGTCAGTGTTGGCGGACATCAGTTTACGGATCGATCTTCCATAGCCCAAATTGTGACTGCCCTGAAAGCGAGCGAATGGTATTCCGTGAATCATGGTGGCTGGGGCGACGAGACGACTATTATCTTGAAAATGCGGTCAGGTAAGGACTGGCAGATAAGGGCCGGCTATCACTTTGCTCAGCACGGCGCTGTCGTGCTACGTTCCACTGGACCGAGCGGAGGTGGGTGGCAGCTGGGGCAAGTGTTCTCGCCTGCTCTACCCAATGTCCTAGAACAGCTGGGCGTGCCACTTTCGCGTTGCGCCACCGCATATGGCCACCCTTGCAGAAGTTCGTCGGAGCCTCATCATTAGTAGGCCGATAACTGACGTAAACAGGCGTTTGTGCTCACGACGATGCTTGGCTAGTCTGGATTCCGCTTGGATTACGGGCCACTCGGGAGTTATCGGTCGCCCCGTTGTAGTTTCCGGGTTGCCGACAATTCGCCAAGGAACTCGTCTTTCGCTTCGCAAAAACGCCGCTTCTGAACCGCGTGCTCATATCCAGCGTTCTCTGAGTTCAGTTTTTCTACGCCAAGTGCCCTCCCTGACTTATTCATTTGAACATATGGGCAAAATAGTAGAGAACTCTTCACGTGAGTCGCGGCCAGCCATGGTTTGAGGCCACTGAGTGGTTCTGGCAGGAAGGCCAGAATGGAATTGGGGCTTATACGAGTCGTAGTCACTATACGAACTAGCGTCTCAGGGCTATTATGAACTTGGCAAAATCGCTCAGGACAGCGAGGCCCGGAAGGGCGCATGGGACTCGCGGTGCAGTTAGAAGTTGCGCGAATGCGGGGGCATATTTTCTCTAACAACGAAGTTAAATACATACGAACGCGAGAGACGCGTTCTATTTTCTTACTTATACTCGGCGTGGGTATTACGCTCACCGGCTGCTCGAAAGGCGTATCCCCCGGCGGGCGGGTGAACGCCAGCGCGACGATGCGTTCAGTTCTCAAGTAGAAGGTCCGGTAACACAAATAGCTGTGGACGTGGGCGACGTAGTGAAGGAAGGTCAGGTCATGGTTTCCATCGACCCGATCGAACTCCAATATGCCGTTGAAACCCAGCGAGCGGCGGTTCGCCAGGTGCGCGCCCAACTAGGCATTGGGCCCGACGATCCTCCACCGAGCGACCCCTCGAAACTTGCCCTCGTACAACGCGCGGCCGCCGATCTATTTGACGCGAAGCAGAAATTCGACCGCGCTCAGGCGCTCTTTGAGGCGCAGTTAATCTCGCCAGAGGATCGCGACTCCGCTTCTGCGCGGTATGACAACGCTCGCGCATCGCACGATTTGGCGATTCAACAAGTGGATCAGCTGGTTGGCCAACTTCAATCGAGTGAAGCGATGCGGCGTCTCGCGGAAAAGAAAGTCGCTGACGCCTCGATTCGCGCGCCATTCAACGGTGCCGTGAAGGAACGGAAGGTCAATCGCGGTGAATACCTCAAAGTGCAGAGTCCCGTGATGGTTTTGGTCCGCATGGACCAATTACGCGCCCGGTTGGAAGTGCCGGAGAAATGGGCGGGCGCCGTGCACACCGGCGCCACGGTCGATATTCACGTGGGCGCCTATCCCAATGAGGCATTCCAAGGGAAACTTACGCGGATCAATCCCGCCGTGAACCCGGAATCACGGACTCTCGAGGTAGAGGCCATGATTCCGAATCCGGAAAGCAAACTCAAGCCCGGTTTCTTCGTGCAGGGTTCCTTGCCGAGCGACGTGGAAGAAAAAATTGTGACGATCCCACAAGATGCGATCAAGTACGTTTTCGGTACATACTCGGTTTTTGTAGTGAACGGGGGGCGACTGTCCGAACGCACGATCAAACCGGGTGTGCAGAATCAAACGCCGGAGGGCGTACGTGTCGAAGTGACCGAGGGTTTGCGCGCGGGAGAGCGAATTGCGATCGCACCTGCCGGTACAATCCTGTATGACGGGACGCCGGTACACGAATGACTATTTGCATTAGTGAAATAGGGCTCCGCCAATCATCCATGGAAACGGCCAGCGAGCACACCCTATGAAGATCGCCGAGATTTGCGTCAAGCGGCCCGTCTTCGCGGTTATGCTGATCGCATTTCTGGTAACGCTGGGCGTTTTCTCATTTCGTTCCCTGGGCGTCGATCTGTTTCCCAAGGTCGACCCTGCAACGGTAAATGTCAAGGTCGACCTACCTGGATCGAGCCCTGACGAAATGGTCTCCTCGGTTGTGCTGCCTCTCGAAGATGCGATCTCGTCTGTAAGCGCCATTGACGAAATGATGGTCCGGGCCAGCGAAGGGTCCGCCAGCATTACCACTACGTTCAAGCTGGAACGCGACATCGAAACCGCTACACAGGACGTCAGGGAGAAGGTCTCTACTACCCTGAAAAATCTCCCGCCCAACATTCTTCCGCCCATCATTACCCAGGTCGACCCCGACTCCGATCCGATTCTGACCGTTGTGGTCTCGGGACCTATGAGCCGCCGCGAGCTCACGGAAATCGCGGACAAGATAGTGCGGCGTGGGATTCAGACGGTGGACGGCGTGGGTGCAGTTGACCTGGTGGGCGGCCAGAACCGGGAGATTCGGGTGCTGATCGATGCGCAGCGGCTTACAGCGCACAACCTGACGGTCACTCAACTGCGTGACGCTCTCGTCAATGAAAACATCGAGGAACCGGGCGGGCACATGATCCGCGGCCCGGAACAGGTGGACTTGCGAACGCTGGGACGGATCACTAGCGCCGAACAATTCGGGGACGTCATCGTCGCCTATCGCGCTGGCGCTCCCGTGAGAGTGCGAGACGTGGCGCAAGTCGAAGACGGTGCCGAGGAACTCCGCATCTGGGCGATGCTGGATGGTAAGGACGTCGTCAGCGTTCAGGTGTCGCGCCAGGCGGGCACAAACTCGGTGCAAATCGCCGATGAGGTCAAGCGGCGCGTCGAATTATTGAAGACCCAGGTGCCCCCGGGGGTGCAACTGCAGGTTATCGGCGATATTTCCACGTTTATCAAAGCATCCGTCGATTCCCTGCTCGAGCACCTGATCCTCGGCAGCGTGCTGGCGAGCATCGTGGTGCTGCTGTTCATCCGCAACCTCCGCGCAGTTGCCATCGCGGCGGTGGCAATTCCCGCTTCCGTTATCTCGACGTTCACGTTGATGAAGTACATGAATTTCACGCTGAACAACATGACGCTCCTGGCGCTGACGCTCGCCGTAGGCATCGTCATTGACGACGCCATCATCGTTCTCGAGAACATCTTCCGCTACATGGAGGAGAAGGGTGCGGGGCCGATGGAAGCCGCCATCCAGGGGACGAAGGAAATTGGCTTGGCGGTCATGGCCACGACGCTGTCGCTCGTGATCATCTTCCTCCCCATCGCCTTCATGACGGGCTATGCGCGCCGCTACGTCAACCCCTTCGGCTGGACAATGGCACTCTCGATTTTGGTCTCGATGCTGGTGAGTTTTACCCTGACGCCGATGATGAGTTCACGCTTGCTAAAAGTTGACAGGAGCAGCGGCCACGCGCGTTCCCGCGAATGGAAATTCGCGCAGTGGCTCGAACGGACTTATCTTTGCGCACTCAATTGGTCCCTCGATCACCGCCTCGTCTTGGTCGCCGTGTGTGTTCTGGTATTTCTCTCGTCGATCCCTCTGCACAATCTGGTGGGCCGGGATTGGGTCCCGTTCGATGACCAGAACGAACTGAACACAGGCGTGGATTTCCCAGAAGGACAATCTCTCGATCGCACGATCGCCGCCTTCACGGAGATGGCAAAGCGGGTGTCGACGATTCCCGAGGTTGTGTTTGTGGAGGCCTACACCCAGGGGCTCACGTACCACGGGCACCTCTACATCAGCCTGAAAGACCGCTCGCAGCGCAGCCGGTCCAGCGCCGAAATCGGCCAGGACGTGCGCAAGGTGCTTGCACCGTTTTCAAACGCCGCGGTTTCCGTTCGTCTGCCTTCGGTGCTCGGCGGAGAGACCTACGCACCGATTCGCGCTATTATTCGGGGCCCCGATATTGAGAAACTCGCGGTCTATGGGCAGAGCGCAGCCCTGAAAATGAGCGAATGGCCCGGTATGCTGGACGCCAGCCCCGATCTCAAGCTCAACAAGCCCGAACTGCAGGTAAAGGTGGACCGCCAGAGAGCTGCCGACCTGGGCGTGCGCATGACGGACGTGGCATCCGCCGTCCGGTTGTTGTATTCCGGACAGGACGAAATCTCCACCTTCAAAGAAGGCTCCGAGCAGTATCCCGTCACCATGCAACTGATCCCGGAGCAACGGGACAATCTGGATGTGCTGGCTCAACTGATGGTGCCCTCAGCGAAGCAGGGCCAAGTCCGGCTCGAAAGTCTCGCCTCCATCGAGCGAGGCAATGGCCCCATCACGATTTCGCGCTACAACCGCCAGTTCCAGGTGAGCATCCTCGCGAATGTGGCGCAGGGATACCCGCTGGATGCCGCGGCCGACGCGACGCGACGAGCCATCCTGTCACTGCATCTGCCGCCCGGCTATTCGTTTGGATTTTCCGGCCCCGTGCGCATCCTCGATGAAACCACCGTGAACATGATCCTGGCCGTCTTGCTGGCCTCGATTTTCATGTACATGGTGCTCGCCGCGCAGTTTGAAAGCTTCAGCTATCCTTTCATCATCATGCTCACGCTGCCGCTGAGCATCCCGTTTGCGCTGTTCTCCTTATGGATCACGCATCGTTCGCTGAACTTGTGGAGCATGCTGGGTGTCTTCCTGCTTCTTGGAATCGTGAAGAAGAACGGTATTCTGCAAGTCGACTACACCAATCGCTTGCGCAGAGAGGGAATCCCTTTGCGCGAAGCGCTGCTCGAAGCCAACCGCGTGCGGCTGCGTCCGATTCTGATGACGACTTTCTCGATTGTGGCCGGTCTAATTCCCGTTGCGCTCGGAATTGGCGTTGGATCAGAGCAGCGCGCCGCCATTGCCGTAACCATCATCGGCGGACAAACACTTTGCCTGGGCCTAACTCTGCTCGTCGTCCCGGTCGCCTACTCCTACCTCGCTTCGCTCCAGCTTGTACCCTGGAGCGAATATACAAGCCTGGCCTGGACTCGCATGCGGACACAAGTGACGCGGCGCTTCGGTATCTTCTAGAACAATCAGCCTGAAGTAGAAGGGCATCCGGCCTCTGATAAGCCCCGGATTCGGACCAGCCTTCACGGGCGGATGACGGGCCACTCTGACCCTATTGTCGCCGTACTACCGGTCATGAAGACGAAGCTATATTCCCGAAAGAAGCGCAGTTGTACCAAATCGGTCCTGCGCCTGCCCGATCTCGAGCACGCTAAGGCCGCAGTCCTGAATAGTCTCGCTTGCCCGGATGCTCAGCGGGGATATCGTCACACCATCGACGAATTCGTTGAATGGTATTGTTCAGAACCGCGCTTGGCGTTCGACAGGATAGTTGTCTTGCGTTACCGCTCTCACCTCGAATCCCGTCAACTCGCACCGGGCACAATCAATTTGCGTCTCGGCGCTGTGCGCCGGCTCGCGTACGAAGCAGCCGACTGCGGTCTCCTCAGTGCCGATCTGGCGGCTGGCATTCGCCGCGTTAAGGGCGTGAAGAAGCTGGGCATGCGCCTCGGGAACTGGCTAACCGCAGAGCAAGGCCACGCGCTTTGGCAAGCACCCGATAGTCATCGCCTGAAAGGGAAAACGCGACCGAGCTTTACTCTGCCTGCTCCTCGCCTGCGGCTTAAGAAGACACGAAGCAGCTGCATTAACCTTGGATCACCTTCAGCAACGCGAAGAACACTGGGCTATTGTCGATCTGGTTGGTAAAGGCGGCCACGTTCGAACGGTTCCGCTTCCTGATTGGGTGAGAAATGAACTGGACGATTGGCTCGCCGCGGCCGCAATTGATCGAGGAAGACTGTTTCGCAGGGTCAACAAGGTTGGGAAGGCATGGGGAGAAGGCATCACGGAAAAGGCGGTCTGGCACATCGTAAAGGAGTCCGCGAAGACCATTGGTATAGCTAAATTGGCGCCTCACGACCTGCGTCGGACCTGTGCTCGACTCTGCCACGCTTCGGGAGGAGAGTTAGAGCAGATTCAATTCTTTTTGGGACACGTTTCGGTTCAAACGACCGAGCGGTACCTGGGCTGCAAACAGCGGATTCGGTCCGCAGTCAATGATCGCATTGGCATCGAGCCGAACTCTTGATCTGTGTTATGGAAGGGTTGCCGACGATTCGTTCAGGATGCAAAATTGAATGTTGACGCGCTGTTTCAAAACGCTCTTTAGGATAAGGAGCATAAATCGAGATTTTCATAAGCGCGAGGCGCAATTCACAGCTATGGACGTTCGGGGGTACGGGGAGTCGGATCAAGAACAAGGGTCAATATGACCAGACTGTCTAATAAAGTGGCAATAGTGACGGGCGCGTCCAAAGGCATAGGCGGTGGGATTGCAACGGCCTTGGGAGCTGCGGGCGCGCGCGTGGCCGTGAACTATTCCTCCGACCGGGAAGGCGCCGAACGCGTCGCTCAGGCGATCACCGACAACGGGGGCGAGGCGATCGCGGTCGGGGCCGACGTGTCCAAGGCCGCGGATGTCGCGCGGTTATTCAAAGAAGTGGATTCTAGGTTCGGAAGACTGGACGTTTTGGTCAACAACGCCGGGGTATTCCGTTTCGGCGCCTTCGCGGAGATCACCGAAGAGAGCTTTCACCTCCACTACAACATCAACGTTCTCGGGGCGATTCTCACCGTGCAGGAAGCGATCAAGCGGTTCGGGGCCCCCGGCGGGAGCATCATCAACCTCAGCTCTATCGTCGGCTCGCATCCGGTGGCGGGAGCCCTGCTGTACGCTTCCACGAAAGGCGCCATCGAAACGCTGACCAGGGGATTGGCGCTCGAACTGGCGCCGCGCAAGATACGCGTCAACGCCATCGCTCCCGGTCATACAGAAACCGAAGGCAATGTAGCCGCGGGGACCTTTGAGGGTGGTGCCGGCGCCGTTTTGGCTGGGAAGACGCCGCTCGGCCGGCTCGGTCGTATCACGGATATCGCCCCGCTGGCAGTGTTCCTGGCGTCAGACGAATCAGCCTGGATCACCGGGGAGGTCATTCGTGCCGCAGGCGGTCTCGTTGTGGCCACCTGAGTGCAACGTGCTAACCTCGCAATAACAACATAGTCAGGGCAACACAGAAAGGAGAATACGATGCAATTTCAGAGTGACTACTTCAATGCTTATCGCAACCTAAAGCTGACACGAGATGACAAAGGCGTACTGGTTGCTGAATTCCACTCCAACGGCGGGCCGTGCATCATGACCGCGCAATCTCACACG
>QHYR01000116.1 GCA_003223315.1 Acidobacteriota bacterium | reverse complement strand
GGCGGGAATTCTGATTCAGATTCCGCATGCCTTTTTCCAGCGCGAGTGCTCCCGGATTGGTTTTGAACTTCCCGCGCCGGGCCAGTATGGCGTCGGAATGGCTTTTCTGCCGGTGGACCCGCATGAGCGGATCCTCTGCGAAGGAATACTGGAGCGCGTCGCAGGTGAAGAAGGCCTGACGGTGCTTGGCTGGCGGGATACCCCGCTCAACGGAAACGCGATTGGGCGGCTGGCCCGGGCGACACAGCCCTATATCGAACAGATTTTTGTCCAGCGTGGCCCGGAGATGGATCAAGACGCGCTCGAACGCAAGCTCTACGTGGTGCGCAAGCGCGCGGAAAGCGCCGTGGCGGCGTCGGATTTCAAGGAGAAGGGCTTCTTCTATCTTCCCTCGCTCTCTTCTCGAACGATTATTTATAAAGGCTTGCTGCTGGCGCCGCAGATTACGGATTTCTACAAGGAACTGCTGGATGCGGAAGTGACCAGCGCGTTGTGCCTGGTGCACCAGCGCTTTTCTACAAACACGTTTCCGAGCTGGCAGCTCGCGCATCCCTATCGGTATATCTGCCATAACGGCGAGATCAACACGCTGCGCGGCAATATCAACTGGATGCACGCGCGGCAATCCGTGCTCGCGTCTCCGCTTTTCGGTAACGACATCAAGAAGCTCTTTCCCATCATCACGCCGGGCGGCAGCGACTCCGCGATGATCGACAACGCGGTGGAACTGCTCACGCTCGCGGGCCGCAGCCTGCCGCACGTGATGGCCATGCTCATACCGGAAGCATGGGAACACGATTCGACCATGCCCGAGGATGTGAAGGCTTTTTACGAATACCACGCTTCGCTGATGGAGCCGTGGGATGGGCCGGCGGACGTGGCGTTCACCGATGGGCGCGTGATCGGCGCCAAGCTCGACCGCAACGGCCTGCGCCCCGGGCGGTATCTGGTGACCAATGGCGGGCTGGTGATCATGGCCTCGGAAGCGGGCGTGCTTCCGGTGAAACCGGAAGAAGTGCGCATGAAGGGGAGACTGGCGCCGGGCCGCATGCTGCTGGTGGATACCGAGCAGCACCGCTTGATTTCCGACGAAGAAGTAAAGAAAGAATTGGCGGCGCGGCAGCCCTACCGGCAGTGGTTGAAAGAAAATCAGATCACGCTGGACGATCTGCCGAGCCCCAAGCGCGTACAGCCGACCGATCATGAAACGATCCTCATGCGCCAGCGCGCCTTCGGCTACACGGACGAAGATCTGAGGACCGTGCTTTTGCCCTCTGCGTTGCAGGCGGAGGAACCTGTAGGCTCGATGGGCATTGATACGCCTCTGGCGTGCCTCTCCGATCAGCCACAACTGCTGTTCAGTTACTTCAAGCAGACTTTCGCGCAAGTCACCAATCCGGCGATCGATTCGATCCGCGAAGGTTTGGTGATGTCGCTCAATACCTATATCGGCTCGGAAGGGAACATCCTGGACGAGACGCCCAAGAATTGCCACACGCTCAAGCAGCAGCATCCGATCATTTCCAACTGGCGGCTGGAGAAATTGCGGCGCGTGAGTTGGGGCGATTTTCTGGCTACCACCCTGCCCATGCTCTTTCGCGTGGAGGGCGGCGAAAGGCAGCTGGAGCAAGCCATCGAGACGCTCTGCCGTTCGGCGTCGCTGGCCATAAAGTCCGGCTACACGCTGCTGATTCTTTCGGATCGCGGGGTGGACAAAGACCACGCGCCCATACCCAGCCTGCTGGCGCTCTCCGCCGTTCACAATCATTTGATTCGCGAGAAGACGCGCAATCAGGTGGCGCTGATCGTGGAATCCGGGGAGCCGCGCGAAGTGATGCACTTTGCGCTGCTGCTCGGCTATGGCGCAAGCGCGGTGAATCCATATCTGGCTATCGAGACGCTCGAAGACCTTCACCGCGACGGTGCTTTCCCGCCCGACAGCACCTGGGACAAGGTTTTCAAGAGTTACATGAAGTCGATTGACAAAGGCCTGCTGAAGACTTTCTCGAAGATGGGGATTTCCACCCTGCAGAGCTATCAGGGCGCGCAAATTTTCGAGACCATCGGCCTGCAGAAGTCTCTGGTCGAGCGCTACTTGACCGGTACCGCTTCGCGCATTGAGGGCGTGACCATGGAGGTGCTGGCCCGCGAAGCGCTCCTGAAGCATCAGTTTGCGATGCAGCCGCCCAGCGAGTCCGATACGGAACTGCGCGTTGGAGGCGAGTATCAGTATCGCGTGCGCGGCGAGCGTCACCTGCTGAACCCGATCACCGTCAGCAAATTGCAGCACGCGGTGAGGCAAGGGAAATTCGAGACCTTCCAGGAATTTGCCGGCATCATCAACCAGCAGAATCGCGATTTGCAAATGCTGCGCGGCATGTTTGACTTCCAGCCGGCGGGGAAACCCGTGCCCCTCGAGGAAGTGGAGCCGGCGGCGGAAATCGTCAAGCGCTTCGCAACCGGCGCCATGTCCTTCGGCTCGATCAGCAAGGAGGCCCACGAGACCTTGGCGATAGCGATGAATCGCATCGGGGGCAAGTCCAATACCGGCGAAGGCGGTGAGGACGAGGCGCGCTTCAAGCCCGATGCCAATGGCGATCGGCGCCGCAGCGCCATCAAGCAAGTGGCCTCGGCGCGTTTTGGCGTAACCACAAATTACCTAGTCAACGCGGATGATTTGCAGATCAAGATCGCGCAAGGCGCGAAGCCCGGCGAAGGCGGCCAGTTGCCCGGCCACAAGGTGGACGAATTCATCGCTCGCGTGCGTCATTCGATTCCAGGCGTGGGGCTGATTTCGCCTCCGCCGCACCACGACATCTATTCCATCGAAGACTTGGCGCAGCTCATCTACGACCTGAAGAACGCCAATCCGCGGGCGCGCATTTCGGTGAAGCTCGTGGCCGAAGTAGGCGTGGGGACCGTGGCTGCGGGAGTCGCCAAAGCCCATGCCGACGTCATTCTGATCAGCGGCTATGATGGCGGGACGGGCGCCTCGCCGATCAGCTCTATACGCCACGCAGGCATTCCCTGGGAGCTGGGGCTTGCGGAAACGCAGCAGGTGCTGGTGATGAACGATCTGCGCAGCCGTGTGCGCGTGCAGGTGGATGGCAAGCTGCAAACCGGCCGCGACGTGGCCATCGCGGCCATGCTGGGAGCGGAAGAGTTCGGATTTTCCACGGCTCCGCTGATTTCCATGGGCTGCATCATGATGCGCAAATGCCATCTGAACACCTGCCCGGTGGGGGTGGCGACCCAGGATCCGGAATTGCGCAAGAAATTCCAGGGCCAGCCCGAACACGTCATCAACTTTTTCTTTTTCGTGGCCGAGGATTTGCGCAGGATCATGGCGGAACTGGGCTTCCGCAAGCTCGACGACATGGTTGGGCGCGTGGATTGCCTGGTGCAGCGGACCGACGTTCAGCACTGGAAGGCCAAGGGAATCGATCTGTCATCGATTCTCTATAATCCGCCGGTACCGCACCACGTGGGGCGGCGGCAGATGCAGCCGCAGGATCACGGTCTGGAAGCGGCGCTCGACCGGCACCTCATCAAGCAATGCCAGCAGGCTCTGGAGAAGCAAATCCCGGTCTCGGTGAGCCTGCCGATACGCAACGTTCACCGTACCGTCGGCGCGATGTTGAGCGGCGAGATCGCGCGCCGTTATGGTTCGGCGGGCTTGCCGGAAGACACCATTCGCATTCAGTTGACCGGCTGCGCCGGCCAGAGCTTCGGAGCTTTTCTGGCGAAGGGCGTAAGGCTGACGCTGGAAGGCGATGCCAATGATTACGTTGGCAAAGGGCTCTCCGGCGGCCGGCTGATCATCTACCCGCCGCGGCATTCTGAATTCGTGCCGGAAGAAAATATCCTGATCGGCAACGTCTGCCTCTACGGCGCGACCAGCGGCGAAGCCTACTTCAATGGCATGGCCGGCGAACGCTTTGCGGTGCGCAATTCCGGAGCTACGGCGGTCGTCGAAGGCGTGGGCGATCACGGCTGCGAATACATGACCAACGGCCTGGTGATCGTGCTGGGCCGCGCGGGACGCAATTTTGCCGCCGGGATGACCGGAGGCATCGCCTACGTGCTCGACCAGGCCGGCGATTTCGGAGCAACGTATTGCAATCGCGGCGAGGTCGATCTCGAGCCCGTGACCGAATCCGCGGACATTCTCCTGCTGCATCGCCTGATCAGCCGGCACGGCGAATTTACCGATAGCCCGCAAGCGAAGTGGATTTTGCAGAATTGGGAGGCCACGCTTCCGAAGTTCGTCAAAGTGTTCCCACACGAATACAAGCGCGTCCTGGGCATTCCACGGGTCCCCGCCGGTGTGCTGATGGCGCAGGCCGGAACACACGGGCGTGGGCGCGAGGCTCGTGGGTAAAGTCACCGGTTTCAAAGAATTCACGCGCGAGATGCCCGTACGCCGGCCCGTCGAAGAGCGCATCAACGACTACTTCGAGGTCTACTACCAATTTCCCGAGGAAAAAGTTCGAACGCAGGCCGCGCGCTGCATGGATTGCGGCATTCCCTTCTGTCATACGGGATGCCCCGTCAATAACATCATTCCCGACTGGAATGACCTGGTCTATCGCGATCATTGGAAGGAAGCCATCCGCGTACTGCATTCGACGAATAATTTTCCCGAATTCACGGGCCGCATCTGCCCCGCTCCTTGCGAAACGGCTTGCGTGCTGGGGATCAACGAGCCGCCGGTCACGATCAAGGTGATCGAAAAGAACATTGTCGAGCGCGCCTGGCAGGAAGGCTGGATTCAGCCGGAGCCGCCCGAGACGCGCACGGGCAAGCGCGTGGCCGTGGTCGGCTCCGGCCCTTCGGGACTTGCCGCGGCACAACAACTCAATCGCGCCGGGCACTTGGTCACACTCTTTGAAAAGAATGACCGCCTCGGCGGATTGATGCGCTACGGCATTCCGGATTTCAAGATGGAGAAGCACGTTGTGGATCGCCGCATCGAACAGATGACGGCGGAAGGCGTGCGCTTCGAGACGCGCGCTCATATCGGCGGCAATGTGCCGGCCGAAGATTTGCGCAAAGAGTTCGACGCTATCCTGCTCTGCGGCGGCGCGGAGAGTCCGCGCGATTTGAATGTTCCGGGACGCGAGCTGAAGGGAATCCATTTCGCCATGGAGTTTCTGCCGCAGCAGAATAAACGCAACGCCGGCGATGAAGTGCCCAACCAGATCCTGGCCACCGGGAAGCACGTGGTGATTATCGGCGGCGGAGATACGGGCGCGGATTGCCTGGGCACCACCCATCGCCACAAGGCCAAATCCGTACATCAGTTTGAAATTATGCCCATGCCTCCGGAAGCGCGCGCGCCCAGCACGCCCTGGCCGCTTTGGCCGCTGCAATTGCGTTCGGAGAGCTCGCACGAGGAGGGCGGCTTGCGGGATTGGTCAATCGGAACGACGCACTTCGCCGGCGACGAAAATGGAAACGTGAAGCAGCTTCACGCCATCCGCGTAGGGCCGCCGCCGAAGTTCGAGCCGATTCCCGGCACGGAATTTACTCTGGATGCGGAGCTGGTGCTGCTTGCGCTCGGTTTCACGGGGCCGGTGAAACAAGGCATGATCGAACAATTCGGCGTCAATCTCGACGCGCGCAGCAACATCGCCACGGACGCGAATTACATGAGTTCGGTGCCGGGGATTTTCGCGGCGGGCGATATGCGGCGCGGGCAGTCGCTCGTCGTGTGGGCCATTTCCGAGGGGCGCAAGGCCGCTGCCGGCGTCGACAAATTCCTCATGGGCAGCACCCGCCTGAAATAAACGGCCGCTGGCCTAACCGTCGTCCTAGTGGGTCATTCCGTAGACGATGTAGTTGATGGCGATGCGATAAGCCATGGAGGTGGCGGGCTCGGGATAATCGGGGCTATCGGCCCATTCCCAGGCGTCGCCGACGTCGCTATTGTGGCAGATGGCAATCATGATGCGGCCCCTATCGTCGCGGATGCCACGCCATTTGGGCACTTTCATATCCGCCAAATAGGGACGGCGATAGCCCCAGATAAAGCGCGTTCCGGGAATCTGAAAGCGATCGTCGAGGTCGTAGACGGTGTGGAAGATTTCGTCGCTGTCCTTCAGGTCCTCGACCGCGCGATCGGGGAAAATCATGCGCACACCGGCCATCATATTGTTCCATTCGTAGTCGCCGTGCGTATCGTCGAAAAACATGAAGCCCCCGCGCAAGAGATAGGTGCGGATGCGGACGGCTTCGGCCTCGGAAAGAACCCACGCGCCGGGATCTTCCACAAAAATCCACGGCCAGTTGTAGATCTCGTCGCTAGCGGCATCCACGACTTGCTCAGCCACATGGGTGTTAATGCGCGTCAGGCGAATGACGCCCTCGACGAGCTGGCGATCCGATTTGGGGTAGTCGGCGGCCCAGCGCTGAAAGCCTCGGAAGAAGCCGCCGCCCACGTTATAACGGAAGCGCGCAAAGGTCCATTCGACTTTTTGTTTGGAGCCGATGGGCATGTCCTCTTCGTCTTCTTCCTGGTATCCGCCGCCCCGGCGCTGGTAAGCGAGCAGGCCGGCGGCAAAGCCGAGGAAGAGCAATGCCGAGAAGAGGAATACGAAGCGCCGCCGGAGAGCCTTTTGCGCGAATTTCATGAGCGTTTCCCGGAGTGGCTATTATCAACCAAAATTGCCGGACGATACTGCAGTTTTAAGAGAGATCCTTCGGGGCGACGACTGCCCCTCAGGAAGACAATGTTAAATTTCGCGGCCAGGTTTGAAAAGACTATCGCCGGCGAGGGCCTTGAGAAAGGTTCGCCGGAGAAAAACGCCGATCAGGTGGCGTTTGTATTCGGCGCTGCCTTCATGATCGTCAATCAGCTCCGCGCCGTCGGCGATGAGAGCGGCAGCTTCCGGCAACCGTTTTTCGACTTCGGCCCGCGAGCCCGTGAGCAATTCCTCGGCCGCGGACGCGCGGCTGGGAAATGGGCAAACGCAGCCGACGGCGACACGTGCCGCGGTAAACGTGCGGCCGCGATCCGGAGTTTCGAGCCACAGTCCCAGGCCCAGCGTGGGGCGCTCATGAATTTGAAACTTCATGTAGGCGGCGCGGTGATTCGGTTTCGCGGACGGCACTATGATGCGCGTGAGGACTTCGCCCGGCGCGAGATGATTGGCATAAGCTCCGGCAATGAGCTTGTCGATGGGGATCTCGCGAGCCCCTCCGGCGCTTTCGATCCGTACTTTCGCGTCGAGGACGAGCAGCATCGTGGCGGGATCGGAGTGCGGCTCGGCAAAGCAAAGATTGCCTCCCAGTGTTCCCGTCGCCCGCACTCGAATATTGGCCACCTGCGATTCCAGTTCCGCCAATCCGGGCTGCTTTTCCCGCACCAGCGCCGATCGCTCGATCGCGCGATGCGTGCAGGCGGCGCCGATTTCGATGACGCCGTCTCGTGTCTCGATGGCGTTCAATCCCGGAATGACTTTGAGGTCGATGAGATGGCTATAGCTGAGCGCGCGATGCCTCATGGCCAGCAGCAATTCCGTCCCGCCTGCGTAGATGGCCCCGTCATCGCCATAGTGCCCGAGCATCTGAGACGCTTCCGCGACGCTTTGTGGCTGATGGATTTCAAAACGCGAGAGCGTGGTCATACTTCAGTTTTAGGAGCGCGAGTTTTGTGTGACCGCGTCTTAAGCGCTCGATCTTTTTTCGCTACGGGGGTCGCTACGGAGAACTTTCTCGGCGCCGCCGGCGCTTGCGCTTTCTTCTCCTGAAGCGCTTTCCAGACGCGCTCAGGCGTTAACGGCAGGCTGCGAATGCGCACGCCGGCAGCTTGGTACAGCGCATTCGCGAGACACGCGCCGATGGGATTGAGAGAACCTTCGCCGCCGCCTTTCGCGCCGTAGGGGCCGACGCCGTCGCGATTCTGGACCAGTTTGAGCTCAACCCTGCGGGCCAAATCGGAGAATCGCGGGACGCGATATTCGAGCATCGTTCCATTCATCAACTGCTGCCCATCAAAGATCAGCTCCTCGAACAAGCCGGCGCCCAGCCCCATGGTGGCGGCGCCCAAATCCTGACTTTCCGTCATGGCCGGATGGATGGCGAGTCCCACGTCTCCCACTGTGACCAGCGTATCGAGCGAGATTTGTCCCGTATCTTCATCCAGGGCGATCTCCGCGCCCACGACTCCAATTTCCCAGAATACCGGCACGGATTTTAGGGCTCCGGCGCGGCGCAAATAGGCGCGTCCGATGATGCTGCAGCCTTCCATTTGGAAATATCGTTCGATGATTTCAGGCCAGGTGAGCCAGTCTTTGCCGTGGCGAATCCCGCCGCGTTCCTCGGTGAATCGGCTTGCCGGCACGCCCAGGAGTTCCGCTGCCATGGACTTGCACTGAGCGATGGCTTCGCGGCAGGCCTCCATCACGGCGCGGCCCATGAGCGTGGTGGTTCGGCTGGCGCCGGTGGAGCGCTCGAAAAGTGTGACCGCGGTATCCGAGCCGACCAGTCGCACTTTTTCCAGCGGAACGCCCATCTCTTCCGCGGCAATTTGCGCGAGGACGGTGTGACTGCCCTGTCCGATCTCCGTGCTTCCGCTCATCACCGAAACGGAACCGTCCGAATACACGTGCACCATCGCCAAAGTCACCGGATGCGCTCCGGCATCGCTGCAGGAACAACATACGGAGCGGCCATGCTTGGGCGCCAAAGGGCCATTCGACCGCAGTGTTTGGGCAGCGATGCGGATGTCGCCCGGCACGTCGGCGTCAATCGGACGCAGGCCAGGATGAATGGACTCGCCGCTATGAGCCAGATTGCGCAACCGGAATTCCTGCGGATCGCAGCCGATCTTGTGAGCCAGTTCGTCCATTTGGGATTCCACGGGAAAAGTGATTTGGGCGGCGCCCAATCCGCGGTAGGAGCTTGCGGGAACCGTGTTC
>QHYR01000115.1 GCA_003223315.1 Acidobacteriota bacterium | reverse complement strand
GATAGCTTATGAAAAAGCCCGAGCGCTTCTTCGCTCGCGATATGCACTGCTTTGCACAACAATTCCACGTAATTTTGCTGCTGTAGGCGAGGCGTACATTATTCGCTGTATTTCCTTCGGGGCGAAGCATTAGTTAAGGTTCTCCCCGCAGAAAGCCTGCCTCCCGGCGCGGGCGCGCTTTGGAACCATCGTCACCCGCGCAGATTCTCTTGGTTGGTTATGAAGAGAGAAGCATTTTGTAAGGGGCACAGGTAAAGGGGGCAGATCGAGTGAGAATTCTCGTCGCAGATGATCACGAAGTAATCCGCAGAGGCGTTCGCGCGTTGCTGGCTGCGGGACGCGATTGCGAAATTTGCGGAGAAGCGGTGGACGGGCAGGATGCCGTGGAAAAGGCCCACCAGCTTCATCCTGACCTGGTGATCATGGACGTCAGCATGCCGAACCTGAACGGCCTGGAAGCCACCCGCATGATTCGCCGCAGCCTTCCCGGAACGCAGATCTTGATCCTCACGCAGCACGACTCCCAGGAAATGATGCGCCAGGCGCTGAATGCCGGTGCGCGCGGCTTTGTGGTCAAGTCTTCCGTGGCGCACGACTTGCTCAATGCCGTGGAGGCGGCGCAGCGGGGGGAATCGTTCTTCGATTCAGCGGTCATTCCCCAGGCCTCCTCTTCCGGCCCTGCCGATGCCGAAGCGGAGCTCAAGCTCGTGCGCGCGGAGCTCGAAGTCCGCGTCAGCCGGCGAACTGCCGAGCTGCGCGCCGCGGAAGCCAGTCTGCGCGTGCTCTCCGGCCGGTTGATGCAACTGCAGGATGAAGAGCGCCGCCGCATCTCGCGCGAACTGCACGATAGTTCCGGACAGGCTCTGGCCGCCCTGAGCATGTGCCTCTCTATGGTGGAAAGGGAGAGGGAGAAGTTGAGCGAGCGCGCCGGGAGAAATCTCTCGGATTCCACACGCCTGGTCCGGGAGCTATCGCAGGAGCTGCGCACCATATCTCACCTCTTGCACCCTCCTCTGCTGGATGAGGCTGGACTGGAATCGGCGCTGCGCTGGTTCGTCGAGGGTTTCGCGCAGCGCAGCGGAATCAACGTGGACCTGGAGCTCGCCCCCGAACTCGGGCGCCTTTCCGAGGAGATGGAGATCGCCATCTTCCGCGTCGTGCAGGAATCGCTCGCCAATGTGCACCGCCATTCCGGAAGCAAAACCGCGCAGGTGCGGGTCGGGCGGGACGTTCAGAAAGTGACGCTGGAGATTCGCGATCAGGGCCATGGCCTTTCCGCAAACGGCAATGCGGAAGCGCCGGGACCGGCCGTCCCCGGCGTGGGCATCCAGGGCATGCGGGAGAGAGTCAGGCAGTTAGGCGGGCATTTCGAGATTCAGTCCAGCGAAGGCGCCACGGTCGTGACAGCGGCCATTCCTTTGCTTGCTGCGGAGACCGCCACGGCGGGCAAGGCGGCGCAGGCATCGACATAAGCTAACCCTCCCGCCACAGCCCTTCACGCCTCGATAATATGATTGCGAATGGCGTAGCGCACCAGCTCGGTTACCGAATGGCAATCGAGCCGGCGCATGATATTGGCGCGATGGGTCTCCGCGGTTTTCACGCTGATATTCAGCGCTACCGCCACTTCCTTGCTGCTCTTGCCTTCCGCCAATAGCTGCAGAATCTGTTTTTGCCGCGCGGTCAGCCGCAACCCGTTCCTGCGGTTGCTGTCGTCCGCATTCTCTTTGGACGGGCGCCCCAGATAGCCTTCCAGAACCATCTGTGCGACCTTGGGCGTGAAGAACGTCTTATTGCGGCGCAGCGCGTCTACCGCCGACACCAGATCCCGCCCAGCATCCGATTTCAGCAAATATCCCCGCGCTCCCGCTTCCAACGTTTGCCGGATCAGCGGGTCGGAATCGTACATCGTCAGGATCAAGACCTTCGTCGGAACTGTCTTCAGAATCTCGCGCGCCGCTTCCAGGCCATTCAGTTCGGGCATGCTCAAATCCAGAATGGTCACGTCGGGCTGCACGAGTTTGGCTTTCTCCACGGCTTCGCGCCCATCTGCGGCTTCAGCAGCAACCTCCCAGCCGGGTTGCTCTTCCAGCAGCGTACGCACGCCCTTGCGTACCACATCATGGTCGTCTGCCACGAGTAAGCGAAGGTTCCCCATCATAGCCTCCAAGCTGATTGCGTGCGCGGCCTTATGGTGTGTTTACTGCGAGAGCCTCACACTGGTTTCAAAATTTCTAAAGCAGGGGCGGTAGTGGGCCGGGCCGGCGAACCTGAGGAGAGTGCTGCTGCATCAATAAAGTGCGGATTACTTCCCCAGCTTGGCTTACAGCATCTCGCCTTTGGAAACGTTTTTCCATAGAGATTTTACTGTACGGCACCCTGATGCGAGTGTGCCGGAACCCTCTGAGTTAAACCGGACACACTCTATCTAAACTGATGGGTGATGTTCACGACGTGGTCATCAAATTGTGAAAGAATTTCGCCAAATTGCGGACTTTTTTAGATTTCGCTCACGAAGTGGCGCGCGGCGAATTCCAACTAAAGTCTTCGCCTCGTTGCGGTGCAAAGAAGAGGGACTCCGGCCGGCAGAGCTCACGAGGCATTTCATTTTGTCGCGAAGACCAGAATTTCGGCACCCTGCTGGCCGTGGTGCGGAATCGTCTCGAAGAGTTCTCCCAAATCGGGCACCAACAAGCCGGTGCGCCCGTCGGCGGGTGTGGCATAGCGGCCGATACGTTCATAGTGGTCGGCGTCTTTCTGCTGCCAGGCCTCGACGAAGCCTTCGCCGAGAATATAAATCCGGCTTTTGCTCGCATCGAAGAACAAATCATCCGTATGCTCAACGATCGCAGGCGAAGCCACGATCTTGCCGGTTTGAGTGTCGAACACCGCCAAGCGCGCGGGAATGCGGCAGCCAACGAAGAGCCGGTGATGAGTTTCGTCGAGCGCCATGGGGAAATTGGTCGTGCAAACGTCGACCTTCCAGTGTGCGAGGACCGTGCCCTTCGTTAGGTCAGCCACTTCCACTTCCTGTTTATCGGGAACGTTGACGAAGACTCGTGTTCCGGTCTTCTCGAGTTGAAAGGATTCCGGATGCGCATCCGTGGGGATTTCTGCGAGCTTCTTTCCCATCAGGTCCAGAACCGCGAGTGCGCCGCCTCCTCCAGGCCGCGTTACTTTGCCCGCCAGGAATTTTTCTCCTCCGAATCCGACGACGATATGCTTGCCTCGGGCGTCATAGCGGACGTTATCGGCATCCAGATCGAGCGTCACGGTCTGCAGAAGCTGAAATGTGGTGCCGTCAAAAATCTTCACGGTGCCGTCGCCCCCGCAGGCCACGAACAGACGATTGGTTTCAGGGTCGTAGAACGCACCCTGCGGCTCATCCAGATTCGGAATCGTGTGGACTTGGCGGCTTGTCTTTAGATCGATCACTTCGAGGGTGTGATTGTCAAACGCAGTCGCGAAGAGGCGCTGGCCTTTCACATCGGCGCTCATGTGGTCCATGCGCCCTTCAACCTTGGTCAGGCGAATGGGTTCCTTCGGCGTCAAGGCCCCAGGTTCCTGGGCCGCAGCGATGCCGCAACAAAGAATGACAAACCAGAAAAGCAACGCGAAGATGCGGTTCCTCATCTCGATTCCTCCAATGGGTGCAACGATGCCGCGCTACGCTCGCCGGACCCGGCGGCAGAAGTTACTTTCCGACGACGAGCACGACGAAGGTATCGGGGAGCACGTCCAGGTGCGTAGAGCCGTGCCCGTGCCGTGCGGTGACGGTAAGCACGTTGTGCGTTTTCATATCCAGTGTGGCCGTGCGCGCGCCCGATTGCGTGTCAATTTCCTCCAGCACGCTGAACTTGTCCGGCGAGTCTTCGTGAATGATAGTGAGAGTTCCGGCACCTCCCGCTGGCGCGAAGGCATTCATCGTATCCGGATCGAAGACGCTGGCGTCGGTGCCTGCGCCCGTGCGCAGCGCAGCCACCACTTTGCCGGTGTCTGCGTTCATGACAATCATTTTCTGGTTATCACACGCTGAGAAGAGGCGCCGGTTTTTCCGGTCCATCGATATGCCGGAGGGGCCTTCGCCTGGCGCGAGCGGCCAGCGATGCAGCGCCTTCAGCGCCTTGGCATCGACTTCGACGATCTGATTCTTGTCGGTAATGTTGATGAACACACTGCCCTTGCCGTCGGCCACAACAAACTCCGGCTGGCCGTCGAGTTGCACGGTGCCGGCGACCGTGCCCTCGGCCGCATTGATGGCGGTCGCACTGGCACCCGCACTGTTCATAATAAAGACGCGCTTAGTGACCGGTTCGTAGGCAAAGGAGTCCGGCGCTTTGCCGGTTTTCACCGTTGCAATTTTTTGCAGGGTCTTGAGATCAACGATCACCACCTCGCTTTTGTCTTCATTGGTCGCAAAGCCGCGCCCAAGCTCGGGCACAGGTAGCAAGCCGTTCGTTCCGTCCAAACCCGTCACCTTGCCCACGATAGCGCCCGTATCCACGTTCACCGCGTCGATATGATTTTCCCGGCTGATGTACAGAATCCGGGCTGCGCTGTCCATGGTGAGATAGTCCCAGCCCTCGGTGCCGGGGAGGTGAATCGTTTTCAGGATGTGGTAACCAGATGGGCCGGACGAAGCGAGGATCGCGCAGGAGAATCCCGCGAGCAAACCTGCAAAAGCCAGGCCGAGAACAGCGACGATGCGCTTGCCACGCATGGTAGTGAGCCTCCTCTTTGCGTAATTGACCCGCTGAGACACCCGATCCTAGGTCAGAGACCTGAAAATTCTCTGAAGATGCGACGTAAATTCAGTTTGCGGTCTTTAAGTCCGGCGACTCTCCATCGACCAAAGGAAGTCGCAGTTTAAAGATCGAACCGCCGCCCAGAGAACTGTGAACTTCAATCGTCCCCCCATGAGCTTCCGCGATCCAGCGGCCAATCGAGAGACCTAGGCCGACGCCTCCCGACTCGCGAGATCGGGCTTTATCGGCTCGGTAAAACCGCTCAAAGACATTCGGTAAGTCCTCTGCCGCAATGCCAATCCCGGTGTCGCGGATTTCTCCTATAGCAAACCCATTCTCTTGACCCACAACAACCTCCACCCGACCACGCTTGGGTGTGTACTTAATTGCGTTGTCGATCAGGATCAAAAACAGCCGCCGCAACGCATGTGCATCTGCTTTAACCCAAACAGGCTGCCCTGGTATTTGCTCGCGAAAATCAATCGCCTTAGCTTCCGACAACGTCTTTCCCTGACTACATACCTCGCGAACGATTTCTCTTAAATCCGCAGTCGCGAGTTGGAGCGCCTCTATCCCGTAATCAGCTCTGGCCAAGAGCATGAGCCCTTCGACCAGTTCTGAAGTCTTCTCCAGCTCGGAATGAACTTGGGCAACGGTCTCGCGATACTCGTCTGCTGAACGAGGCTTACGTAGGGAAAGCTCGGTTCTGGTTCGCATCACAGCCACGGGCGTGCGAAGCTCGTGCGATGCGTCGGCAGTGAATTGGATGATCTTCTTGAAAGCGGCCTCAAGACGCTCGAACATGCTGTTCAGGGTTTCGGACAGCCGCTGCAACTCGTCGCCCGTTTGCGGCACAATCAACCGGCTCGAAAGGTTTTGAACACTAATGTTTCTCGCGGTCTGAGTGATTTGATCGACCGGGGCCAAGGCACGGCGGCTGATCCAGTAACCCCCGGCCGCCGCGCCCAGCAGGAGAATGGGAATAGATACTACAAGCAAAGTCGCAAAACGATGCAAGGCACTGTAAAAGTCGTCTAGCGGAGCAGCCGCCTGTGTAAAGTAGGATTGGTCCCCAACTTGAATCTCTGCAGTTAGTAAGCGCAGCGGCATGTTGTTGAGCACGAGAGTCGAAGGCACCGTTGGGGCCTCTTCGGACCGCGGAATCTCGTAACGGTCCATGGTTGCAGACCGATAGAGCCAATTGCCCTCCTGATCCGCGACCTGTAACAGGGTGTTTCCTGCCAATTCCGAGTGTTCGCGAAGCTCGCGACGCAGGTCATCTGGTTCATAGCGAGCAGTTCGCTCGATTAGTCGGCGAACCCCTTCCAAGCGGGCACGAAGTTCTTGATCCACCGTTCGGTAGATGCTATTACGCATCGCAAAGTAGGCAGTCAGACTGAAAAGCGACAGAACTACGGCAAGGATTCCGAAATACCAAGCTGTAAGGCGAGCCCCAATTGGGAAAGACTTCATCACTCAGGCTCCTCACGAACCGAGTACCCCCCTCCCCTGATGGTCTGAATGAGTTTCGTTTTGAATCCCTTATCCACTTTAGCTCGCAGCAGGGAAACAAAAACATCTAGCGTGTTTTCCTCCACATCCTGCACGTTCCAGACCGCGTCCACGATCGCGT
>QHYR01000114.1 GCA_003223315.1 Acidobacteriota bacterium | reverse complement strand
CCGCTGCTGCTCGAGCAACGGAATTCCCAGCCGGTCGTAGGTTCGCAGGACTTCGGGATCGACCTCCTCCAAGCTCGTCAAGCTAAGCTTCTTCTTGGGCGCAGAGTAATAAACCATGTTTTGGTAGTCGATCGGCCCGAACTTCACATTCGCCCACTTCGGTTCGGCATGCGACTTCTCCAGCGAACTCCAGTGGCGATAGGATTTCAAGCGCCAATCCAGCATGAACTCCGGCTCGCCCTTTTTTGCCGAGATCAGCCGGACGACGTCTTCATTCAGACCTTTGGGGATCTTGTCCTCTTCAACCGAAGTGACAAAGCCCCATTTATATTCTTGGTTGGTAAGGTTTTGAATGGTGTTGATCGTGCTCATTATTCTCTCCTGAGCCAAAAGTGATGGATACCGTGCCACTGCCCCGCGTCGCCGACTCGTGCATCGGTTTCGTCAGGTCTGACAGCCGGATGCTCTGCAGCGCGTGCTGCAAAGCCTTCCCAATAACGCCTGAGTTGTAGCGCACCGTGCACGACGGCTCCAAATCGCAACATCCGGGAGTGGTATTGCACTCCGTGAAGCCGATCGGCCCTTCGAAGGCGCTGATAATCTCAGCCAGCGAAATCTCTCGCGCCGGGCGTGCCAGGGCATAGCCACCTTTCATGCCCCGGTGGGAGGTCACCAGGCGATGGTCCAAAAGCCCCCTAAGCAGCTTCCCAACTGTTGTCAGCGGCAACTGCGTTCCCCCCGCCAATTCGCGCGCCGTATGCAGCGAAGGCTCAGGGGTGCTGGCGATGTACGTCATCACCACAACCGCATAGTCGGTGAGTTTGTTTAGCCTAAACATCGCTTTCCTGAGCTTTCCCGGACTGTTTTGCCCTAGACCTGAATCTTGACTAAGTTGGTCTACATTCCATTCTAGCGCCTCCGGCGAAATCGTCAAGTCCCAAAATGCATGGAAATCGAAAAAACAAGCGCTCTGGTGAACGTACGGGGCGATCTGCAAATGGCAACTATTGCCCGGGGACTTCACAGCAGCGCTTTGTTGGATGTAATCTCGTCCTGAAAGTAACGAAACATTTTTGTATTCGCTCCGTCTAATCAGTCGTACACGGAGCAGAAACCGCGCAACCCCCAGTCAGCGTCGCGCGTTGTATAATGCCAGGAGGGGTTCCGGTCTGCTACCGTTGTCCGGAAGAGCATGTTTCTTTGTGGCAGCAGGTGGCATCTAAAATACATGAGCGTGGGCGCTCCGTACGTTTCCGGAAAGCCCGGCCTGAGCATACGGCCTACGCAGAGCGCCACAATTGACGCAGTCTCCCCGATTGACGCAATGCGAAGAAATTAGTGCGTGTACCCCGGCTAGCGGCCGGGGAGGGCTCAGTTCATCGAGTGGCAGGAGGCCATTGGTCATGAACAATAGGTTTTTTCAGATTCGACGTTCCATAGCGCTGGTCTCCCTGGCCGCGGCTGTTGTGATCGGCGGCGCGCTGGCTTGGATGATCAGCTCCAGCGCTCACACGGTCCTCGGGGCCGGCAGTCCGGTGACACTACGAATCGCCGGCAATGCGCCGACGGGTCCGGTGAATTTCAACGAAGGATTTGCCTCGGTGGTCGAGCCACTGCTTCCGGCAGTGGTGAACATCTCCACCTCCAAGGTAGTGAAGAACCAGCGGGGTGAGAATCCTTTCTTCAACGATCCCTTCTTCCGTCAATTTTTTGGAAATCCCTTCGGCGACAGAGATCAGCAGCAGCAGCAGCCGAAGGAACAGCGGGAGCATAGCCTCGGATCGGGCGTGATCGTAAATCCCGACGGCTACATCCTGACGAATAATCACGTCGTGGAAGGCGCCACCGACGTGCAGGTTACGCTGGGTGATAAGCGCACTCTCAAGGCCAAAGTCGTAGGCACCGATCCACGTACCGATATTGCCGTGTTGAAGATTCCTGCTTCCGGTCTGTCCACAGTGACCCTGGGCGACTCGGCCAAGGCTAAAGTCGGCGATGTCGTGCTTGCCATCGGCGATCCCTTCGGCATCGGCGAAACTGTGACCATGGGCATCGTCAGCGCCAAAGGGCGCCGAGACCTGCGGCTGGAGGGCCCCGAAGGATATGAGGACTTCATTCAAACTGACGCCTCCATCAATCCTGGCAATTCCGGAGGCGCCCTGGTCAACACGCGCGGCGAACTGATTGGCATCAACACCGCGATTATCAGCAATGGAGGGGGAGGCAATCAGGGAATCGGTTTCGCCGTTCCGGTGAATATGGCCCGCACAGTCATGGAGCAGATTCTGAAGACCGGCAAGGTTAGCCGCGGATATCTGGGCGTGATGATCCAGGAAGTGACGGCCGATCTCGGCAAGGCCTTCAACCTGCCCTCGGCCGAAGGTGCGCTCGTCGGCGACGTCACGCCCGATAGCCCTGGCGCCAAGGCGGGACTCCAGAAAGGCGACGTGATCACCACCCTGAACGGTCAGAAGATTTCTGACTCGTTTGACCTGCGTCTGCGCATTTCGCAGACGGCCCCCGGCACGGTCGTGAAACTGGACGTTTACCGCAACGGCCAGAAACAGCAAATGACCGCCACGCTGGGTGAATTCCCAGAGAAGACGCAAACAGCCGAGAATTCGCAGCCGGGTGAAGCCCCGGCATTGGAAGGCGTGCAAGTTGAGAATCTCAACTCCGACATGGCTCAGCAGTTGAACCTGCCGACCGGCACGCGCGGCGTGGTCATCACCCGCGTCGAACCAAACAGCACTGCGGCCGAGACTGGGCTCGAGCGCGGCGACGTCATTCAGGAAGTGAACCGCAAGCCCGTCAACAACGTGGAGCAGTTCCGGGCGGCCGTTCGCGGCGCAGCGAATCAGCCCTTACTGCTGCTCGTCAATCGTGGCGGCAACACCCAATACGTGGTCATCTCGCCCAAGTAAGAACGGGGCGCAACTTCAACGCAGTAACAGCGCAAGAGTCAGCAAGGCCCGGCGCCGAAAGACGCCGGGCCTTTTAAATTTTGTGGGATGCCTGAAATGTTCCAGAGATGGCGTCCTGACTCGCCCCCTCGGCTATCGAGCGGCTCGGCAGGCGAGAGAGGCATCTGCTTTTCGCCGATGCGTTGCGATTCAGCCGGCGGAGGAGCTCAGGGCCGACGCCGCGACCGGCAGCCGCACAATGCGTGCTTCCATCACATTGGGAATGGAACGCAAGCGCGGCAGAATCGCCTCAGACACTTCCCCATCGAGCTGCACGACCGCCAGCGCTTCCGCGCCCAGGGCAGCCTCGCGGCGCCCCAGGGCAAAGCTCGCGATATTCAGCCCCTGGCTGCCGAGCAGCGTGCCCACCTGGCCGATCACGCCGGGGACGTCGCGGTTGGTCATCACCAGCAGGTTGCCTTCGAGCGGCGCTTCGCACGCAATGCCGTTGATCTGCAACACCCGCGGCGTGGTGCCGTAGAGAATGGTGCCCAGTGCGGAGAATTCCCGCCGCTTCCCATCGCCTGCCGAGTACGCGGCAATCTCCAGCACGTCGGCGATGCCGCGCTCCCGGGGCCTCCTGCCCTCCTCGATTTCCAGGCCGCGTTCCACTGCGCGCGCCGTCGCATTCACCAGATTGACGTGCTCATCGAGCACCGCATTCAAGACGCCGGCCAAAGCCGCGCTGCGCAACACGCGCGTGCCCAATTCGGCGGGTTCTCCCGCACACGCCAAGCGCAGCCGCCGAGCGGGAAATGGCGCGGCCTGCGCCACAAGCGAAGCCATGCGTTCTGCTAGATCCAGATACGGCCGCAGACGGCGATATTGTTCGGGTGGAATCGGAGGCAGATTCACGGAGTTGCGCAGCGTTCCATCCTGCAGGTATTCACGCACTTGCTGCGCAATTTGCACGCCCACCTCTTCCTGGGCCTCGGCCGTCGAGCCGCCCACGTGCGGCGTGGCGATCACGTTGGGCATCTGCAGCAGGGGCGAATTGCGCGGCGGCTCTTCGGCAAAAACGTCCAGCGCCGCGCCGGCAAGGTGCTTGGAGCGCAGGGCCTCGGCCAGCGCCGCTTCATCCACGAGTTCGCCCCGCGCAGCATTGACCAGCCGCGCCCCAGACTTCATCTGTTTGAACGTCTCTGTATTCATCATGCGCTCGGTGGCGGGCGAAAGCGACGTATGCAGCGAAACGTAATCGGCCTGGGCCAGAAGTTCGGCCAGAGGAACCAGCTCCGCGCCCCACTCCGCCGCGCGTTCCGCGCTGACATAGGGATCGTACGCCAGCACACGCATCTCCAGCGCCCGTGCACGCCTCGCCACTTCCGCGCCTACGCGCCCCAGCCCGATGAGGCCGAGCGTCTTGCCGCGAAGCTCAGCGCCCGCGGCGCCGGACTTCTCCCATTTGCCCGCATGCATGCTGGCGTTCAATTGCGGAATGGAGCGGGCCATCGAGAGCATCAGGGCCAGGGCATGTTCCGCCACGCTGGGCGCATTGCCTCCCGGGGTGTTCATGACCAGAATTCCGCGCCGCGTGGCCGCGTCCAGATCAATATTGTCTACGCCCACGCCCGCGCGTCCGATCACGCGCAGACGGCGCGCGTGGCTCAGCAGTTCGTCGGTCACCTGGGTGGCGCTGCGCACCACCAGTGCATCCGCCTCGGCCAGTTCGCTCGCGAGCGAAGCCGCCGCCGGCTGCACCACCTGCCAGCCGGGATCGGCCAGCAATTTGACGCCGTGCTCGCTGATCTGGTCAGCAACAATGATTTTCATGGCCCAAGAAGCCTATCGGCCACGCCTTCCGCTGTCAAACTGACGATCCGACCAGGATCGTCATCCCGAGCGACGAACCGGAGCGAGGGATCTCTCCGAACTCTTTGTTGTCTCAGATAGCACCGCGGTCTTCGGCATTTGGCCCTTGGCGCCTATGCTATAGTGGCCATTCGACGAGGAGAGTCGCGAGAAGAAGCATCCGTGGCATTTATCGATCGCATCCAAAAAGACCTCACCGAGGCCATGAAATTGAAGGACGAGCTGCGGCTGAGCGTTCTGCGCATGGTGAAAAGCGCGCTGAAAAACAAGGAAATCGAAAAGATCCGACCGCTCGATGACGCCGAGTCGCTTCAGGTTTTGCAGACTTTGGTGAAGCAGCGCAAAGAATCGGTCGAACAGTTTTCGCGCGGCGGCCGCGCCGATCTGGCGGACAAGGAAACCCGCGAAATTGCCATTATCGAAACTTATCTGCCCGCGGCCGCGAATGAAGCCGACATGGATCGAGCCATCGAAGCCGCCATCGCCGAGACCTCCGCCAATTCCCCGAAGCAGATGGGCGCCGTCATCAAGGCGGCGCGAGCGCGCCTCGAAGGCAAAACGGTCGATGGCAAGGCGCTTTCCGATCGCGTGCGCGACCGCCTCTCGCGCATGAACTGACTCGCCTTGCCCTGACGCAAAAACCCTTCTGGGGATACGTCAGCTTCCGAAAATCCGGTTTATCGGGACTCTATCTCGAGAATACAAAAAACTAGGGCTTCTCCACGATGTCCGCCTTCATCGGGCCTAGGACACCCAGCAGGGTGTTCTTTTCGTTGGCTCCCACTTTATTCTTGTCCAGCGCCTTCACGAGATCCTCAACCAGAGCATTGAAATCGGCCGTGCTCACACCCATAGCGCGGTGCGCGTCCTTCATGGTTTTCCCGGTGTACTTGCAGGGGCCGCCGGCAGCCTCGCAGATCTGATTCACCAGCTCCATCTTCAGGTGGTTCAAGTCGGTATGCGCGAAGAAGTGATTGATTCGCGTGTCAGCGCCGACGTTGCCGACGAAGTCGTCAACCACCTTCGTAATTCCCGCGTTCTTTCCCAGGCGATCGTACAGGGATGGTTCTTTCTTCGTGGACGTCTGTGCCTTCACTTGGAATGGCGCAACCGCTGTGAACAAAACCGCTGCGCAAAAAATCGCTACCTCAAACCGGATTGTCTTGAAGATGTAGTCTTTCATGTTCACTCCTCCAGGTGCGTCGGATTGTACACCTGAACGAGGCCTGCTCGGCCGCACGTCAGTCGTTTGCAACTAGCGTGGCTGCGAGACTTGGGATGATTTTGGAAGCCACTTCCCTACAAGTCGTGCCGACTCAACCGGTCGATGCAACACCACTGGTATAAATCTTTCCTCTAAAGGTGGTGTTCATGTCGCAGGTGAGACGATGGAAGCTTTCTGCCGCCCAGCGGGCCGATCTGTGGAACCGTTGGAAAGCTGGGCAGTCATTACATGCGATTGGTCGAGCGCTG
>QHYR01000042.1 GCA_003223315.1 Acidobacteriota bacterium | reverse complement strand
TACGTAGTTCCCTGCGGCACGGTCTCCTGCTGAGCCGGCGGGAGGACCCCGCCGCTTAAGCATCCCTGCGGGTTCGAGCAGACCTGGGGCCGAATCGTGTTGGCGTCCAGACCGACCTCCAGATGGTAGGATTGCGAGCCGACGTAGCCCACCTGAAGCACCAGGTCCCTGGTGATCTCCCGTTCGACCGTAAGGCTCCAGTCCTGGATGGTGGGCGTGTGCAAGGTTGGATCCAGTTGGCCGGGTTGGAAGATCGCGCAGGCGGGCTGCCGCAACGGCGACTGCGCATTGCAACTGGGCGGGGGTGGCGTTCCGTCGCGGAGCGTCGGAATGATACTGAGCAGCGGAGAGAAGAACGTCAACCGGGCGTTGAAAGGTGGGTTGCCGCCGAACGCTTGATCTAAGTTGTCCTGGAGAGTGTTGTAAATCCCGAAACCGGTCCGCACGGCCCATCTCCCGGTGCCCGTCGGGTCCCAGGCCAAGCCAACGCGCGGCTGCCAGAGCGCTTTGGCATTGTTCTCCACCAGGCAGGAGTGGCCGACTATCGGATCGCTTTGGATCACGCCGTTCTGGTCAGTTACATAGTTGGCGCACCGCCCCGCGACTTCGTTGTAACCGTTGGTCATTTCATCCCTCAGGCCCAATCGCAAGGTGAGATTCGGCTTGAGCTTGATTTCATCCTGGATATACCAGGCCGCTTCCGTAGTGCGGAAGCCAAGCTCCGTCAGAAGTGGGATTACCGAGAAGGTCGTTGGGCTATCTGTGAGGAATGCTTGAAGTGTTGAATAGGCGACGGTCGCTCGAGACAAAGACGAGGAAAACCGGTTGCTTTGTGCGCGCTGAATCCACACGCCGGCGCTCCAGGAATGGTTGGATCTGATGTAGTGGAGATCGTCGGCCCAGGTAAAGAAATTCCTCACAAAGACACCAGGAGGCCCGCCAGCGCCGTCGGCTGTCGTTATGGTCCCCTGGCCGGCGCCGGTGCTGGAACCGCCAATCACAATGCTTCCGGGAGGGGATCCAGGGATAAACGCCAAGTCGGGGGAGATCGGCACGGCGGGGAATGCTCCCAACTTGATATGCCCGCGACTAAACCCGGCGGTCGCAACGTTCAGAACGGCGGGAGAGAAGACGTGCGTTTCCTGGAGGCTAAGCAACTGAGAGCGCAGGGGGAGAGGTCTGAAAAAATTCGGGTCGGGGGAAGGCGCGTCATTTTCCCCGTCTTGAATCAGGTAGTTCGCCGAGAAGGAATCTTTCGTGGAGATGTTATAGTCCGTGCGGATCAGACCAAAGTCTTCGCGAACTTTCTGGATCGGATTGGAATAACTTAACGCTAGACCTCCGCCCAACTCCGAATTCGGCGTCGGCCAGAAAGCGTTGGCATAGGGCAGCATCGCGGTCTTCAGATTGGTTACGGGAGCAACACCAGAGGCTGGGCAGGGGCTCGGGGCCGGGCTGATCGCGCTGCAAGGCAACAAACCCAGTCGCGCATTGGCGTCCGGCACCACAGAGACGCTGCTGATCCCCAACCGCTGCCGGAACCCCTCATAATTTCCGAACAGGAAGAGCTTATCCTTTTTCAGTGGCCCGCCCAGCGCTGCTCCAAACTGATTGCGCTTAAAGGGTGGGATACGCAGCCCAATCGGCCGATCGAAGAAGTTCCGGGCATCGAGCACGCTGTTGCGCAGATACTCGAAAACGTCTCCGTGTACCTGGTTCGTCCCAGACGTGGTGACAATGCTAATCTGCCCGCCGGCGCGCTTGCCCCACTCGGCTCCATAGGTGTGCTCGACGACGTTGAACTCTCTGACCGCGTCCACCCCCAGCACCTGTCCGTTGGACCCGTTGGGCGAAGCTGCGTTGATGCCGCCGCTGGCTGAAACGTAGTCCACCCCGTTCATCAAGAACCGGTTTTCTTCGGGCCGCCGGCCCGCCACGGAGAAGAGGTTACCGGGCTGGTTGGGATTGCGGTTCGAGCTGATATTCGCCGTGCTCATGTTGAGCGTCAGAAGCTGATCGAAGCTGCGCCCGTTCAGAGGCAGCTCTTTGATCTGTTGCTCGCTGATCAGTCCGGACGTCGAGGTCGTCGTCGTGTTCACCAGCGGAGCAGCCTCCGTCACGGTGACTTGCTGCACCACAGTTCCCACTTGTAACGTCACATTCAACACCGCTTCCTGAGCCACCACCAGGTTAATTCCGCGCCGCACTTCCCGCTGGAAGCCCATCTTTTCGGCGGTCAGCTCATACTCGCCCACCGGAAGCGAAGCAATACTGTAACTACCAGCGCTGTCAGCCTCCACCGCGCGCGTCAGCCCGGTCTCCAGGTGTTTGACGGTAACCATCGCGCCCGGCACCGCGGCTCCCGACGTGTCCTTAACCGTCCCCGTGATAGCCGCCGCGAAACCCTGAGCAAGAACCGGGCAATTGCCCAAGACGATCAATCCAATCAATCCCCCGACAATCGCTGCCAATACTGCCAGCCTGTATGGACTTCTCCGCGTGTTCGTTACCATCGCTCCCCCTTGTAGGACGCAACTGCCTTTAGCCGGAACCACGGTTGCAGCCGCGCGAAATCGGGAACAATCTGATCAGCGCTCCTCCATGACGTCTTCCTCCTTCGCGTTCCGGTCCATGAGGAAGCCCAGAAAGGGGGAGCCCATTTCTTCCCAACTCTGCCCTCCGTAATACACCCACTTGCTTTGGTCGGGGTTGTATTTATTGCTCCGCGAATTGTCGTACGTAAACTGGACGTGCATCCGCGAACCTTTCGGTATCTTCAGCGAGGTTCTGTAGGTGAGCTGCCAATTGAAATCGTAGTGGGGGACGTCGAGGACGATCTCTTCTCGGCCATCGGGATAAATCAGGGTGTAGCGGACGCTCTTTCCCCGCACGTGTGCATGCGGTCGGAGCGAGACGAGCTCGGTGTCCTTCTTGAACGTGATATCCGTCGGAGGACCCAAATAGTTGCCATCGTTAGGCGGAATGGCCAGTTTCTCATTGGCCTGTTGTTGGCCGCCCACTGGACTCTCCGGACTTTCATCGCCTTCACCGCCGGTGGTTTGGTGGACGAATTTCTTCGTTGGAGGTACCTTGGCGACCGTGAAGCCGATCCTGCTTCGATCCATGACGGCGGCACCGTTGGTCGTGTAATGAATGTTCAGGAGCATGTCCGATCCCGCCGGCACAAATATTCCGGCGTGGACAGGACGGTAATCTTCAAACGTCAACCCAGGCAAGTAGCAATACTCGATGCCGCCGTCGATGTCCGGCCGGCCCTGGCGCCGTGTCTCCTCGGTGCTGCCGACTGCCCGCGTATGGACCGTGCCCTCTATCGCCTGCGCGGATCCGTCGTGAATCTTTGAAACTCCGGCGTCATCTCGCGGAACTTCGACCCATTCGTACACGTTGTACGGTGTCGCGGGTTTGTGGTTGTGGAAATCAAAGCACAGATGATGTACCACCGACGGCGCGCCTGGCAGAATCTGTACCGACGTCACCCAGGTATCCTCTTTGAACGGAGACGGAATAGCTAGTCGCTCCCATTCCATGACCCCAGTGGCGGGAACCGAATACGGTGGGAGATCAACCGTCACATCCGGCTTAATAGTCCAACCGCCTTCGGGCCATTGAACCGCTGGCGGCGCATCCGTCGGATCGCCTGCCGGCGCGCCGTTATTCGCCCAAGCCACGATCGTATCAATCTCCGTCTGGTTCAGAGAACGGTCGTTGTTAAAATGCCCGTATTCTGGATTCGCCAACCAAGGCGGCATTTTTCTCGCGGCGACCGCGCTCTTGATGGCTTTGGCCCAGGGACGAGCGCTCTGATAATCGAGGAGGGAAAACGGCCCAATTTGACCCGGCCTGTGGCAAGTCTGGCAATGCTGCTGAACGATTGGCAGCACGTCCTTGTAGAACGTCGGAGTCCTGTCGCCTATAGCAGTCTCGTCAACCTTTCCACTGGTGCGAGGAGGTTTTGCCGCCCAAACAGCAGCCCCCAAGGCCAGCCCGATGGCCGTCAAAGCAACGAAGCCCTTTGTCGCCATCTACCACCTCCATTAACGGTCACTAGCATAATCTACTTGATATTTCCGTTTGACCTCCCAGATAGGTACACTTATACACCCTGCCCTTCCGAGTGGACCAAATTTCTCTTCGTCGAATACTCTTCCAGCCCCTTTTTAGCGGACATCCTCGAAAGATGACTCCAAACGACTGGAGGCGCGATGGCCATCATGGGTGCCTCCTTGTAGCCAAGTTCAACAAAGGCGGCAAGGGGAGCTTCAAGTCCGCAGTTTGCGGAAAAAATCTCGCAGGTCCGCCACAAGCAGTTCAGGCTGTTCCCAGCACGCGAAATGTCCTCCGCGCGGCATTTTTGAGTAATGCACCAGATTATAGTTCCGTTCGATCACGCTTCGCGGAGCATTCAGCGTCGGCAGTTCACGCGGGAAGGACGCGAAACCGGACGGTACTTTAACCCTGCCGCCAATGTTCGTCGTATCGTCAATCATTCCCCGGTAAAACCACACGGAGGTCCCGATCGTATCCGTTACCAGGTAAATCATCACATCGGTGAGCACTTGGTCTTTCGTGAAGACGGGATCGAGCGCGGCCCCCGAATCACTCCAGAGCCTCAATTTTTCTGTTATCCAGGCCGCGGTGCCGAGCGGGTTATCCGTGAGCGCGAACGCAACGGTCTGGGGCTTGTGCTGATGTTCGTTGAAGTAGTCCCTTTCCGCCGCCACAAAAGCGGTCACCGTGCGTACCCAGGCGCGTTCCTCCTCGGTCTGTTCCGCTTCGGGAGGCGCCGGTCCTCCTCCCCCGTTGAAGTGAACCCCAAGGAGTGAGTCCGGGTATTGGCGGGCCAATTGCGCGGTGACGCCGCTTCCCAGGTCTCCTCCCTGGGCGCCGTATTTCGAATATCCAAGCACCTCGGTCATAAGCCGGTGCCAGAGCGTCGCCGTAGTGGGCGCCCCGATGGGCTTGCTGGGCTTGGACGAAAAGCCGAAGCCGGGAACCGAGGGCACGATTACGTCAAACGATTCTTCGGGGGAGCCACCGAAGCGCTGGGGATCGCTCAACGGCCCGATCGCCTCGAGGAACTCCAAGACCGAGCCCGGCCAGCCGTGCGTCAAGATTAAGGGAACCGGATTGGGTCCCTTCCCTTTCACGTGATAGAAGTGAATATCGAAATCACCCACGCGAGCCAGGAACTGAGGGTAGCGGTTCAGGCTCGCCTCCGCCTTACGCCAGTCATATCGCGTGGTCCAATATTGGGCCAACGCCTTCATGTAGTCCCAGTTGGCGCCGTAGCGCCAGTCCGTCGCGTCCAGCCGGTCGGGCCAGCGCGTGTCGCGCACACGGTTGAGAATGTGCTTGATGGTCGCCTCGGGAATGTTTACGCGGAAGGGACGCGGCGCTGTGCCCTGAACTTCGCCCTTAACTTCAGACGATAGGCTCGGTTGCTCCAAGATGGGAAATCCAGCCGCGAGGAGAGGCATCGCGAGTACCGCACGCCGTGAAAGATTTCGATTGCCATCGGATTCCATCGTCAACTCCAGGAGAAAGGATTGCCGTGGTCTCGTATCTCAGCTCCCTAGCTCGCGAGTAACATACACCTGGCTGCCGTCGCATACAATTCTAGGGCCCGAGTCTCGCTCGCCCTGATCGGAAAATTCGCGCCCCTGCAAGGTTAGACACTCTCTGGCCGTGATTACCGTAATGGCGAGCGTTTCGTCGCACTGGTACGTTGTGGCGGAGCATTTTAGTCCGTCGCAGTCAACGCGCACAGGTGCGATGGGAGCGTCTCTCACCTCTCTTGAACCGGTGGATTCCCCCACCCCGTATTTTGCATTCTTATCCTGATCCTGATGCCCGCTTTGCCGCCACTCGCTCCTTTCTTCCAGAGGATCAAAGTGATCGCCGCCATCTTACGCGCCAGCGTGAGGCGCGCCATCGGATACTCAACGGTTGAGATTACCAACGGAAGAGGACGGATGCGAGGCCTGAATGATCTGATATCGACTTGCTATTGACGCTTTTCCGTCTGAAGCACCTGCCCCGGAATTTCCTCAGTCCATTTGTCGCCGCACCACGGACAGGAAATAGTTTCCGTAGAAAAAGAAAGAGTAGCGGTTTTGCTCGCTCGGTAACTTATTTTGACAGGTTTGCTGCAGCGGGTGCAGTGTTCATTTCTCTTGAACCCAGTCTCCCGCGTAGATGAACGATATCATGCCCGACCGAATGGCCGCTTCGCCGCCGATTGAATCTCGGGTCCGGGTCGGCAGCCTTCTAATGCTTATCCAGATTCCAAGGCTGTTTCTGCATCAGCGCGTCTCCGCTTCTGTTAGGTCGTCGGCAAATTCGGCCTCAATCTGTGCACGGTCGGCAGGCGCTGGAAGATCGGTGTGAGTGTGGGTATAAACCATTGTGGCATCAATAGGCTCAAGTATTTGCGCACTTGCTGAAAATCCAGTAGTCAGCAATTGGTAGCTATATCTGACCTTTTTCCCACCGGGCAATTGTTTAATCCATTCGTCATATTCCTGAACCGCCATCGCGCATTCACCAGCGAGTACAGTAACTATACCCATACTATCGAGTGTCGTCGGTGTCAACGGATGGGAAGCTTTTCTGAGCAGCGACCGCAGGTCCACGTCAGGAGTATGATGCGACTATGAGCTTGTAATTTATGAGCTTGAGCGTACACTAACGCACACAACCCCCCGCCGCGCCGATTCGGATGCATGAAATGACAGGCCAAGCCACTGCGCGGGCTATAGAACATATGGAACGTCGCCGCAGCACGCGGTTCGTTAGCAACGTGACGTTTGTGGTTTCCCGAGAGTCCGCAGAAAAGCAGTTGTTTCAAGAACGCGTGCTTACGCTCTCCATAAACGCTCATGGAGCTCTCATCGCCTTGACTGGGCAGGTAACACTCGGACAGCAGCTCCTTTTGATGAACTCGAAAACTTGGAGCAGGACAAAAGGCCGCGTGATCCGATTAGGCGCGCTTCAAGGTGAGTGGACTCAGGTGGCCGTCGAGTTTGAGCAGCCCGCTCCCGAATTTCGGTATCCACCAAAGCAGTCGCAGGCGCCCCGACCACGATAAAAATGGGAACTCGCATGTTGAGTGCATGCTTGCCGTGAATACTGCTCGGCCCACGCCCGGGAGGAACTTAGCCGATTGGAGTGCTGGCGGAGTTGCGTCAATTGTTCCGGTCGCAACGCTGAGCGGCGCCTATTTGTCGTTGTGGTGGTCCGGCTTGGTTGCTTCGATGCGGATCTGCTTCAGCAACTGGGCGTCGTGCGCCAGTTCCGACTTTCCCGCCGGAAACATGTTGAAGCTGACAGATAGGCCAAAACGTCGGCATTCTGCTGACTGGTTAACCGCCCCGGATCGTTGGCGGGCATCGACTTACGAATTCTCTCGAACAGGTCGCCGACCGTCAGGCCATTCCAATTGGCCAGGAACTGAGCACCGGAAAGCGGGGGCACCTCGTCACCGCCGAGAAGCGTATCGCCATGGCATAACTCGCATTGTTGGTGGTAGACCGAATGGCCGCGCTCGGCCTGCTCCTCTGTGTAGACGCCATCCCACACCGAGCGCGACTCGCCGTCGGAGGACGGTGAAGGCGCTTGCGGGGGATGGCTTTTTGGTTGCGCTTGAAGCACGGCAAAAAACGCGGCCGCGATTTTGGTGTTCATGTTGTCTCTTTCGTTTCTCTCTCGAAAGCCGTGCAGCAGAGGCCGCCGCATCCCCTTTTATGAGGCGGCGAGACTCAGGGCCTCGCCGCGTTGGTTTCGAGGCCTTCCTTGGCGGGCAGCCGAAACGCGAGATATTCTCCGGAGTATGGACCCCCACTGACGGCGACGACGATGTACTGTTTGCCGTTCAACATATAAGTCATCGGCGATCCGCTCTGAGGCGCGGGCATGTAGATGGCACCGACCTCCTTGCCGTTGGTCTTGTCGTAGGCGCGCAGCATCGCGCCTCGCGGATGGGATGGCGTGGTGGTCACTTGAGGATCGCCGGAGATGACTAGCGCCTTGGTGACCAGGGTGCCGACAATACCGACTTGGCCGGTGCGCGGGATTTCGCGTCCTTTGAGGACGGGGCTGTTGCGGATCACGTCCGGCGTTTCACCGTGCGGGATCTGCCAGACGATCTCGCCCTTATCCAAATTGATCGCGGAGATGGTGCCGTATGGCGGTTTCAGCAGGGGAAGTCCCTGAACGGTCAGGACTGGACCGCCGCCTGCCGGCCCCGGAGGGAGAGGCGTCGCATCCGCGCCCGCATTCTCACCCGGTCCGCGGGTCATGCGAACTTCTTGCCCTGCGATGCCTTGAACGTAGTCCATGTCCGAGAAGTCCTTGCTTGGCGGAGGAACGAGCCCCAAAGGGAAGAGGCAGGCGTTGCAGGCCTGTACATAGACAATGTGCGTTTCGGGATCGTACGAGCCGCCCGGCCAGTTCGTCCCGCCAGCTGCCGTTCCCACGGTGAGCGTCGCGAGCGGCGCCGGGAGCTTGCTCAGGGCCGGCGGAGTGAAAATCGGGCCGATCTTGAACTTAGAGACGACCTGCTCCGCTTGCGCGCGAAGATCGGGCGTGAAGTCAATCAAATCGCTGCTGGAAATGCCGTTGCGGCTGTAAGCCGGCGGCTTGGTGGGAAACGGCTGGGTCGGCGAATACCATTCGCCAGGCACGTCGCCTTTCGGCACTGGGCGCTCCTCGAACGGCCACACGGGCTGGCCGGTCACTCGATCGAAAATATAGAGGATGCCCTGCTTGGTGGGTTGCGCCACAGCCTTGACGGAACGGCCGTTGACCTTAATATCGGCAAGGATCGGTGCCGAGGAGATGTCGAAGTCCCACAGCGCGTGATGAACCAACTGATAATGCCACTTGCGCTGCCCCGTTTTCAGATCAACGGCGACCAGAGTTTCACCAAACAGGTTGTTTCCGGGGCGATGACCGCCGTAGTAATCCCCCGTGGGCTCCTCCACCGGCAAATAAACCAAGCCCAGATCCTCATCCACGGAGATCTGCGTCCAGACCCCAGTGTTGCCGTTGATGGCCCAAGAATTGTTCAGCCAAGTATTGTTGCCAAACTCGCCGGGTCTCGGGATGGTGTTGAAGGTCCAAAGAAGCTGGCCGGTGCGTACGTTGAAGGCGCGAACCAGTCCCTTGGTGTTGTTGTGCGTCTTGGGCGTTCCGCCTTCTCTCATTGCCGATCCGACGATCACCACGTCTTTGACCACGATCGGCGTGGAATGGAGCCCGATTTCACCGTTCACCAAATCAATCTGCTGACCCGTTCCATACACCGCGCCCTGTTTCAGATCCACCAATCCGTTTTTCCCAAAAGTGGGCACGGGCATGCCGGTCTTGGCGTCCAGGGCCACGAGACGATAACCCGGAGTCACGTAGAGAATGCGCTGTTCTTTGCCGTCTGACCAATAGGCCACGCCGCGGCCCGACAACTGACGGGGCGCAGCGGCGCCGCGGGCACCCTCGTGCTCGCCGTGCACCCAGAGCAATTCGCCAGTGGCGGCGTCGAGCGCCACAACCGACCGGCGCGTTCCGGCCGTCGTGTAGAGCACGCCGTTGATCATCAGCGGTGTTCCCTCCAGCTTGTATTCGGGACGCGTTCCCAGGCTATCGGTCTTGAAGCTCCAGGCCACCTCCAGTTTGTTGAAGTTCGATGCGTCGATCTGGTCGAGGGGCCGATACCTAGTGCTTGCGAGGTCCGCGCCGTAGGTGGGCCATTCGCCGTCTTTGGCGCCGGACTGGCCGGATACTCGCAGAGTCATGCACAACAGCCCGAACCAAACCACCGACAGGAACAGGTTATGCATTCTGTTGCTTTTCCTGCGATGCATGTCTTCTCCTCTCCTCGCCGATCGCCGCCCGCAATTCATTCGACTTCGACGGCTCAATCGATCGGGCCCCTCAGGGAACAAGTTCGTTCGAGCGTCGGCTAGAATGTCAGCCTCAGCTCGAATTGCGTTTCTCGCGGAACGTCCGCCGTGACGAACGAGAGGGGGTCCGCACCCAGCGCTAACGGCGTACCGCCTCCGATCTTTGTCCCGGCCTTCTCCGCGTCATCGAAAGACCTGAAGCCGTGGAAGTTATATGGACCTGTCAGTAAGTTGATGGTGCTGCCATCGAGGAGTTTTACGTTCTGGGCCGCATTTGCGTTGCTAACCCCTCGGAAGATGCCGTTTACGCCCAGGAAGTTTACCCGATTCAGGAGGTTCGCAAAGTTAGCTATGAATTCAAGCCTGAAACGCTCCTTGAGAGGGATGGCCCTCCGGAAAGACATATCCCATCGGTAGTTCCAGGGTCCCAAGCCTGTGTTGCGGCCAGCAGCAAACGGCCGAGCTTGGTTTAGAGCCTCCTGCACAAGCCCGTTGCCGTTCGCAGTACCGGCAGTACAGGCGGCCAGAGTGGTGCATTCTGAGGCCAGTCCTTGTCCGGCGTCAATCAAGACCTCGAAGGGAATGCCGGAATGGATCGTAACGATTGGCGAGAGGGTCCAGTGCGCCAGAAGCTTGTTAACCAAGCTCACGCCGGATCCGCCCTTAAATGGGGTCGTATACACTGCGCTGCCTACGAGGCTGTGGGTAAGATTGTAGGCGGAGCGCCCGTAATCGCGTCCTTGGCCGTTGATGCCACCGGGATAAATCGTCGGGTAGAAGGAGGCATTGAACGAGGAGAAATCAAGCACGTCGTCCGTAGCTCTCGAGTAAGTGTAGTTTATCTGGAACTGGAAGTTATTGGCGAACTGCCGTTTAAAGCTAGTCGTCAAAGCGTGGTAAGTAGCATCGCCGCACGAGCAATAGAGCGTACCTGTTTCCACGTTGACGTCTTTGGGCACCAGCATCGGACCGAGGAACGGATCGATGAGCGGAGCCCCGGTCGTGGGGTCGGTCGCCTGTTGAAAGTTCGTCTCCAGCGGGTCCTGGAGGTGGAAGGTGCGCTGGAAGACGTATCCCACCTCGAGAGACATATTGGTCCATAGCTGCCGCTGGATGCTGATGCTGGCTTGAGTCGAGTAGGTGCTCCGGTAGGCGCCGCAGCCAAAAATATCGTTCCCGCCGCAGGGGTGATCGCCCACCGTAATGAAGACGCCGTGGGGCTGGCCCGGCCCGATGATCAAGCCTGAGTTTGTGAAATCCGCCGCGGTCGGCGGAAGCACTGGCAGATGCCCATTCTTCGTAGCAGTGGTTATCAAATTGAAGTACGACTGGTCCCCGTACGTGACTTCTTCCTGGGTGAGGTACTGGCTATTAGGGTTGTACGTGTTGGAATAGAAGATCACCGGCAATTCCGATGCGCCCACGAACGCACCACCACTAGCGCGGAGCACGGTCTTCGCGTCGCCAGTAAGATCAAAAGCCACGCCGAGCCGCGGAGAGACGTAGTTGGTATGGTTGCTTGTGGGATTGATCTGGAATGTGCGGATGTTTCCCTGTGTGCAGGAGGTGTCGCTTGTGGCCATCTTAACCGAGGCCAGGGTCGGGGCGACCGGTTCGCACAGAGGTAGGCTACCCCCGGTTGGAAAGGGTTCGGCGTTCACGTCAAAGCGCACGCCGGGACTGACGGTAAGCCTGGGGGTGATCTTCCAGGTATCCTGCGCGTATATGCCGCCGTAATGGCCCCAGGCGCTCCATTGCCCGCTGCCGAACGACGTACGGAACTGAATGGGCACCACGCCGCTAAACGCCTGAAGGGAAGTTAACGCAGCTCCTCTAAAGAGGGCTGCGTTGCCCGGCGCAGCATTGTTGAACGAGGAAATCGCACTGAGGTCAGTGGCACTCAGAGGCGGGGTATAAGGGCCAAGAGCAGTACCGCCGCATGGTGTGCTCAAAACAGGCGACTGCTGGATACTCGCAAAGGGGGCGCATTGGGGACCGCCCAAGCCGTAAAGATTGAACAAGTTTGACAAATAGACGATCTGCGAGTTGGAGTAGAGTGGACTGTTGCGGAAGTACTTCGCCGGCCGATACGACAGCCCAAACTTGAAGCTGTGCTTTCCATGCGTCCACGAAGTGCTGTCTTCGAACTGATAGCGCTTCTCGTTCGAGAAGTATCCGGGTCCCGGACCGAGGGTAGCTCCGAAACTTCCGTAGGGTTGGATTATATTGTACGGAACGATGTCTCCCTTCTGGGAGGGAATCGTCGGCCTGTTTACTAAATACTCTGGAATCATTTGGAATCGAAAGGCGTTGAAGAGTGTGGGGCTAAAGATGTGATTCCAGCTCACGATCATCTCGTAGTCACGGTTTGTGAGACTAGTGGCCGCGTTTGGAGGAGTGGTAGCATTTTGCAGGTATTCCCCGCTCGCCCCGCCATAGGCCCCCGGATCGTCTTGGCGCTCAAGCAGGCCTCTGAACACAAAGCTGTCGTTCGCGTTGGGCTGCCAATCGAGCCGCACCACTGCGTCGTGCCAGGTATCCTTATTCGTAAAAGCACCGCTCTGACTCGGAAAACCAAGAGCGTTCCCGGGCGCACCGATCAGGTTATTTACAACCGCGCTGTTCGAGGGATTCAGTGCGCCGGTCAGGTTTGCAGCAAGAGCAGCGCACGTTTCAGGGCCGCAAGACCCTCCGGAGCTGTTAAGTTGGTTGATGTATGCCCGTTGACCTTGTGTAATGCCCGGAGAATACAGCGAATTGATGAAAGTTCTAGAGGTCTCGAAGGCGTTCTGATAGCCCTCGTAAGCTAGGAAGAAGAAGAGCTTATTCTTCACCACAGGCCCGCCCAAGCTGGCACCCGCGTGAAATTCCTGGTCAAAATACTTTCCTCCGCTGGGAGTCAGCGGCTGGAAATACTGATGGGCGTCCGTAGCCTGGTCACGGAACGTGCCGAAGACCGAGCCATGGTACGCGTTCGTTCCACCCTTGGTGACGATGCTGACGGCTTCGTCGTAGCTGAAGCCGTATTCGGCGTTGTAGCCGTTGCGGTTCACTTGGAATTCCTGAATGGCGTCGATGGGGAGATGATACGTGCGGCTGATACCATCGCCAGAGTCGTTCTCACCCCCATCGATCGTCACCAGGCCGCCCCGGCCGTTCCCGCCCGAGGTCGTGAATGCGTTGTACCGGAAGGCCCCGCCACCACGCTGCGAACCGGAATCGCGTATCGCCTGTATGTTGACGATGCCGGGCAGGGTGAGGACATAAGTATCAAACGTGTGGTTCACGTTGGGGAGTTCTTGCACTTGGTTCAGGTTGATTTCGTTAGCCTGCTGCGACTGTTCGGTGGCAATAAGTGGCGTCGCGCTCCTCACCTCCACCGTGGTCGTGGTCTCACCTACCCTGAGGTGCAGATCCTCTATAGTCGCCTGCCCGACCGACAGAACGACATTGCTCGCGACGGCCGTATTGAAACCGGGCGCCGTGACCTCCACCCGATACGTGCCAACCGGCAGCAGCGGAAAGTTATAGGTACCATCCGCGCCCGATTGCTGGGTTTTGGTGAGCCCGATGGCGGTATTGCGGATCGCCACCACGGCCCCGGGAATCACTCCACCCTGAGCATCAAGCACAGTGCCCTGTAGAGTGGCGGTCGAGTAGTCGACTTGCGCAAATCCGGGCAGAGCCGTGAACAACAGAACTAAAAAAGGAACCAGCACTTTCAACGTGCGCCGCATTCTCATGATCCCTCCCATTCGCTTCGTTCGTCACTTCTGCGATCCGTTCAACTCTGGATAATTGTTCACCTCTTTGCTTTGGAAGTCCTTGCCACTCACGGGTGGCGCGGGCGGTGGCCTTTTTCCAGTGGTATGCCTGTCAACCATTTCCGCCCAATCGGGTTGGCACTTGAAGGCAACATTCGATTTGTTGCAAATTTCCTAGGTCGGGCCCAAAATTAGAATAGCCTCTAACACATGATAGCTACCAACGTCAATAGGGGATTCTACGACCCATCGGACGACCATGGAGACCTTGGTTTCAGGTTCAAAATCAAAGTCGTGCGGTTGGCCCGATCACAAGCGAACAACGGGGATGCCCTCCGCTCCGGCTCCCGCGCGTGAGTGACTATCGTGGTACAGTAGGGTATCGCGTGAGTAAAAGCTGAAAGCAGGGTGGCACTCGACCTACCTAGGAGGACGATGAGTAATGGCTCGCAATAATTCATCCCCCAGAGCTGTTCGCAATGCTCGACGAGGGCACGAACCGTCGGCAAAAGCTGGTCAGCTTGTCCGGACTCTCCCGGGGGTGCGGAACGGGGAGGTCACAGGTCTTCGCGAGCGCAAGAAGGCGCGTCTGCGACAGCAGATCATCGATACTTCGATTCGTCTATTCCGCGAGCGGGGATACGAAAACACTCGAATCGACGATATCGTTGAGATTCTGGAGATAAGCCAACCAACTTTCTTCCGGTATTTTCCGACGAAGGACGCCGTCCTCCACGACGTTGGTCTGCGCGGGTTTGCCTGCGCCAAGGAGCGCCTTGAGGAGGAACTCTCAAGAAACGCTTCGACCGCCGAGCGGTTGCACGAGAGGTATCGGGTACTGGCTAAAAAAGCGGAGTCGGATCGGCCACTTTGGCGGGCCGTGGTGCTGTCGGGGGTGATGGATCCGGTGCGTTCGCCCGAGGTGCGGCAGGCCGGGGAAATCGCAAACAAGTTGTTGCAAGAGCTTCTTCTTGAAGGGCAGAAACGCGGGGAGATTACTCGGGCCTTTCCCGCCGATCATCTCGCCGAATTTCTGCAAGCGCTTTGCAACAATGTCGTCCGCCGTTGGGCTGTCGATCTGCTACGTTCCCACAGTTTGAGCGAGCGTGTGCGCGGCGCTGTGGAGTTTTTCTTGCGCGCCGTCCAACCGTGACGATGGGAACCAAGGTATGGAAAGATATACTTACATTTGTTTGCGACTATTGAATTCTTGGAGGAGGCGGTGTAGGATTCGAATGTCTCGTGACTAACAAGAATTCCTTTGGCGGCGAAAGCGAGCAGGCCATGGCGAATATGAATTCTCGGCTCAGCACGTGGCGGAATATGGGAGTCTGCGCGCTGGTTCTGAGTGCTTTTCTGATCCTTTCAAGCGCACTGCGCGCAGACGGACAGGACAAGAGCAAGCCGGTGACGTTTTCGAAGGACATCGCACCGGTTTTGCAGGAAAAATGCCAGGACTGCCACCGGCCCGGGCAGATCGCGCCCATGTCATTGTTGACCTACCAGGATGCGCGTCCTTGGGCGAGAGACATCAAGGTGCGCGTTTTGCAGCGCTCGATGCCGCCCTGGTTCCTCGATAGGACGGTAGGCATCCAGCATTTCGCGAACGACATGTCGCTGAGCGACGAGCAGATCGCCACGATCGTCAAGTGGGTCGACGCCGGCGCTCCGCAAGGCGACCCGAAGGATATGCCTGCGGCGAAAGTTTGGCAGGCCGATGACGGGTGGAAGCTGGCAAAGGTTTTCGGACGGCAGCCGGACTTGGTGCTGAATGGGCCGGACTACACGATGAAGGCGAATTATCAGGACCAGTGGGATCGGCCGATCTCTGACGTTGGGGTGACCGAGCCTCGCTGGGTGCAGGCTGTCGAGATGCGGCCGTCAAATCCGGAAGCACGCAAGGTGTTCCACCACGTTCTCGCCAGCCTCTATCAAGACGAAACCAATGCACCGTCGGCGCAGGTACCGGTTGCCAAAGAAGCTGTTTTCCCTCTAACGGGCGGCCTTTTGATGGAATGGGCCGTTGGCAAGAACTATGACATCTACCGCCAAGATGCGGGAAAACTGCTCATGCCGGGCGCCAAGATTCGTTGGGAATACCACACGCATTCGACTGACCACGACGTAACCGGTCACGCACAACTGGCTGTCTACCTCTATCCCAAGGGAGAGACTCCCAAGTACCGGACGTATCTCGCTTTACTTGGGACGGGCCGGAGGGGGCCGGACGGTTTGCCGGTTCTCGACATTCCGCCCAATTCAATTGAAGAAAGCGAAGGCTTCCATGTGTTGAAGGCTCCTGCACGGCTTGAGAACTTCCAGCCTCACATGCATCTCCGCGGCAAGGCGATGTCTATGGACGCGATTTTGCCTGACGGCACCACACAGAAGCTCAGCTATGTGGGCAATTTCACCTTCAACTGGATGACGAATTATATTTACGCTGATGATGCAGCTCCGGTTCTGCCCAAGGGCACGGTGATTCACATCAAGGCATGGCACGACAACACGAACGAAAATCGCAACAATCCGAATCCGAACGAGTGGGTTGGCTACGGAGACCGGACCGTTGACGAGATGGCGCATGCTTGGGTGAATGTGACCTATATGAGCGAGGATGACTACACCGAATGGGCTGCGAAGCACAAGCAAGGGCATGGTGAGGGAGGCGAACCTCTTCGATAGCGGGTCCTCGACGCCACACAACACGAATCGCGTAAGCGAGGGAGAGGTTGCCCGCACAGAGCAATCCCTTCCTTATTTTTTTGTGAGGGGATTTTTTTATGCAAATACGAGGGTGGGTATTGGTAGGCGCGGCGTTTGCGCTGCTGCTCGCAACGTGCGGAGGGGCCGGGGGCCAGCAGTTGCCAATGGAGCCAACGCATAATGCGCGCGCCAGCCTTACGGGCGCGTTCGAGGGATGGTTTCCGAATCCAGACGGCACCTATAGCATTCTGGTCGGCTATTTCAATCGGAATCTCAAGGAGTCGCTGGATATTCCGATTGGCCCCAACAACCATATTGAGCCTGGCGGTCCGGACCACGGCCAGCCCACTCATTTTCTTCCTGGCCGAGGGTGGGGACTATTCACGATAAATGTGCCCAAGGACTTCGGAGATAAATCGTTCACCTGGACACTGGCGGTGAACAGCGCGACGACCTCGATCCCGGTGAACATCGCACCTCTGTGGCGAATTGCGCCGTTTATCGATGCGACCGGCGATACTCCAGCGTACATCGGATTCAGTGAGGATGGTCCTTTTGTGAATGGCCCCATTAGTCAGTCCGAATCGATCACGGCGACAGCCGGTACGCCGTTCCCACTCACGGTTTGGGTGGCGGACGACGCCAAGTCTCCTGCATTACCGTCAACCCCGCCAGCCGGTGGAGTCAGCCGATCCGAGCCGCGTGAACGCCAGCCTGTGACCGTCCATTGGACGCTATTCCGCGGACCAAACGCAGGCGCAGTGCAGTTTGAAGAGGAGATGCCTAAGGTGGAGAAACTAGCCGCGCTAAAATCTCCGCCGCCGGGGACGGTTTTTTACGGCAAAGCCACGACAACAGCGACATTCAGCGAGCCCGGTCAGTATGTTCTCAGCATCCAGGCTTTTGATTCCACGGGACAAGGCGGTGGTGGGTTTCAGTGCTGCTGGTCAAACGCGAAAGTGAATGTTTCTGTCAGCGCCGCCCGGGCAAGTGGCAGCCAATAGTTCAACTCCGCAGCAGGAACGAACTATGGTTTTGAGTGCGCCCGGTTCCTAATCCCTGCCGCGCAAGCTGCGCTTTACCTTGGTTAGCGGTGAGCCAGTTTCCCAGGCGTACACCGAAATTCTTGGCACCCTTCACCCGGCGAATGCTGGCGGCCGGATCGGGGCTAAGTAAGCCGCTGTCGGCGGCTTAATATGCGACGCGACGTACGGCAGCAAGACGGACATTTATCGTAGACGACGCCAGACGCTTCGAGCTGCAGAGATAGTTTCCTACTTGAACGAGGCGGAGGGCCAGTATCGGGTTCTGCTCCACCTTGCTGGGTCTAGCGGCATGAGGGCCGGTGAGCTGTCCTTCGGCGTGAGGCTTGACACTAGCCAGCAGTCTTAGTAGTAAGTGGGTCAGTAACCGTTCGTACGACTGAGGAGTACCCCATGAAAATCAGGCCAGTAGCGTGTTTTGCCTTGGTAGTGGCCGTTCTCGCAGCAGGCATCCCGCTGTTCGCACATCACGGGAGCGCAGCGTACGACATGACCAAAGAAGTCGTTTTGAAGCAAGCAATGGTGACCAAAGTCTTGTGGGCTAATCCTCACACTCTTCTTACGTTTGATGTGAAGGATGACAAAGGCAACGTCGAACATTGGGCTGGAGAAACTGGCAGTCTCAATTCGCTTTACCTTGCTGGCTGGACCAGGAATTCAGTGACGCCTGGGGACATGATCACGGTTTACATATACAGAGCCAAAGTTGGCGCGAAGGTGGGGATTGTGACTAAGGTCGTGCTCGCCGATGGCTCGACGCTCTACGGTCCCTTTGGCCGACAACAGGTTGACGGCCAATTTGTGGCCCCGTCCAAAAAATAAGGAGTATCCCATGAAAATCAGCCCAGTAGCGTGCCTTGCGTTGATTGTGGGCGTCCTGGTTTTTTCATCGGTTGCCGTGGCCCAAAACGCACAGCGCCCGAAAAACGATCCGAGCCAGAGTATCCCCGCCAGCAGGTTTGCAGTATTAAGCAAAAATCTCGGCACGGGCGGACCCGCTCCTAAGCACGATGTCCTCGGCGTCTGGGCTGGGCCTCTGGAGGCGGAAAAGGGCGAAGTGCCGCCGATGACTCCGCTCGGGCAAAAGCTCTTCAGCATGCGTAAGACCGAGAAGAAAGACGGCTGGGCGAACGCGAACGATCCATGGAAAACCTGTGATCCTTTTGGCGTTCCGCGCAGCGCGGTCAATGAAATCCGAGGGGTCTCGTTCTCGGCGATGCCCAATAAGATCGTCGTCTTGCACCAGTACAATCGGGTCTGGCGCGAAGCGTGGATGGACGGCCGAGCGCTTCCCAAGAACGTGGGCACGAAGGGCGGACCCGATCCCACGTGGTACGGATATTCGGTGGGGCACTGGGATGGGGACAACACGCTGGTGATCGATACAACCGGCAGCGACGATTCGGAATGGCTCGATCCTCGCGGATATCCGCACAGCTTGCAGGGCGTTTTCGAAGAACGCTATACGCGCGTGGACCACAACCATTTAGAGATGACCGTGACGGTGGATGATCCGAAGATCTATACGAAGCCTTTTGTGCTGGGGACGAGCAAATTCGTTTGGGTTCCTAGCCAGGAATCGGAAGAACAGATCTGCGTGCCGTCAGAGGCCATCTCGTATGTGAACCTTATCAGCATCCCCGTCGCGGGTGAAAAAGAACAGAAGAATAACAAACAGAAGTAGAACATCATGGCCGTGCTTATGCTCATGTCTAGCAATCAACGGTGACCTGGAAGTTTACGCTCTCCAGCCTCTCAGCGTGATCGGGTGGTGCGCTACTGTGGTGATGTTCATGGCTTCCCTGGGCATGTCCGCTATGTTGAATAGGAATGGCGTGGCTTTGCTTCTGAGCGGGAAGCCCAGTTGTTCCTTGAGCTTCGTTATTTCTTTATGAATTCATACCCTTCGGTCCTCAACCCTAGCTTCCGATACTGCTCGCAGATGATGTCTTCCTTCATTTCGTAGCCCGGCGGCTGCAACTGGTAGACTTTCTTCCCTGTCCAGGGCCTCGCATAGGTCTTGGGATCGTCGAAGGTGAACTCGATCTCCAAGGTGTCATGGTTCACGCGTCGATAGCGCTCTACGAGGTGCAGAGCATCGCTATGCGGATGTCCTAGAGTATCAATCCAGGTTTTGTCGTCGATATCCGTGGTGTCCACGACGAGTGTACTTCCATCATGCTTGCCAATGGAGTGCCCCATCCACGTAACCGGATAACCGTCGGGATGTGTTCTTCCATCCGTGTAGATTCGGCGCACCCAGTGATCCAGCTCGGAGAGGATATAAACCACCTGCGCGGTCTGACGGATCTCGAAAGGGCGCGGGATCGTAAAGATGCGTGTCGGACCGGGCGGAAAACAACTATTACTTGGGTCGGAATCGTCTCGTCCTTTTAATCTTCGGTCCGTTACGTCCTTCCGGTTGGCCTTGTATATCTCCATAGCGGCAGGCTGCAGCGGTGGCTCTTGCTTGGTAAAGCCGAGGAAAGGCACGCCACTCGCATCATCATCAAAGATACCATCAGCAGTGCGCCCTGCGCTTCTGTTCCAGATTCCAGACAAGTCCGGTATGCTCTTTGCCGTTCCTGGCTGCTTGGCCGTCTGAGCGAGTAAACCGGCTGCGGAGGGGAACGCCAGAATCACAAGGATCGAACCAAGGAAAGCGCTTCGCATTTAGAAGCCCCCTTGCCTCAACACCCACACCGATCGGATTACAGGAACACGCTGCATTCGACCTTCTTACCGCGCAAGTCCCACTTACCGTGGACTGCGGTCACTTCGCCGGAGCCGGTCCGCAATCGGCTCCCACGGTGAGCGTGGGAGCGTTACCCCCAACGAGCTTGATGAGGCTCATGACCTTGGCGCCGTTTTTGAACGCCGCTCCGGTAACCGTGATCTTGTCCCCTGGCTTCAACGTCTTGGCATTCCAGCCAAAGCGGAACAGCCTCTGCGGAGAACCCGTTTCGGCAATCCATTTGTCGACGTTGCCATTCTCGTCTTTCACGTCAAAGTGGATCTGCACATGGGGATTGGTAAAGAGGAACTCTGTCACGGTCCCTGTCACGGTGACGGCATGCTCTTTGTCGTATTGTACCCCACCATGGTGTGCGAACATCGGGCCCGAAACCATGAGAAGAAAAACTACAGCGGCCAAAACAGCGAACAGCTTAGTTTTCATTCTGCCCTCCAAACGACCCGCCGATTCGGTCTTATCATCAAATCCACGGAGCCAGTTGCCTTCTGGAACGACTCCTTTACGACAAAAAACCGGCGAAACCCCGTTAATTTTTTGCCGAGTAATGCGTCCCCATCTCCAAAAGTTCCTCGCAGAGAGCAACTTCAATGAGTAGAGTGCCCGGCGCAAGCACATCGTGAACTGTCTTTCTTGTCCAGGGCTGTTTGTAGGCCTTCGGATCGTCGATGGTGTACTCATACTGCAAGGTATTGTTCACCCGCCGGAAACGCTCCACAAGGTGTAGAGCGTCGCTATGCGGATGCCCGACCCGGTCGATCCAGCTTTTGTCCTTGATACCCACGGTGTCCACGACGAGCGTGTCTCCCTCATACTTGCCAATGGAGTGCCCCATCCACGTGCTCGAAAGACCCGCGGGATGTTGTCGCCCATCCATGTAAATGCGCCGTACCGAGTGATCGTCATCGAAGAGCAGGAGTACCATGTCCGGAAATTGGCGGAGCTCGAAAATGCGGAATCTATCGATCAGTAACCTCGATGGACCCCCCGGCATACAGGCGCCGAAGTTTGGATCCAAGTCTTGTCGTCCAAGGTCGCCTGGCTCCGTTCCCTCCCTGGCAGCCTTGTATTTCTCCTCGGTCCAAGGCTGCATCGGGGGCTCCTCAGACCCGTCCCCCACGGGCTCCCTCGCTACTCCGAGTAATCCGCTGCAAACGGTGGCTATCCCGCATAACGCGGTCTTAGCCGTCACGGGTACCAGGCGGTGCCCTTCCCAACTTCCAGAAAGGTCCGGCATGGCTTTTGTCGCTGCCGGCCCCGGCCCACCCTGGGCTTGAGCATGTACACCGGGTGAGATAGCAAGCAGCGCTAACACCACAAGGATCGAACCAAGGAAACAAGTTCGCATTTGGAAATCCCTCCTTGCCTTCGAGATGGCCTCCTCGTATCGAGTTCGGAATCTTGCTTCTCGGGAGTCGCGAAACGCACTTCAGATGTGCCTTTGGGCGTTGATGCTACGCCTAGGTACTCAGCGATTCAATATCAAAATGTTGGGGTGAACGATTGTTAGTTGTGTACCAAGGATTTCGGCATAACTGACCGGCGTAGGTCATGGCTAGAAACGTAAAGGCGTCCTTGACGCCTGCGAGCGTCGCGATTTTGACGAACTCCGCCGCCCTAAACAGCCATCGCATTCCTTTGCGCTAAGGCTTGTCGCCAGAGGAAGAGTCCGGCTTGACCGTGATGGTCACATCGGCGGTCGTCGACAGTGCTCCATCGTCGGCGGTTGCGCGCAGCACGTATGTCCCGGGCGCGGCAAAGCGCGCGGTCGTGACCGCTTGGCCCTTGCTCACCGCGATCGGTCCAGCGGAGTCAAATATGACCCTCGCCGGACCGCGATATTCGAACCACTTGACGGATAGTCCGGCGGGGCGGAGGCCGCTAGCCGAGTTGGTTTGAGCTTGAGGAATTGCTCCCGGACGGGGCGCGGGAGCGGGACGTGGTTTGGGAAGTCCATCATCGCTGACCAAGGCGGTTAACGGAACCGGACTCGTCGGCTCCGCAGGCGGAACCAGGGCGATCGTGATGGTCGGCGGCTTGTTGGGATCATCTTCGCCAGGATTCAAATTTCCGTGCGTCTGGATCAAGCGTTCGAGAATCTCGTACTCGGGTATCAGTTGGGCGTAGGCCTTTTCCGTGCGGCCATGGGCAGTGATCGTCCAGACCAGTTCCTGCTGCCCCCAATCTTTCGGCACCTGGACTCGAAAGACCCACGGCTGCCGCCTCGGAAGGAAGTAGGTTGGCTGGCCGCGATCAGGTTCGCCGGGCTCAAGTTTGTTGTCGGGTCCGGCCGGGATGACGAGTTCTTCCTTCCAATTGCGGTTGAAGTAGCCGAACACAAACGTGAAAGTCCCGTCCGAGTTTCGCAGCCATCCCTCGTAGACCGGCACTACGTCCTGGCCGCTCGAAAATTGCGTTTGGGGATTGTAGGTCGGAAGCTGCGACAATCCTTGCGCGCGCGTCGTGTGTGCGCCGCTGGGCAGCAAACTGGCGGCCAGTATGCAGATCACAACGCGGACGCCTGTCCTCATTGCTTCAAGCGGCTGTCGAGCTGATCTTGCCCGCCCGTCTTCATCATCTTTTTTCTGGCTTGGACCCGCTGTTGGAACTCGGCCTCATCCAGATAGTACAGGCTGACCCATGCGAAACTCATCTCATCGATGGTCCGCTGGCCATAGCCAACCCAGTTTTTCGGATTCGGATTGTACCTATTGTTCACTGAGTTATCGTGCCAGGTGGTGATGTGAATGATCGTGCCAGCAGGCAGCAGCGGGGCCACGTCCTCGGCATAAGGGTAGGTGATGCTCCAGCCGAATTGGTAATCGCTCACGCAACTGAGCGTCTCAGTCCGCGCCGGCCCCGGGCGCGCTGAATCTGGCCGAACGTCGGGATAGATAGCCTCCATGCATTGGGCCTTGCCGCGGGTGTGAAAGTGGGGCTGAAACGCCGAAATCAGCGCAGGCTTCTGCAAACGGAAGTAGCCATCGCTGCGGGTAATCTGCCCGGCCGGGAGATCGAGTTCGGTGACGTCTCCCATGTGTTGGGTGAACGTCACGTACTTGGGCACGAACCCCTTCGGGTAGAACTTGAACCCCACTGAGACACTGACGGGAGTCTGCTCGCCAGAGGGATGGAGATGAAGATTGAGATGAATCTTGGAGCCCGCCCTGATCAAGCGGCCCGAATTTTCGGGAAAAAGGTCGGCGTTCTTGCCAACGGCATATTCATTCAAGAAGAGCCCCACCGGATCCGCTTCCGGGTCCTCGACCAAGTTTGTAGTCGCGTGGTGCACAACCTTAAATCCGGAATCAGGCTTGGTTTCCACCGACGAGAGGTATATGTCCTCCTTAAAGCCGGGATCCAGGTCAATGTCGTAATACTCGTCGCCTCCTCTGGCTTTCAGCACATACGGTTTTGGCATCGAGATCACGAAGTCCGGCTTTCCGATATGCCATTTGTCTGGGTCGCTGAATTGCCGCGGCGGGGGCATGTCGGCTGGGTTGCCCTCGAGGGCTCCCTGATCTACCCAATTCGAAATCGTCGCGATCTCCGCGTCGCTCAGTGACGGATCGTCTTTGAATTTTGTGATGCCGATGTTCCGATCGATGTGCCAGGGAGGCATCAGGCGACGCGCGACCTTTTCTTTGATGTCGCGAGCCCAGGGCCGCGCGTCCTGATAAGTCAGCAGAGACATCGGAGCAATCGATCCGGGACGATGGCACGTCTGGCAGGAGCGCTGCAGGATGGGAGCCACGTTCTTGCTGAATGTGACCGCGACGGGCTGCGCCGCCTTATCGGAATCCGCGGCAAGCGCCACGGCTTGCGCCATGCCTGCAACGGATACAACGAGAAGGATCGAAAAGCCTATCCGCACGGTGCCCTCCTAAGTCGGACGATTACCCACGGGTACCTTTTGGCGCCCAGTTGCCGAGCAGTATACACCTGTGGCGCACAGTCAAGCGCGTCGGCGCAAGGGCCACTGCCGGGCCGCTCCCTGTCACCGCTTTCCTGATTCCCAGCCGATAAACGCCCGTTCGGAAACTAGGGTTCCGTGTCGCATCCAAATTCGGATTTGCGGTCTTATCCGCGGTGGGGCTGGGCCGTCTCGGGCCAACCGTATTGAGCTATACTCCCGACTGTCAGGCCCGGGAGCTACGCATGTCGCGAAGCCATGACGGATCTGATACGACTTGGAGGTGACCTATGGGCGATCAAGACCGCCGAAGTTTTTTGAGCCGCGCGTTAGGCGCACTTGGACTGGCGGTGGCGGCCGGCACGGCGGACGCCTGGGCTGCGCCGGCGCAGACGGGGGGTGCGACTTCCGCTGTCGGCGGCGGAAAGTACCGGATCGACGTGCACCACCATTACGGGCCGCCGACATGGGTCGCGGCGATGAGGGGCAATCCGCTGCTGCAGGCTCCGAACACGACTTGGACGCCGGAAAAATCGCTCGAGGATCTAGATCGGGGCGGCGGAGCCGCGGCGGTGCTGTCCATTACCAATCCGGGGCTATATCTGGGCGACAAAGTCCAGGCAGTCCGGCTCGCCCGAGAGTGCAACGATTTCGGGGCGAAGGTGGTGCAGGCGCACCCGGCGCGATTCGGGCTGTTTGCCGCCATGCCGCTGCCGGACGTGGATGCCACGCTTAAGGAGGTCGAGTACGCCTACGATCAGCTCCACGCCGACGGGATCGGATTCATGACCAGCTTCGGCGACACGTGGCTCGGAAACGCCGCCTACAGGCCGGTGATGGAGGAACTCAACCGCCGCAATTCCGTCGTCTTTGTTCATCCAACGGCAGCCGATTGCTGCAGGAACCTCAACTACGCTCCCGGAGTTCATCCGGCAAGCATGGAATACGGGACGGATACGACGCGCGCGATCACGGGCGTCTGCTTCAGCGGCGATGCCGTGCGCTTCCCGAATATTCGCTGGATCTGGTCGCATGGCGGCGGTTCCATGCCGTTTCTGGCGGGGCGCATTGCAGGCGCCGCAAGCGGCTTCAAGCAGCAGTTGCCCAATGGCTTGATCGCCGAGCTCAAAAAGTTTTATTACGACCTGGCGGGCGCCGCGAATGCGGGCGTAGTCGCTTCGCTGCGGCAGCTGGTGGGCCCGGACAAGATCATGTTCGGGACGGATTTCCCGCCGGGCGGACATATCCTGGAGACCGCGCAGGCGATTCGATCGCTGAATATGTTCAGCGAGGCCGAATTGAAGCTGGTGGAGCGCGATAACGCCGTAAAGCTCCTGCCGCGCCTCAAGGCTTCGTAAAACGACTCCGAGTGGACCTTCGCTGGGTGTGCGAACTCGGAGCAGCCTCGCGCAAAGGATGACAAAAGCGCTCCAGCGCAGGCGATTGGAGTATGCTCGCTGGTGGCTGGGATGCAAAACAGGAAACCCGGATAACTGGAGGGGGAAAGATGCGCAAGCAAGATCTCATCCGGCTGGTTACGTGTGCCGCGCTGGCCGCTGTTCCCATGATGATTCCGGCGATTGCAGCCGGGCAAGCGACAGTTCCTCCTGCCGCCGCACCGGCGCCGCCTCCGCCTCAGATGCCGCCTTCCCTCGTGCCTGCGCATGTGGTCGACCTGATGACCGTAGAAGGATCAGCGGTGTTCAGCGCGCAGTGGAAGACTATGGAGGCGAAGATCATCGAAGGACCGGCGATAGCCAATGCCATGCCCGGGTATAAGACCTCGTACGACATCCAGCCCCACGCCGGCGAGCCCGGCTACGATGATTCGTCGTGGCCGATAATCGGTGCCAAGGGGCTGGCCGACCGGCGTGGCGGCGGCAAAGTGTCCTTCATCTGGTACCGTGCGAACCTGACTATACCGGCAAAAATCGGGGACTTCGACACGTCAGGCGCCACGGTGGTGTTGACGGCGTACGTCGATGATTACGCGGAAGTCTGGGTCAATGGGCAAATGCCGCGCCGCGCCGGCTACCCCAGCCCGGCCACGATCCAAGGCTTCAACATGCCCAATCGCGTGGTGCTCGCCGATGCCGTGAAGCCGGGCGACAGGTTCCAGATCGCCATCTTCGGCGTCAACGGGCCGATTTCCGTCGCACCGATGAATTTCGTCTGGTTCCGCGAGGCGAAGATCGAATTTTTTCGCTAAGGCGATTTCACATCCAGTTCCCGGAACCGGACGTGGGGACCATTGCGGCAGCCTGTGGTAGTTTCCGGATACGCCGCCAACCGTCCGCATGTTGATCGTTTACGTTGAATGTCTCGCTAAAGCCGGTTCATATCCTCAGCAACGCAAGCCTGAGCCGCTCGACGCACCTCTAGCGGCTGCTCGTCGTCGTTTGGCGAGGAACCGCCTTGCCATACACCTCGATGGTGCCCAGGTGAATGTACCCGCCGACGCCATGGCCGCTGCCGGGCATCAGGTCCACGAACCCTACTTCATCCACTTTGCTCAGGTCGGGATTGTTGACCCAAATTTGATTCGCGGGGCCATTCACGCCAAGCGTGACCGCTCGATTCGCATCCAGCTTGATCCAGCGCACGTCCGCCAGTGCGAACTCTCGTACGTTGAACATGGCGACGGACGAGTCCGTGTGGTCTCCCACGAGCAGAGTTCCATCCGCGAGCTTTACAACGGGCCGCACCTCGTGAAATCCGGAGGTCTTGACCATCCAGCGTATTCGGCCCAGCCCGGTGAGATCCACGTAATTATTCTTCAGCCGGAAAGTGATGGCGAAGGGCCCCGTGCAGGCACCCGACCACACCGTGAACGGCGTGCTTTCGCTTCCCGGCGTTCCGGAGGTGAGCAATTCCTTGGCGGCGGGTCCGTATTGTTTGAGTTCAATATTTGGATCGGCGATATTTTCCTGAACGACCGGAACTTGGCCGTTTTGGCTGGGAGGCCGCACCCATTCGACTTTGAAGACTGGGGGCGCATTGGACGCGCGCGGACCCTCACCGCCCTGCGCGGCTGGTCCCTGCACTCCTCGCCCCTGTCCTCGCTCGGTCTGCTGCGCGAATAGCGGTCCGCTGCAAACGGTTCCCAACGCCAAAAGAATTCCCAAAATCGCCCCGAGAGAAACCCGATGTCGCATAGAAGCCTCCCGTCTACGGATGCGGCCCACTGGCGCTCTTCTCCCCGCCTGTCACAAGCCGGTAGGCGAAGCATACGCCGCGCGACGCGCCGCTACAAGCGGAACGGAAACTCGCTGGCAATGCGATTGGGAATGACTTGGCTGGCCACAACACGCGCGCGATGAAGTTCAAAGAAAGATCGAACGAAAATCAAATGTTGACGCGCTGCATGGCTTCCTGCGGATAGCGTGCGCCGGCCGTCGCCCCGGGAGGCGCGGCGCGGTCCAGGCGCGAAAGATCGGCCGGTGTCAATTTCACCTGCAAAGCGCCTAGGTTCTGCTCGAGGTAGCTCCGCCGTTTCGTGCCCGCGATCGGCACGATATCTTCGCCGCGGGCCAGCAGCCAAGCCAGCGCTAACTGTGCAGGCGAACAGCGTTTCTCCGCCGCCAATTCCTCGATGCCCTTCACCATTGCGAGATTGCGATCGAAATTCTGGCCCTGAAAACGCGGCGAATTAGGCCGGTAGTCGCCAGGCTCAAAATCCCTCTGGGTGCGGAAGCGACCGGTAAGAAACCCGCGACCGAGCGGGCTATAGGCCACAAAGCCGATACTCAACTCGCGGCAGGTGGCCAGGACTTCTGCTTCGGGATCGCGAGTCCAAAGCGAATACTCGCTTTGCAAAGCGGTGATGCGATGCACGGCTGCGGCGCGGCGCAGCGTTTTTGCGCCGGCTTCAGAGAGCCCGATGTGGCGAACCTTGCCCTCCTGCACCAGTTTGGCCATGGCGCCGACGGTCTCTTCGATGGGCACTTCCGGATCGACGCGATGCTGATAATAAAGATCGATGTGCGAAACGCCCAGCCTGCGCAGACTCGCTTCGCAACATTGCCCCACGTACTCCGGCCGGCCATTCACGCCCAGCCACCGGCCATCGCTCGCGCGCACATTGCCGAACTTGGTCGCCAGCACGGCTTGTTCGCGCCGGCCCCGCAGGGCGCGGCCAACGAGTTCCTCGTTATGGCCGCGGCCATAGACATCGGCCGTATCGAGAAAATTCGCGCCCAGATCGAGCGCGCGGTGAATCGTGGCGATCGATTCGGTATCGTCGGTTGCCCCATAAAATTCGGACATGCCCATGCATCCCAAGCCAATGGCCGAAACACTCAGGCCGCTCTTTCCCAAGAGCCTTCGCGGCAATGGAGTCTTCATTGGTGCGGATGTGGCGCTCATGTCGTGCTCCTGTCCTGGGAATTGGTGGGCGGCTTAGTTTGACCGCGGAGCGTGAAGTTAACAAGCCCAGAATCAAGTGTTCAGCAATCTGGTCACAGGACCACAGGAGAGTCCGAAACGGCAGCCGAAAAGCTTCTGAACGGCTTAGAGTCGCGAAGCCGCGGCCCACAACATGCGTATCGTTGCAAAAGCTTTACAGGCGCAAGTGAGCCGCAAGGTGGACGAAGCGGCTCACGTTTGCGTTACGCAGACGTTAGTCGCCGGCAGCAACTCCGGCGGCGGGCTGAAGTCGCGCCGCAAGCTGCCGCGTGTTTTGCGTGATTCGGCTGCCCTGGCGCAGCACATCACCCAACCGGCCGGCCAGTTGCTGGCGCGCGCGCCATAGCCGCGCTTTGAGCGTGTTGCGCGAAACGCCCAGAGCTTTGGCCGCTTCGTCCGCCGAGAGACCTTCCAGCTCGCGCAGCTCGAAAGCGTTTCGCAACAGTGGCGAAAGGTCCTGTAGATTTTCTTTCACCCGCGCGGAAAGCTCGGCGCTCGCGTAGAGCTGTTCGGGGCTGGGATGCCCGTCGGCAAAGCGCTCCGCCATCGGCGTCTTATCTTCGGTCGCGTCATCCAGCGATAGAGCGGGATGCGCGCGCTTGCTGCGGCGCCGCATCAGCGCGGCGTTGATGACAATGCGGGTCATCCAGGTAGAGAATTGCGAACGGCCCTCGAACCGCGGCAGATTCCGGTAGGCGGACAGCATGGCTTCCTGCAGGGCGTCCTCGGCGTCTTCTGGATTGCCGAGCAGCCTCAGGGCAGTTTGAAATAGTGCGCGGCTGTGCTGGGCAAACAACATTTCCAAAGCACCCTCTTCGCCCGCGATGGCCTGACGAACCAGTGTCGCCTCGTCGGGAGTCGTCCGGCCGATTGTGTAGTTGAAATTGCTTGTATAGGTCGTTCTCGCATTGGCTTCGCGTGTGTTCATTTTCCCTCCCCCTGACTTCCCCCTGATAACGCCGCAATGCTCTTCTTGCTTTCACCTTCACAATCGTGCGCCGGGAACGCCGCGCCCGTTATGCGGGCGATAATGGCGCGCACCATGCAACCGTTGCCTTCGAGCTTGGCCCCGGCGTGAAAAATCCTCCTGAGTAGCTCGTTTCCCGCTTCATCGATGAACGTCACATTGGAAAGTCTCACGACGATGAGCTCGGAGCGCGCTCTGCTGCGCTCGCCCTCCCAGGAGCGCTCCAGCTCCTGAACCCAAGGTCCCGCCAAGCGTCCCTCGACCTCGAGCAAAACCTGTTTTTGCGGCTCCTGGTCTTTAACTGAAATCTTTAGCATTAACGTTTGTACCCGCGTATGGTTAACGCATTATCGAAGTTTCATTAATGCATTTTGTGGGCCAGGAAACTGTGGCCGGGCTATGCGGATAAGTCGTTCGGAATCAGCAGCGAATTCTTAGAATTGGCGTTGGTGCCGAAAACCAAGTGCCATAATCCCGGCACGCCGTCGGCATTTCGGCACCAATCTCGCGGACGTTTCGGAACTAACCGATGCACTTCTGTCGATGCGCTTCTGACAGGCTTCTGTTTACCCCACATCGGCCTACACTTTGAATCTTCTCTTCAACGCCGTTCTGCCACTGGTTCCCGGATATATCTCCATGCTCTCCGGCATCGGAGTGGAGCAGCTACGGCAGGGAGAAAGGCCGCGCGGCTTACTCCTCTCTTCGTTGGCATTTGTGATCGGATTTTCTCTTGTGTTTATCACCTTTGGAGCGACGGCGAGCGCCGTGGGGCATTTTCTAGTGCGGAATCGCAGCTTGCTCGCGCCTTTTGCGGGCGCGATTATCGTGCTCTTCGGCCTGCACCTCATTGGTTGGCTGGGACGCATTCCTGTGCGCGGCGGCCTGCTGATCGGAGCAGCGTTGCTGGCGCTCGCGGCTGTCGTGTGGATCTGGCTTGGCAGCAATGAAATTTGGGGGTTCGGCCCGGCGCAATTGATTTCCGTCTCGCTGATTTTCCTAGCGGGCCCGATGCTCACGCGCTGGCTCAATCGCGACGTCCACTTCCGCAATCTGGGAGGCCAAAGCCAGCAGGAGCGCGCCAAAGGCCCCTTTGCGGGCGTCGCGAGCGGTTTTCTCCTCGGGTTTGCATTCGCGTTCGGTTGGACACCTTGCATTGGACCGTTACTTACCACCGTGCTGGGCATGGCGGCCGCGTCGGAGACGGTTTCGCGCGGCATTTTTCTGCTGGCCTTCTATTCCGCCGGCCTGGCAATTCCGTTTCTGCTCACGGCGCTGGGCATCAATCAATTTCTCCGCTTCTACCAGCGCTTTCGCCGCCACCTGCATGCGGTCGAAGTGGGCAGCGGCGCGTTGCTGCTGGCGGTGGGCTATCTGATCTTCTTCAATCGCCTGACCTGGCTTTCGGGTAAACTGAGTTTTCTAAACGTTTTTGTAAAGTGAGGAGCACGCCATGCGAGGAAAGTTTTTAGCGGCTCTGACGATCAGCGGCATTTTGGCCTTGCTTCCGCTGGCTGGCTGCAAACAAAAAGCGGGCGAGAACGCAAACCTGGGCGCGGACAGCACAGCTTCCGGAGCCGCGCCGGAAGCCAGCTTGGCCATTCCCATGCTCGAAGGTTCAACGGCCAGCCTGGATCAATACAAAGGCAAGGTCGTGCTCGTAAATTTCTGGGCCACCTGGTGCGATCCCTGCAAGACAGAAATTCCCTGGCTGATCGAGTTCAATCACAAGTATGGGCCCAAGGGGCTCGTTATCCTGGGCATCGCCATGGACGATGAGGGCAAAAAAGCTGTCGAGCCGTGGGTAAAAACCAAGCGCTTCGACGTCAACGGCCAGCAGGAGGCTATGGACTATCCGATTCTCCTTGGTAATGACAAAGTGGCCGACAAATTTGGCGGGATTCTGGGCTTGCCCACGAGCATGCTTTATTCGCGCGATGGCCGAAAGATCAAGACAATTGTGGGCCTAATCAATTACCAGGATTTGTCGAAAACCCTGGATAGCCAACTCTGAACCGCCGCTAAGCTCTCTTTATCGCCAGAATAATGAGTGGCTTGGGGTAACGCCAAACCCCTGCAGCTCCGTTATTTGCGCACAAGCCGCTCGGCACGCCTTCGCAGAAATCAGGGGAACAGGGTTTCGCTTTTCATTCGTCATCGCTTCGCCAGCACTACACCGATTGCTGTATGGCATGACTCAGGTCTTTGCTTTATTATCTAACATCCCCACCTGGAGGTCCGCCAATGCCTAAGCTAGACGTGTTAGTGGCCGACGACCACGATATCGTGCGCCGGGGCCTTCGCGACCTGCTCGAAAAGCAGCCTGGCTGGAAGGTCGTTGCTGAGGTGACCAATGGGAGAGAAGCGGTCGAGAAAACCAAGGAGTTGAAACCCGACGTCAGCATTTTAGATATCAGCATGCCGTCTCTCAACGGACTGGAGGCGGCGCGGCAGATCGTGGCGAGCGGATCCCCAACCAAGGTGCTCATTCTCACTATGCACCATTCCGATCCGCTGATTCAGCAGATGTTAAAAGCTGGCGTGCGAGGTTACGTATTGAAATCCGACGCCGCCAGCAAGTTGGTCCACGCCGTTGAAGCTGTGCACCGGAATAAGACCTTCTTCACTTCCAACGTGCCGCAAGCTTTCCTGGACGGACGCGAGAAGCCGCCAAAAAATACTGGGCGGGATCAGGCTCTTAGGCTGACGCCTCGGCAGCGTGAAATCGTCCAGCTTCTGGCGGAGGGCAAAAATAGCCGCGAGATCGCCGCCACGCTGGGAACCACCTTCAAGACCGTCGAAACGCACCGTGCCAACATCATGCGGCGGCTCGAATGCCATTCGGTGACCGAACTCGTTCGCTACGCCATTCGCAATGACATCATCGAGGCGTAACTAACGCTCCTCTATTTTAGTTAGCGCTTCTCGGATACACGCTTGGAGTCAAAATTCGCAATTTGGCGCGCCGCGCCGGTCAGTTCGAGGATATGCATGCCGGTGTTGGCGCGATCCACGATGTAGATGTACCCGCGGTCATCGACGTCCACGTTATTCGTCTGAATCGCCACCTTGCAGCGCTGATCCGCACCGGTGCCCACGCAGCGCTTGTCCGTCTTGTCTGTAATGGCGGGGATATAATAGGCAATCTCCTTCGGATGGAAGGGGTCGCGAATATCGAGAGCGCGCACGCCGGCATTGAAATGCGCGATAAAAACAATCCGCCGATAGTAGATCGGCGTGAAATTTTCATTGCTCGAATGCGTGCCAAACCGCCCGCCGCGGTCGCAGAAATTGCCGCTGCCCTCGGGGACGGTCCAGCTGGCTACGCCGAAAGGATACCTTTCATTGGTGATGTCTAGGACGCGCACCATCTGCCTGTTTTCGAGGCATTCGTTGCCGGTGGTCTCGCCCACCGACAAGAGAAAGTCTCGGTGCGACTGATTCGGCTTGCCGGTCGTGTCCGCCTCGCCGTGTTCCATGCCCGCGGCAGCCGCGGACACGCGCGGCTTTTGCTTCACGAATTCCGGCAGATCCATTCCCAGCAATGGGTACGCCGAATGCGAACCCGCATCGGGAGGCAAATCGAGCCTGGCAATCTGTGGGTAAACTAAATTCGCGTCCGTGGGCTCCTTAGGTCCATTCAGGAGCTTATCGCGATCGACAATCTGCACGATGCCGTTACCATTGGTCCCGTAGCCGAAATAGACGCGATTGCCGCCGGGGCCGGTGGACATGGGGCCATGCAATTCAGTTGGCGCCGGCCCGGTCGAACCAGGCTGCTGCCCCGGCAAGCCGAAATTACGGATGAACACCGGGTGTGCCGGATCGCTGAGGTCATAGATCTGCGTCATACGGCGAACGCGCCAACCAGGGAGCCCGGATACAAGGTAAGCGATGCCCGTATCGCATTCCCACCAGCTCTTGTGTGTATCCACCAGGCCGCTCACGACGACCGTCAAGCGCGTGGGTTTCGTCGGATCGGTAACGTCCCAGGTTTCGTGTTGCGAGCCGCCAAACGTGCGCAGCATGTAGACCTTGCTTTTATCCGCGTGTGGCAGCGTGCTGCCGTCGCATATGCGCACCATCTGTGCTCCACCAGTTTCGGCACTGCCATTCTTGGCCGGCTCGCCCGGAATGTGCGAGAGATAGCGAGGATGGGCCGGATCCGTCACGTCGACGAGAGAGGTGCCGTTGTCTTCCTGCTTTCCGGTAAGCGGATTCGGTTGCGAGCCGCCGTGGTGGCCAATGTAGGCGATCCAGCGCTGCCCCTGTTGGTGAACGGTAGGCTGATAGGAACTGCGAGCTTGCAGGTCGTTATAGCCGACCACCTGCATATTGCTCTTCTCTTCCTTCTGCGGCTGAGCCGCCGCAGCCATAGCCAGAAGAATGACCAGCCCTGCCAGCGGCGAGCGCCGAAGCATGGTTGTGAGATGCGCGGCCAGCGGAAAGTTGTTTGACATTGGGCTCCCTATCGAATCGAAGTTGGAACAAAGGCCAGCTGCCTGTGGGTTGGGAGAATATCACTGCGGCCTGCGGAAGAGAAGCTGCGGAAGAGCAAACGGCGGTTGAGTTTAGTGATGGTCATTCAGGCTGTGGTTTGGATTCCAAGGAGCGCTCTCCGAGTTGGTCCAGGGCGGGCTCAATCCTCTGACGGCTTTCCCAAAAGCCGGCCCACAAGTCGCCTTTCTCTTTGAGCCGCCTGAAGAGATTCTTCATATTGAACTTTTCCGGTTTCAGGGTGGGCCGCAATTCTTTTATCTGCACTGGCGCGGATACGGGCGCTTTGGGAAACGCGCGAACCGTGTATGGCGCGGCGAGCGGCCTCCCCTGTGAATTCTGCGTTACATCGATCAGCACGCGGCCGGGCCGGCGCTTGGCTACGATGCGCTCGTGCGTCACGCGCTCCGGATGTTCGGCAGTAACGAGTTGCGCGAAGATTTCTCCAAACATGCGCAACTGCTCGAAGGTGTAAACGCGTTCGACTGGCAGATACAGGTGAAATCCGGTGGCGCCTGAGGTCTTCATGAATATTTTCAACCCAACCTGCGTGAGTTTTTCGTATAGTGCGCGGGCAATTATGAGGACATTGGAGAATTCGGTGCCTTCGGCGGGATCCAGATCGAAGAAAAAATAGTCCGGATGCTCCTGGTCATCACGCCGGCTCGACCAGGGATTGTGGTCGATGCAGCCCAGGCCGGTGAGATAGAGCAGCGACGCAAGGTCATTGGCGATTACATACTGCACATCTTCACGCTTTCCTTCGGATGGGATGGACGCCGTTTCGATCCACTTGGGCACGCCCTCCGGCATGTTCTTCTGGAAAAACGCCTGCCCCTTGATTCCGTCAGGATAACGGCGCAGCACCAGGGGCCGGTCCTTGAGGAATGGAAGAAGATATTTCGCGATGCGATAGTAGTAAGCGACCAAGTCGCGTTTGGTATAGCCCGATTCAGGAAAAAATACTTTGTTGAGATGATTCAGCCGGAAGCGCTTGCCCTCGAAATCGAGGGTGACCGACTCCTGCTTCCCGGAAAAGAGCTCCCTTTCGATATCTTCTTTTTCGCTCAGCACCGTGCCCACAATTTCGAGCGAGCGAACGAGCATAGGTCCGGGCGCCGGTGCGGGCTGCGGCGCCACTTCGCTTTCCCAGCGGCATTCTTCCGGCTCGACGTCGCTGCGCAAAGCCAGGAAGACCGGGGCGCGCAAGCGTGGCTCCTGAGTCCAGCCGAGGAAGCGCACGTGCGCAACCAGCTCGGACTTGGCCCAGAAAGCCTTCTCGTTGGTCTCGGGAATTTTGTCGAAGGGGCACTTGTCGATTTCGCGCTCGCGCAGTTTCTTCATCAGCAATGCGCGCATCTTTTCGTCCATTCCCGTCCCGGCATGGCCGACGAAGCGCAGCGCCCTGCCCTGGTAAAGACCGAGCAGCAAGGAGCCGAAATGGGTGCGGCTGCCGCGCGGCGCGGTCCAGCCCCCGATGACCACGTCCAGAGTTTTTGTGGTCTTCAACTTCACCCAGTTCTGGGAGCGTGCGCTGGCGTAAAAGCTATCGATGCGTTTTCCGACGATTCCTTCCAGGTCTTGTTGCCGGGCTAATTCAAACAGATCTTTGCCGCGTTCCAATTGATGATCGGAAAAGCGAAATTCGCGGCCGGGGTCCAGGATGCCGCGAAGAAAAGTTTTGCGCTCCAGCAAGGGGACTTCCCGCAGATCGTATCCATCGCAATAAAGCAGATCGAACAAATAGTAGGTCACCCGATAGCGTGAAAGCAGGTCGGGCGAGGGCCGCTGCACATTCATGCGCTGCTGCATGCGCTCGAATTCGCTGCGCCCTTTCTC
>QHYR01000113.1 GCA_003223315.1 Acidobacteriota bacterium | reverse complement strand
GGGAATTCCCGGCGAATATCCCCTGGACGACCAGACCCTTTACTGGGCCGGCCGCAGCATAGGGGGCTATCTCCGCCTGCTGAACGAGCATCCGCGCGTGCTGATCGGCACCGATACTCGCGAATCCGGTACGCATATCGCCTCGGAAATCGCCGCCGGCCTCGCCAATGAAGGCATTCACAACTCCTTCGCGGGAGTCATCACCACGCCGGGGGTAGCCTGCCTGGTCCGCAAGGAAGGGTTTGCGGCCGGGGTGGTGATTTCAGCCTCGCACAACCCATACCATGACAATGGGATAAAGCTCTTTGCGGGGTCGGGGATGAAGTTTCCCGATGGTATAGAAGAACAGATCGAGACGGAAATCCTGCGACATCGCAATGGCCAAGCCCCGGCCCCTACGGTGCGCCTCACACCAGACACGCAGTTCGATGAGGATTATCTCGAATTTCTGCGCGGCTGCATGATCCCCGGAGCAAACCTTTACGGCCTTAAAGTCGTGCTTGATTGTGCCAATGGCGCAGCAAGTTCACTCGCACCGGCCCTATTCCGCTCGCTCGGGGCAAAGGTAATTGCGATTCACGACAACCCGGATGGACGCAATATCAATGCGAACTGTGGGTCCCTATATCCGCAGGACCTCCAGCAAAAAGTCCCGAAAGCGGGTGCCGCCCTCGGTGTCGCTTTTGATGGTGATGCCGACCGCGCCATGTTTGTCACAGCTTCGGGGCGCGTTGTCGATGGGGATGGCGTCCTGCTCGCCGCGACTCGGTATCTGCGTTCCGTGGGCAAGCTAAAAGGCAAGGCAGTGGTGGGCACTGCGATGACAAACCTGGGCCTGGAGCGCGCCTTGGCGGCCGAAGGACTCGCGCTCCTGCGCGTACCCGTCGGCGACCGCTACGTGCTCGAGGAGATGTTGCGCAGCGGTGCGAACCTGGGCGGCGAACAATCCGGACACGTGATCTTTCTCGACGATGCGACTACTGGAGATGGCTTGCTTACTGCGCTCAAGATCGCCTGCATCGTCGCCCTAGTGGGGCCTTTGGACGGCCTCGTGAAAGATCTTAAGATCTATCCCCAAACCATTTTGAACGTGAAGGTCCGGGCGAAGCCACCCCTCGAATCCCTTCCGGAAGTCTCCCGAGCGCTCCATGACGCCACACGGGCCTTAGGCGATTCGGGCCGCGTGGTTCTGCGCTATTCGGGGACTGAGCCAAAAGCCAGAGTGATGGTTGAAGCCGAGCGCGCCGAAGATGTGCAACACTGGGCGGAACTCCTCGCCAGCGCCGTAAGGGCCGCAGTCGGTTCGTGAGAAAACCTACTCCTGCCTACCAAAGACCGTATTCTCAAGCCTAAAGACCTGTGAAAAACCATAGAAATAAGGCTTCCATTGGCGTTCCACAGCCAGGTGGGCCATCTAAATAACTCATTAAACTATTGGTATATAGGGATTTATGGTTGCTTACAGAATTCCGACGAGCACTGGCACAGAGCGTGCACCTACGATCAGCACTGTTTCCCGGGGGTCGGTGCTTTCCCGCGAGAAAACGGGAATGGCGGGTGAGGTCGTTGCTACTGTATGGGGTGGAACTGAAGGGGCCCTACGCGGGCCCCTTACTTTTTGGGCCAGACTCCCTTGCTATGTTTGCTCTCGCACTGAAGACGCTAGGCTCGATTCCGTTCGAAATTGCTTAACTGCAGCCGGAAGTGCTGCCACAATTTTCACATTTATAGCAGCCACCGTTTGGCGTCATGAGCATGCCGCATTCGGGGCAGGTCGGGGCGCCATCAAATGCCACCTGGGAGGCGAGCGATTCCTCTGCAGTTGACGCCTTCAACGCAGGAATGCCGGCAGGCCTCACAGCTTCCGCCGGTGTCAGATAATCGGCGGAAATGAACCGTCCTCCGAGCCAGCGGCCGATATAATCCAACACAGATTTTGCGTAGGGGATCGACCGGTGTCCGGTATAACCAGATGGCTCGAAGCGCGTGTTGATGAATTTGTCTATCAGGGCTTTGAGGGGCACGCCGTATTGCAGGCCGATAGAGACGGATAGCGCAAATCCATCCATGAAGCCGGAGAGCGTCGAGCCTTCCTTGGACATCTTGATGAAGATCTCCCCCGGCGTGCCATCTTCATACATGCCGACGGTGATGTAACCTTCATGCCCGCCGACGGAGAACTTATGGGTGATGGACTGGCGCTCGCTGGGCAGCTTGTGCCGTTTAGGCACCTGGAGGAAGAGCTCCTGTTGCTGAGCAACGGGGGATTCCGCTTCCACCGTTCTTGCGGCGGTTTCTTTTTTAGTTCCCGCGGCAGAAAGCGGCTGGCTGCGTTTCGAATTATCCCGGTAGATGGCCACGGCTTTCACGCCCAGCTTCCAGGATTCGATATAGGCCTGCATGGTGTCTTCGACCGTGGACTCTTCAGGCATGTTGATGGTCTTGCTGATCGCTCCCGAGAGGAAGGGCTGCACGGCGGCCATCATCTTCAGGTGACCGTGCCAGTCAATCGAGCGCCCGCCGCCGGCAGGCGCCAGCGAGCAATCGAAAACAGGCAGGTGCTCAGCCTTGAGGCCCGGCGCTCCTTCGATTGTGCCCTCGAGATCAATATGAGAAACGATCTGTGAGGTCTGTTCCGGCGAATATCCGAGGCGCATCAGCGCCTGCGGAACGGTATTGTTGACAATCTTGATCACACCGCCGCCGACCAGCTTCTTGTATTTCACCAGGGCCAGATCCGGCTCAATCCCAGTCGTATCGCAATCCATCATGAATCCGATGGTGCCGGTAGGTGCGAGCACGGTCACCTGCGAATTCTTATAACCGTAACGCTCTCCAAGGGTGAGGGCGTCATCCCAGACCTGGCGAGCTCCGGCCAGCAGAGGGGCCTGAACGTTTTCGGGTCTTATGGGCCGCAGAGAATCGCGGTGCATTCGAATGACGTCCAGCATGGGCTCGCGGTTGACCGCGAATCCCGGGAAGGGGCCCAGCCGTTCGGCAATGCGGGCTGACTGGGCATACGCTTCACCGCATATTAGTGCGGTGATCGCCCCGGCCATGTCCCGGCCGCCATCGGAATCGTAAGGCAGCGCCAAGGACATCAGCAAAGCACCCAGATTGGCATAGCCCAAGCCGAGGGGGCGGAAGTTGTGAGAATTCTCGGCGATTTTGGGCGTCGGGTAGCTGGCGTTATCGACCAAAATTTCCTGCGCCGTGATGGTGATGTCGACGGCCTGGCGGAAGCCTTCCACGTCAAACGCGCCATTCGGCCCCAGGAATTTCATCAGATTGAGCGAAGCCAGATTACAAGCCGTATCGTCCAGGAACATGTACTCTGAGCACGGATTCGAAGCATTGATGCGCGCGGTAGCCTTGCACGTGTGCCAGCGGTTAACGGTGGAGTCGTACTGCATGCCGGGATCGCCGCAGTGCCAGGCCGATTCGGAAATCTTCTTCAAGAGATCGCGGGCGCGGAGCTTCTCCGCGGGCGAACCATCGGTGACGTTGCGGGTCCACCAATCGCGATCCGCTTCGACCGCTTGCATGAATTCGTCGGTCACGCGCACGGAATGATTGGCATTCTGGAAGAAAACGGAGCTGTAGGCTTCGCCGTCGATCGAGCTGTCGTAGCCCTGCTCGATGAGCACGTGCGCCTTGCGCTCCTCGCGCATTTTGCTCGCCACAAACTCCAGGATGTCGGGATGGTCGGCATTCAGGATGACCATCTTGGCGGCGCGGCGCGTCTTCCCCCCGCTCTTGATCACCCCGGCAAAGGCGTCAAAACCCTTCATGAAACTGACCGGCCCCGAGGCGATGCCGCCGCCGGAAAGGGCTTCATGGCTTCCGCGCAGGGCGGAGAAATTCGTGCCTGTACCTGAACCCCACTTGAAGAGCATGCCCTCGGTCTTCACCAGGTCCATGATCGATTTCATGTCATCCTGGACGGAGTTGATGAAGCAAGCCGAGCATTGTGGCTTCGGCTGCACGCCCACGTTGAACCACACCGGCGAATTGAAACTCATTTTCTGTTGCACCAGGAGATGAGTAAGGTCGTCCTGGAAAGCGTCTCGGGCTGCCGGTGAGGCGAAATATCCACCGATTTCACCCCAGTCGACAATCGTGTCCACGACGCGGCTGATCAACTGGCGCACAGAGTTCTCACGCGCCGGCGTGTCCATCTTCCCGTGGAAATACTTCGAAGCCACGATATTGGTGGCCGTCTGTGACCAGGATTTGGGCACTTCCACGTTTTCCTGACGGAAGATAACTTGCCCCTTTTCATTGCCGATCTGGGCCACGCGCCTCTCCCATTCCACCGCGTCAAAGGGAGAAATGCGTCCGTCGGTAAAATAGCGTTTGAAGTTCAAGCCAGTTTTCGAACGAGTTTCGGATGCAGCAGTCGTAGAGATCGGTTTGTCGTTCTGGAGCGCCATCTTGGGTTCCGCCATCTCGCCTCCGCGCAGGTCGGGTTCCCGCGGGATGGGAACCCTTATATTTTACCAAGCGGACGAGCCAGCCGCCTGGACGCGGCTTCCGCTTCTCCGGCGGGAACCGCGTGATTAGAAAGAGCCCAGCCTCGGGTTGGAGACCCCAAAAAGCGAAAAAGGTCACCCGTAGGGGAAGGGTGGCTATCGCCTGCGAAGCCACTGGCGCCTGACGCGCCGACATCGCGGCTTATAGTCTGGATGTCTCGATGAACCCGGGCTGGCGCTTGGCCGCTTACGAATACCGGAGCCGAACAGGAACCGGCAGCACAGCCATGGTCTCCCGAATCTGAATTGGCACGATAGCGACGCGCCAAAAGCTTGTCAAGGAAAAATCTTGGCGAATTGCACAAAATGTTGCGTGAATCTTGTTCAAAATGTCCACCTATTGTGGTGCCATTTCAACCGACCCACATATGTGGAGGGATCTCGAATCGAGGCAAAGGCGCATTTCCGACGGCAGACGCTAAGTACGAGAAGGCGACGGCAGTTATCACAAGGGCCAAGGCGGTCCCGCGGCGTCCCGTTTTACTCCCCTATCATCTCAACTCATAGAGGCAGCCCCAACCGTGAGGAGAGCGGTCAAGCCGTGTTTGGACTCCTGGCACAGCATGGGCTCGGGTGAGTTTCGGACCTAGCAGCTTAATGAGATAATAGATCTACTCCGTTCGGGGCCCAGCCAGGCGCCGGGACCTCGCCCAGTGAGGATTAGGATGCGACAGCGCGTACAGGTCGGCTTCGGCTTGCTGGCCGTTCTGGCCGCCGGCATGACCTTATCGGCTGCCTGGCCCGGTGGCCTGCTTTTAGGCGACGTGGATCAGGGCGACGGCAAACATTCTGAAACCCCACTTACCGCGCAGCAGATTCACGACCTGGTCGATCGCGCCCTTGAGAACCAACGCCATAATGACCTCATGCTCGATCAGTACGCCCGTACCGAACATTCTTTGTTCCACGGAAACGGCAAAGCGCCCGACAAAGACGTCATCTTCCGGGTGATCCCCGCGGGCCAGGGAATCATTCGCGTAGAACTCGAACGCGACGGCAAAACCAGCGATGCCGCCTATCTTGAGGAGCAATGGCATGGCGTTGCGCAGGCTCTTCTTGCCGAGGCCCACGGGCGGTACCCCCACGTCGGCAATTTCTTCGCAACAGAACGGCACAGGCGCGAGCGGGCCGATATGGTCACGGCGATCGGCAAGGCGTTTATTTTCCGCTGGGCGGGGCGCGTCCGGATTAACGGCCACCCGGTGGTGAAACTGAATTTCGAGCCCGATCCGACTTATCGGTCGCCAGCACGATTCGCCGCGCTCTACGCGCACAGCGGGGGCACGGCGTGGGTAGACGAATCCAGCGGGCAACTGATCCGGGCTGAAGCGGAACTGACCGACGACGTCTCCTGGGGCGCGGGAATCATTGCCAAGCTCTACCGCGGCGGCCAATTTACCTACGAGCAGCATGAGGTTGCGCCCGGCGTGTGGATGCCAACGCACTATTCCTATGATTTCGACGGGAGAAAATTTCTTTTTAGCTTGAGCCTGCACGAACGGACCGATTACTCAGACTACCTGCGCGTGGGGCCGCCGGAAGAAGCTCTAGCCGTGATCCGGCGCGAACATCCCAACATCTTCGCGAATCAGAATTAAATCGCATTCCTCATCAGGATACGGTAACGAGTGTGCCCGATTCGGATTCGAACTCGATTCGCATCAGCCACTCGTAGTGAAATCCTTCCGCTTCGAGCCACGCTCGGACTGTATCCCGATCAGACGCTTCGAATTCCACAAGCATCTTTCCTTCCATCATATTCAGCTGCACACGACGCGCTTTGACGCTCCTCGAAGAAAATATGCGTTCGGTCAGTTGGGCGGCGCCCTGGCGCGTCAGGCAAGCGAGCGTGTGGAGAGATAGATAGCGTGGCATGGAGCCTCCCGGGGAGCTGCGTCGACGAGAACGCGCCACAATACCGGGATGCGGCAGTGCCTGCAACTCCTTCGGCTGAGTCGCTAGAAACGCCGGTGGCCGTGCGGACAGTTGACGTTTTGGTCCCATGAGTGACTGGCGCCTTACTCAGGCAGGATAAAATGAGCGCAACGGATAGGTTCGAGCTCTACCATGCGAAAACCTCGTTTTGCCGCGCTAGCCTTTGCTCTACTGTGGCTCGCAGCATTTGCATACGGCGCAACTAGGGAAGGCATCCTGGATGGAGTTGTGCTCAGCGGCAAAGGTACTCCTGTGGCCTTTGCGGAGGTCTTCTGGCAAACAGCGGACGGCCGGGCGCCGCACGCTGTGCGCACGAATGGGAGCGGGCGGTTCCGGATCGCCGGGATTAGCCAAGGCCTATACGAGGTGCGCGCCCAAGGTTTAGGGATGACCTCAGAGTGGGAGCACAATGTGTGGGTCCCCGCCGGCCATGTGGCCAGCGTAACGCTGCGCTTAACTCATCGCACAGCACGGAGTGGCTCTCGCAAATAGACGCTAATCCGCCGCACTGTATCTTTCGTACTAAAACGCCGGTACCTCCTCTTTGGGGCTTGCGATCCATGGGCGGGACTTCATCCCGCCAGCGATCATGTTGTGCGGGTTGGGAGCCGCTGCGGGGACGACGGCTCCGAGCGATCGAAGTCGTAGGCAGCTACCCAACCCGCCTGAATTTATCCACCAGCCGCTGCGCAAAGGCACGGAGACCTCCGCAATACCCCCGGCAACACATCCCTAGCCTAGGCATCTAACTGGCTCATGCGAGCGTTGCTTATGAGCGCCGAGAGAGGCAGCCGCGGCACGCTGGGCCACAGATTGGGCCGAGGCGCCTGCTCGTTATTGCTTGCCGTGTGCATGACGGCTCCGCTGCCGAACGCTACGGCTCGAGCTCGATGGCCAACTGCAGGCGGCGAAAGAGCACGCGCTGCGCTAAGTGCAATGAGCGATCCGGAGCTGGGCGCCGGATTTCGGCTCCTCTATGAGTTGAAATTCGATGAGGCGCGGGAACGTTTCGCGAAGTGGGAGCAGGCGCGGCCTTCCGAGCCTCTGGGTCCCGCGTTCGAGGCAGCTTCCGATCTCTTCGAGGAGTTCTATCGCAAGGGCGTGCTTACCTCGGAATTCTTCCTCGATGACAAAAGTTTGTTTGGCGGGATCAAGGATAAGCCTGACGCCCCCCTCGAACGG